>JAIYDP010000059.1 GCA_027487435.1 Verrucomicrobiaceae bacterium | reverse complement strand
CCGCCATAACCGCAGGGCCTGAACGAATGAGTGTTGAGATTTTTTCTGCCAATACTTGCTTGACCATATTGGTATCACGTTCTGGCAGCGGGGCGTAGAAACCGATCGACTGCTCTACAGGAAATGGTTTAGGCCACACCGAGAGAAGACGCATCGCTTCTTTGCGCACAGCTTCGTCAAGGCGAGCGTCTCCTGCTACTTCACATAGGCGTCGAGCATTGATTTCGCCGCCGCAACGGAACGCACTATGCAGCAAGCGTCGCCACATCATTTCCGTTCTCGTGTTGTCTCGATTGTCGAGCAATGCGGCAATGTTGGGGCGGATGCTTTCGAGCATTACGTCGTGGATCGAGCGGATGGCCTCATCGGACACACGCGGTGACGAATCAGACACGTAGTCAGCTAGTTGTTCACTTTTGAGTCGGCGTAATGCAACAACGACAGCCAATCGAACGGCTGGATGCTTTTCTGCAAGTAGAGAACGGAAGAGTTTTTCTGGTAATGCCGAAGCAAGAGCGTGTGCTCCGATCACGCGGAGATAAGGGTCTTTGTCGTTATTTTCCTCTAACATGGTCAACACGTTGGGGACAAAGTGAGTCAACTTATGAGAAGCCACGAGATTTGCTGCGTAGAATCTCACACGCGGAGAAGCATCTTTCAGCAATGTCGCCATAGGCATTTGCACCTTGGCGAGGCTTGAGCAATCCGCCAACGCACGTAAAGACTGAGCACGGATTTCTGCGTCTGAATCCTTCAGAAGCCCAATCAATAAATCACGTGCGCCATTGTTGTGAGTCGAATTTGGCAAAGTGGCGAATCCATCTGCCGTCGGTCTCAGCAAAATGCCGCGACGCGCGATGATCCCTAAGCCCCATGTAGCGTGTAGCTTTTCGAACAAGTCCTTGGATTTGATGGAATCGCGGAATTGAGCAAAGCCATCAGGGCGGCGAGTTAATTCCACTTGTGCACGCAGGCGAATTCGCATGTCGGGATGACGCAACATCGAAACCAATTCATCGCTTTTTCTTTCGCGAAAACCCTCGGCCATCCACTTTGCCGCTTGTTTGGCTTCTTCGGCTTTGTAGGTTTTTTCGCCAGCATCAAGTGAGTAAACTCGACCAGCATCGTGCGATTGCCAGCCATTGATGAAGTCCGAAACAAAAACTTTTCCATCATAAGAATATTCAACATCGGTGCACCCTACGCCCCAGTTGAATTCTCGCGAATCCACGAGCTTCATGCTCGCCCCCTCAGGAGCCACGGCAAAGGAATAGATGCCTGAACTGGCAGCGGAGCCACGATAATCCGTAATCAGAAATCGGCCTAACTCTGCCTCCAAGAACCCCACGCCAGGATGGTAAGTTAACCCCGATGGACCATTGGTAAGATTTGCGACCGCTGGTAAAATATACGCTGGTTGCTCAGCATTCTGCGGCTCCCACATGCGCTCCGCCATCCATCGATTGATCGGCACATTGTCTAAACCAATTTGCTCGGTAAAAGTATGCATGGTTTGGTTCTCCATCTGCCAACCCGATTCACCGCCAGGAACTAAGTAAACAATGCGCGCTTTATCTCCCTGATCCGAGTTGTTGTCCACGGAGATGGCATTTCCCGCTGCATCAAAGGCAATTTCCTTTGGATTCCGCAAACCCGTGTGCAGAATTTCGAAGTGACTTCCATCTGGTTCGAAACGGAAATAAACCCCTTCGTTCGGGTAATGATATTTTTTCCCCTCCTTGGTTGTAAAGCTCAAGCCTCGATCGCCAAGTGTGCCGTGAATCATTCCATCCGGCCCTAAAGCAAACCCATTAAGGTCATGTCCGCTCAAAGAAATCCTTACGCCAAACCCATCTTGGATAACACCTTTCTTATCGCACAATAAATCCCCATTCTCGTCCTTCAATGTCCAGATTTTCGGAATGCTCGCAAGATACACCGTGCCTTCCATGGCAAATACTCCAGCCGCGGTACCATCTAACACATCATTGAATCCATCCGCAAAGACTTTCGATGTCTCAAATCGTCCATCCCCATCCTTATCACTCAGCACGCGCACAATCTCGCTGCGCTTGGTCATCGATTCGATAGACTTTTTATGCTTCCATTTCTCATGCAATTTACGCCGATCATCTGTGGTCTGTGCAGCAAGGTCGTCTAAATACCAATAGGTATGATTCCTATCATCCTCGATACCGAAGCGGAAACGATGCGTTTCACTCACAAACAGGTTTCCTTTTTCATCGAAACAGATCGCGGTAGGGGATGTGACTTGCTCCTTGGCATAATCACCTGCGATACGCACTGTGATGCCCTTCTGCACAGTAGCACCTGGCAGTAACGGCGTCGTCGCTAGGGTCGCTGCCGCCTCTCCTTCGATCGGGCGCGGAAATCCGGGCCTTGGTGAATCAGTGAAAGTAAAATGATCCGCTGCGATCATCCCCCATTTCCCTTTCGCGCGATCCAACAACCGAAGTTTCGCTTTCTTGCCTTTGAGATCTTTTACGTCCCAAATGACCTTTTCAAAATTCATGGAATTCTTGCCCACCGCCTCTTTGACCACTTTGTCGTCGATCAGCAACTGCACCGAGGTTTTGCCTTCTTGGTTGCCTCCAGCAATTTTGAACGCGATGTATGGCTCCTCAATCACAAATTCATCCGACGTCAACGAACCTTCTGCGTCGTCTCCTCCATGTGCTGAGCATGCGACGGACTCCCCGCAATAATCCTTCATCTTCACATTCGTGCCAGTGATCACTCCTGTCATCGGCCCTTTGCCGAATCCCGTGCCAGTCTCAACCCACGTACCAAATCCATCACCCTCAAACACTTGGAACAATGTCGTTTCCGCCATCGAGGATTGGCATACCAGCCACATGCTCAATGCCATCATTTGTTTTCTTCTCATCATCGCACGCAACGTAACGAAAATTACCAATCTTGCAAGAAAAGTTCGCCCATTTTCTCGATAAATCGACTCTTTTTCCTTCCTTTTCCAAGCATTCCCTCGCATCTTTGCCGTCTTGTGACCAACGTTTTAGAATGCATCGAATCCGGAACACGCTATCTTGAAAAACGAGGTGTCGAGGACGCACGGCGAAATATGCAGATTCTCATCGCTCACCACCTCAAATGCACACGCATGGAACTCTACATGCGCTTTGACGAACCACTCGATGAAAGCGTTTTAGCTCCTCTACGCATCGATCTCAAAAAACGCGGCGAGCGCATTCCTTTGCAGCACCTCCTCGGTAGCGTTCATTTTCACAATCACGCTTTCAAAACCGACTCACGTGCTCTCATCCCGCGCCCCGAGACGGAAGAGCTTGTCTCGCTTCTCATCCAAGAGCACTCTTCCCCGCCCGCAACCGTGCTCGATCTCGGCTGCGGTTCCGGAGTCATCGGCATCTCTCTCGCTCTCGCTTGGCCTAGCTCACACGTCACACTGGCCGATGTCTCCTTAGAAGCTCTCGCTCTCACAAAGGAAAACCTCACCGCACTCAGCGCAACCAACGCCACAACCCTTCACAGCGATCTGTTCTCGGCTCTCGACGGCCAAACCTTTGACCTCATCGTCGCCAATCTGCCCTATGTGCCCGAAACCGACCGCCCCACCCTGACCCCCGAAGTTCTCCACGATCCCTCGCTCGCCCTTTTTTCTGGTGCCGATGGCATGGATCTCCTCCGCACCTTCTGCCAAACAGCACCGCATTTCCTCAAGCCCGGCGGCACCATCGCCATGGAAATCGGCATCCATCAGCACACACACGTCACAGAATTTCTTTGCGCCGCCGGATTCCAACACATCAGAGTTTTGCCAGATCTATCGGGCATTCTACGTTTTCCCCTTGCTAAATCTCTGCCCTAAAATCACTCTCCACACCTGTCCCAAACCACTACAAAAAAGCACTTCCATCCATGGACAAACTCATCGTACACGGCGGATCCATTCTCCGCGGCTCCGTCAACATCTCCGGCTCAAAAAACGCCTCCCTCCCCATTCTCGCAGCGTCTCTCCTCTCTGACCAAGAACTCATCATCCGCCGCGTACCCGATGTCTCAGACACCAACTACATGGTGCAAATCATCAACGCCCTTGGCGGCGAAGTCGAACGCTCCTCCGGCACCATTCGCGTTTGCAATAAATCCATCATCGACACCGCTCCCTACGACCTCGTCCGCCGCATGCGCGCTTCCATTTGCGTCATGGGGCCGCTGCTTGCCCGCACAGGACGCGCCATCGTCTCTCTTCCTGGCGGCTGCATCATCGGCGACCGCCCCGTAGATCTCCACATCAAAGGCCTGGAAGCCCTCGGTGCCACCACCGAATTCGAAGGCGGAAACATCATCATCACCGCGCCCAAGGGTGGTCTCAAAGGGGCGGAAATCAACCTTCGTGGCACCCATGGACCTACCGTTCTCGGTACCGACAACGTCATGATGGCCGCTGTTTTTGCCGAAGGTACTACCGTCATCGAGGCCGCCGCCGCTGAGCCCGAAGTCGAAGACCTCGCAAATTTCCTCAATGCCATGGGCGCGAAAATCGAAGGTGCTGGCACCCGCCGCATCGTCGTGCAAGGAGTGACTTCGCTTGGCACGGTCGAGCACACCGTCATTCCCGATCGCATCGAAGCAGGCACTTTCATGGCCGCCGCCGTCATCGCTGGCGAGGGCGTCACCCTACGCCGCGTTTGCCGAGCACACATGGCGGCCATCAATGAAATCTTTGAAAACTGTGGCCACCGACTTGAGTACAATCAAGCAGGCGACTCCGTTACGGTGTATCGCGGCGAATCCCCCATCGGGGCAGAAATCACCACTTCTCCCTTCCCGGGGTATCCCACCGATATGCAGGCACAAATGACCGCCGTCTTCGCGACCACTCCAGGCATCTCCGTCGTCAAGGACACCATCTTCCCCCAACGCTTCATGCATTGTGCGGAAATGAAACGCATGGGAGCAGACATCAAGGTCGATAACGGAACCGCTATCATCAAAGGCGTCAAAAAACTCTCCGCTGCCCCCGTCATGGCTAGCGATCTCCGCGCCTCCGCCGCACTCGTCCTCGCTGCACTCGCCGCCAAAGGCTCTTCCACCATCAGCCGACTCTATCACATCGACCGCGGCTACGAAGACATCGACGAAAAACTCCTCCAACTCCAAGCAAACGTCGAACGCGTCAAAGAATAAACAGTCCCCATGGCTCTTGAAATCGAACGCAAGTTCCTCGTCGTCAACGACTCCTGGAAACAAGAATCCGTAGCCACCCGCATCGTGCAAGGCTACATCTCCCGCGATCCTGATCGCATCGTCCGTGTCCGCATCGCCGGAGAATTCGCGTATCTCACGATCAAAGGACGCCCCACGGGAATCACTCGCACGGAAATCGAATTCCCCATTCCTCTCGCAGAAGCCCATGCACTTTTGCCACTCTGCCTACCACCGCTCATCGATAAAACACGCTACACCATCACGGTAGGTAGCCACCTCTGGGAGATCGATGAATTTTACGGTGAAAATGTTGGCCTCGTCGTCGCCGAGATCGAGCTAGCCCAAGAAAACGAAATCTTTCAGCCTCCGCCTTGGCTCGGACGAGAAGTTTCGCACAACCGCAACTATTCCAACTCTCACCTTACCCAACACCCCTACACCGCTTGGAAGGAAGAGGAAAAGACCTAGCCAACCATTGTCACTACAGGCACCCGCGAAATACTTCCATTTTCACGAAAACGGGCGCCATCTGGCAAAATTACCAATTTTTTGTGACTTTCTTCTTGCCAATTCGGTTGTTCTCGATAATTTCCCCGCCCCTTCTTGCACCTCAATACACCAACGAAAGACGTAAGGGAACCTCTCGGTGAGTCTTTCAAAAGCGCTCTCTCTGCGTTAAGAAGAGACAACATTACATTATATGATCAACGAACTCATCAACGAAATGGTGGACGCAGGCGTTCACTACGGTCACCAGACCAAGAAATGGAATCCCAAGATGAAGCCTTATCTTCTTAAAGATAAAAGCGGCATCTACATCATCAACCTCGACAAAACCGTCAAGTGCCTTGATAAAGCCTCAGATTTCCTCGCAGGTGTCGCCAGCAAGGGCAAAAAAATTCTGTTCGTCGGCTGCAAACGCCAGGCACAAGAAGCCGTGCGCGAAGCTGCTGATGCTACCGGACAAAACTATGTCAACCATCGTTGGCTCGGCGGCATGCTCACCAACATGGCCACCGTTCGCAAAAGCGTAGAACGTCTTCGCTATCTCGAAAACATCGAGAAACAGCCTGAGTTCAAAGCGATGTCGAAAAAAGAACTCGCCGCCCTCGGCCGTGAGCGCGAAAAACTTCTCCGCAACCTTCGCGGCATTCGCAACCTTGAAAAAGCGCCAGATGCCATCGTCATCGTTGACTCCGCACGTGAGTCCATCGCCGTGGCAGAAGCTCGTCGCTTGAAAATTCCAATCGTTGCGCTCGTGGACACCAACGCAGACCCATCGAAAGTGGAATACCCCATTCCTGCTAACGATGATGCCATTCGCTCGATCCGCATCATTCTTCAAAACCTGGTGGACGCCATTGTTGTCGCCACCAAGGCTTAATCCCATTCTCTCGATCGGGGCGGCCTGAAACATTCAGTGCCGCCCCTTTTTGCTTCACAACACCACACGACCTACCACCTATGATTACCGCACAACTTGTTAAAGAACTCCGCGAAAAAACCAACGCCGGCATGATGGACTGCAAGCGCGCCCTCGAAGAAACCAATGGCGACTTCGATGCCGCCATCACTCTTCTCCGCGAAAAAGGTATCGCCAAAGCCGTCAAAAAAGCGGACCGCGTCGCCAACGAAGGCACCGTCACCGCTCGCGTTTCTGCTTGCGGCAAATCCGGCCTCATCCTAGAAGTCAACTGCGAGACCGATTTCGTCTCGAAGAATGACAACTTCCAAGGCCTCATCAAAAATCTTGCTGACTCCCTCATCGAATCATCTGCCGCTGACCTCGAGAGCGCTAACGCGGTGATGGTCAACGGCTTGAGTGTCGAAGATAGCCTCAAGGCAAAAATCACCGAAATCGGCGAAAACTTGCTCTTCCGCAAATACGTCCGCTACGAAGCTCAGGGCGAAGGTGCGATTGCTTCCTACATCCACATGGGTGGCCGCGTCGGCGTGCTCGTTGAGCTTGGTGCCACATCTCCCGAAACAGCCAGCAAAGACGGCTTCAAGGAATTGGTAAAAGACATCACCTTGCACATCGCAGCACTCAACCCACGTGGTTTGGCTGCTGGAGATATTTCCGCCGAAATTGTTGCTGCCGAAGAATCCATCTACCGTGCTCAGCTTACCGAACAAGGCAAGCCAGAAGCGATGTTTGACAAAATCATCCCCGGCATGATGAAGAAATTCTTTGCCGAAAACTGTTTGCTCGAACAAGGATTCGTCAAAGATCCTAGCGTCACCGTCAAAGCTCTGCTCGAAGCCAAAGGCAAAGAGTTGGGCGACACCGTGACCCTTCGCCGCTACGTGCGCTTCGGTCTTGGCGAGTAATTTTTCGCGTAAACATTTCACCAAAGAGCCGCACCCGCAAAAAGTGCGGCTCTTTTTTCATGCAACCATGGCAAGAATCAAAAATCGGGATATTTCCGCACCCTACGGCAAAAGAGGGCAGGCGTTAGCGTTGGAAAATGCGAGAATCTGGACGCAGGAGCACATCAATCTTCTTGGCACCATCTCGGATCAAGCATTGGCAGATCAACTTGGCATCCAAGTAGGCCGCGTCATCCATGCTCGGCAGAGTCGTCAAATTCCACCTTCGAAACCTACCAAGCAAGGCACTTCTTGGAGTAACAAGCATCTTAAGGCACTGGGAACGATGGCCGATGGCAGGCTTGCCCAGCTCATGGGCATTGATCGCAAAGCCGTTCGGCGCAAGCGTATGCTGCTCGGCATTCCCTCCTATGCTGCCACCAACGTGTGGAAATTTTTTACCCCAGAGGAAATCAAGCTCATCGGCACAGATTCCGACACAAAAATTGCCAAACTTCTTGGCCGCACGACCGGCTCCATTCAAGCCAAGCGCAGAGACTTGGGCATTCCCTCCTACAATCCTGGCAAGAAAAGAAAAACCTCATGGACGTTTCATGAAATCATGCTTCTCGGCTCAGCCACAGACCGAGCCGTTGCCAAGAAACTCGGTGTCACAGTCGCCACCGTCAACCGCAAGCGCAATCAACTCGAAATCCCACGTTTCCGTAAGGGATAAATCACTGCCTATTTCTCGACTATCCAGATGTTGCGAAAGCGCACAGGGTTGCCGTGATCTTGCAAATGGATTGGCCCAGTAGCAGTCTTCAGCGGCACGGACAAAGGCGCAGATGCGGTAAAGTCCTTGGTGAGCTCGAGATCATCGTGAATCACTACCCCATTCAAGCGCACCGTCATGCGAGGCCAAGCCGTGCGCTTCCCGCTAGCATCAAATGTCGCGGCAGTAAACTCCACATCATACGTCTGCCATGCCAAGGGCGGCAAACAGAGATTCAACCGAGGCTTTGCAATGGAATAGATTCCGCCGCACTCGTTCGACTCAACTTCCAGTCCGAAGGAATCAAGAATCTGCGTCTCCCAACGTCCACTATGATAGATGCCACTATTTCCTCGCTGTTGCCCACGTGCATTAGGTCTGTAGGGCGTGCGAAATTCCACGTGCAATCGGTAGCTGCCAAATAGCTTTTTGCTCGTAGCACCCGATGCCGTCATTTCACCGTCTTCCATAACGGCTTTTTCCCAATGTTCCGTTGACGAACCATCAAATAAGACCATCGCCCCACTCGGCGCTTTTTCTCCTAACGTCGGACTTTTGCGCTCGAGGCGCTTCATTGTCACAACCGCGCCGCTTTTTTTGGTTAGCGTCAGTTGACCTTTCTCAATCACCGCTTTCGTTTTCCCTGATGCAGAAACCAAAGTTAGACCGCCATTTGCCATCTCTCCACGAAGCTTGACGCGATACATGCTTGGCTCCCATCCCGCACCTGGCAAGCCGCCTGTGAAAATCACTGCATCAAACTTTCCGCCGCCCAACGCGATAACCTGCGCCCCGTGAACACTCTCCGCGCCGTCGCTACGATATTCCCCCTGGATCAAAAAATCTGCATCCTCGCGTTCCGCCTTCGCGGCATCGGTCCACATGCGCACGTTTGGCTCTGCCCTGACGCAACTCACCATACATGAGACAGCTAAAACCAGCGTTCGAAAGCCCAAACGACATGCAAAAAACTTCTGTGCAAAAGAAATTTCCGCTAACGGGTGGCGAAAAAATAAAGAGTATCGTTTGTTTTTCATAGGTGGAACGTGTTAGATCGCGTGCAATTTCCCAGCGAGGTCGGCGAAACATACGACAGAAAGAATTACGCATGCAAAACCAATTTACGTTGGATTTCCAATGTTACGAACAAAAGATTGCAATTTTTCATCAAAATTTAGGAGAAAATCGAAACTTGGCATGAATTTTGCTTGTCAATACAAGTCATTGCGGTTGCCATAACGGCATCGCAAGTTGCGACAACAAAAACACAAACAACAATACTAGAATGAAAACACTACTGACATTGTCATCCTTGGCAGCCCTTACAGCTTCTGCTGTTGCTGGCGCTGCGGAATCAGCAGCAGCTCCTACCATGACCTCCTCTGAGCCATGGATCACGGGTAGCATCACCGCGTCTTACGAAACCTCTTACTTCTTCCGTGGTCTTTGGTTCTCCGACAACAACGTGTTTAACGGAGTGAACCTGTCCGCTCCTCTTGCCGAGAACCTTACCCTAGGCTTTGGTGCTCTTTACACACAAGCTGCCGATACTAACGCAGCAGGCGGAGATCTAGAGTATTCTGAGTTAGACCTTATTGGATCGTTGAGCTACGAGACTGAGTTCGCAACTTACGGCCTTGTAGTTACAAACTATCATTTCTTTGATACCTTCTCTGGTAGCATCAACGGAGCCTCCTACGGCGCAGGTGACCTTGCAGTAAAAAATGCCTTGGACATCGGCCTTACCGCCAAGAAAACTCTTGGTGATGTCAACTTTTACCTCGGTAGTTGGTTCGACACCAAAATCGATGGCTGGTATTTCGAAGCTGGTGTGGATTATACCTACGCCATCACCGACAAACTATCACTCGTGCCTCTTGTGCAAATGGGATATGGCATCAACTACTATACCGCTGCTGATTCTGACAGCGAGGGCTTGACCCACATCCGTGCATCATTGAGCGCACCTTATGCTTTCAACGACACACTTACCATCACTCCCTATGTCGCAGGTAACTTCTCACTTGAAACGCGCAAAGCGCAAAATAACGCAGAAGTTGGCGAAAACGACCTCTTCGGCGGTATCGCTCTGAGCTACGCGTTCTAATTTTCCCATCAAACTCCCTATATTGATAAAGTCCCTCATGCTCTGCATGGGGGATTTTTTTATCCTCAGGCATGATTGGCACGGTTCCGTGCCGGTAAAGTGACAAAATCTTTGCTTTTCTCTGCGTGACAACTTCTCATTCTCATCGTAATTTGAGGGTATGACAGTGCGACGTGACTTGCTCAAACACATCGGCCTCGGAGCCATTACCAGCTTGCTTGCCAGTAAAGCCGCTGCGCAACCGGGAAAGTCGAGCGCCTCAAAGAAAATACGCGGCATCGTTTTTCTTGTCTCCGATGGCATGAGCCCCGGCGTTTTGACCCTGGCTCAAGCCTTTTCCAAGCAGATCCGTAAAGCCGACACAACATGGTGGCAACTTTTGCAACGCCCCGATGTCGTCAATGGATTGATGGACACCGCATCGGCCAACTCACTCGTCACCGACTCCGCAGCTGCCTCTTCATCATGGGGTTCCGGTCAACGGGTCAACAATGGCATGATCAATGTTTCACCCAATGGTCGGTCGCTCGAGCCCATCGCATGGACACTCGCTGAGCGAGGAATCCGCACGGGATTGGTATCAACTGCTAGCATCACTCATGCGACCCCCGCTGGCTTCGCGGCCCAAGTCAAATCCCGCGACGATGAACAAAGCATTGCTCGCCAATACCTCGACCGCGTCGATATCCTACTCGGTGGCGGCCTAGAGTTTTTTCAAGCATCCACTCGCAATGACAAGCAAGATTTGCCGGCTGACTACCGTGCCGCAGGCTACCAAGTGGCTTTTGATGCCAAAACTCTCGCATCGAGCAATTCTCAAAAAATCCTTGGCTTGTTTGCACCCAAGCACCTTCCCTTCAGTCTTGATCGCAACCATGATGAGAAGCTCAAGGAAAAAGTGCCTACCTTGGCAGCCATGGCCACCAAGGCGCTGCAAACGTTTTTGCAAAGCGAAAAACGTTTTCTCCTCCAAGTGGAAGGTGCCCGCATCGATCACGCAGCGCACCTCAATGACGCGGCCGCTCTGCTCCATGATCAACTCGCTTACGATGACGCAGCAGCCGCCATCATCGCGATGCTCCAAGGACGTGACGACGTTCTCGTGATTCTCACCAGCGATCATGGAAACTCCAATCCAGGCCTCAACGGCATGGGGGCCTCCTACCAGAAATCCAACGAATGCTTTGCCAAAGTTGCAGCGATCAAAGCTAGCTTTCCATCGATGCAAGAGCGCCTCATTTCCGCGAGCCCTGAAGTTCTTGTTGCCTACATAAAAGAAACGACCAACGTAACATTACGAACCAACGAAGCCCAAGCGATTGCGACGAGTATGGCTGGAAAAGATGTGACGGAATGGAATCATTTGCTCGCCAAACCTGAAGGACTACTCGCGCAAATGCTCGGCAATCATACCGGCATAGGTTGGACAGGCACGGTTCACACAAGCGACCCCACGCTACTGACTTCGCTAGGACCAGGAGCATCTCGTTTTCACGGCATCGTAAAAAACTCCGACATTCATGGTCACTTGTTGGAGCTTCTCTCATAACATGCTGCCCCAAGCTCTGAAATTCCATGCGCGGCAAATGATGGCGTAATACTTGGGATTTCGGGTTTCATCAAAAGGAAAAAATCTGCTGGCGCAAAGGATCTTATACCCCCTACCATTCGGCATGATGTTATCACGTTGCTTCATGTTGGGAATCCTTACGGCTACGGCTTTTGCAGAGCCACGTTCGTATTCTGGAATTTATCCCCACCTAGTGCTTAGTAATCGCGAAAACGAATGCGGCACGGGTGCCGTGGTCCCGTGGGCGGATCGACTTTGGGTCATCACCTACGCGCCTCACCAACCGAAGGGCTCTTCCGACATGCTTTACGAAATCACGCCTTCGCTGGAAAAAATCGTCCGCCCTGAGAGCATCGGCGGCACTCCCGCAAATCGCATGATCCACGAGGAGTCGGGACAATTGTTCATCGGGCCCTACATTATCGATACCAAGCGCCAAGTTCGAGTCATTCCTTGGCAGGCGATGTATGGACGCCTCACCGGCATGGCACGACATTTGTCGAACCCTGAGGAAAAAATTCTCTACGCCACCATGGAAGAAGGCATTTACGAAGTGGACGTCAAGAGCTTGGCCGTGAAACCACTATGGCTTGATGAGCAACTTAAGCCCATGGACTTTCCCAACGTCGAACACACCAATCTCCCCGGCTATCATGGCAAGGGTTTTTATTCAGCTCAGGGTCTGTATGTTTATTCGAACAACGGCGAGCATGGCGGAGCAGCGCAAAAAAATCCTCGCACTCCCAGCGGGGTTTTGGCCGAGTGGGATGGAAAAGCGGCGAAATGGAATATCGTGCGTCGCAATCAATTTACCGAGGTCACTGGGCCTGGCGGCATTCGGGGTCACGCAGAAGACCCTCAAGCGGCTTTGTGGGCACTTGGCTGGGATCATAAATCCGTGCTATTGCTCTGCCTCCATGAGCAAACATGGCATACCTATCGACTCCCCAAAGGCTCGCATTCCTACGATGGCGCGCACGGATGGAACACCGAATGGCCGCGCATTCGCGACGTGAGTGCCGATGGCAAAGGTGGTGCTGGTGGCAAAGAGCCGATGCTCATGACCATGCACGGCACCTTCTGGAACTTCCCACGCACCTTCACACCCAAGTCCTCGGGCGGAATTTCTCCACGATCAAACTATCTCAAAGTCATCGGCGATTTTGCCCGCTGGCAGGATCGCATCGTGATGGGCTGCGACGATACCGCCAAGTCTGAGTTCCTCAACAAACGCAAAGCCAAAGGCCACCTCCCGGCACCACGCTCCCAATCGAATCTCTGGTTCGTCAACGACTCCACCCTCGACCAACTCGGCTCCGCGATAGGCCGTGGATCGGTTTGGCTTGCAGAGGACACCAAGGCAGGAGAAGCCTCCGATGGCTACTTGTTCTCCGGTTATCAGACACGCGGCGTTCACCTTTCCCACGCAAACAGCTCCGCGGTGGAATTTCTATTTGAAGTCGATCTCCAAGGAAATGGCAACTGGAGCGAACTGGAGCGGGTCACGGCCACAGCTGGCTGCAATACCTTTCATTCGTTTCCCCCTGCGCAACAAGCTCCATGGATCCGAGTGAAAACAAACGTCGATTGCCAAAAAGCCACTGCCGCGTTCACCTACCAGAACCCCGCACGCCAAACCGAGCTTGACGCCTTCCCTTCTCTGGCATCGGCGAACTCCGCAAAGCCCGTGCGCGGCACCCTTGTCGCTCGCGATGACGAAGCCCTGTCGCTCGCTTATGCCGCCACAGATGCCCAAGGAAAAGAAATCGGTTGCTACCAAATGTCCGCAGATATGAAACTCACTCGTATCGATGACCCAAACATTTTTGCTAGCACCAAGAAGCAAACTGCGCTGCCGAAAAACGTTTTCCAAGTGGACGCATCTTCCGCCTTGATCGTCGATGAAAAAGGCCGGCGTTGGCGTTTTCCGTTAGGCTCTGCCGATGGCGCGAGTGCGACGGATCACCGCGTGGCTCGCGAAGTGGCGACGGAGCGTGATTTATTAAATTTGGCGGGGATCTTTTATGAATTGCCAGCCGAAAATGCGGGGGGTTACGCCATGGCGCGCCCGATCTCCACGCACAATCGCCGCATCCACGACTTCTGTTCATGGCGAGGTCTGTTGATCCTTTCCGGGGTGGATCTCACAAAAGCCGACAACCCTCACCTCGTGCGTTCCACCGATGGTAAGGTCGGACTATGGGCAGGAGCCATCGATGACTTATGGAAATTTGGCGCGCCAGTTGGCAAGGGCGGGCCATGGAACAAACAACTGGTCAAGGCAGGTGAAACATCAGATCCTTACCTGATGACCGGATTCCAGAAAAAATCGCTAACGCTGAAGGCCACAAAAGCCACCACGATCACCGTAGAAGTGGATATCTCTGGCTACGGCGATTGGGTGGTCATTGATCGCATCGCTTTGCAAGCGGATCAATCACACCACCACACATTCCCCGAGGCGTTTTCAGCGTATTGGATCCGCTTTACCTCTTCTGCCGCTGCCGCTGTAACAGCAAATTTGGAATACCAATGAGCGCGAGGCAAGCTCCCCCACAACCTCACCCCTACAATAGGACGATAGCTTGACCGAACGGGTAGGTAACCGCAGGAAAAATCGCCTTGTTTCCGCCCTTCCTTTTGCTAGCCTGACTGCTGTGTTGGACGATTCTCTGCGTCATCCCCTAGAAGAAGATTTTTTTCGCTATCTCGGCACCGAGCGTAGCGCTTCTAGCCTGACGCTACGAAATTACCGCGCCGCTCTTGCAGAATATCGCAAGTTTCGCGGTGCGGCATTTTCCTGCTGGCGAACAGAATCCGTCGATGGCTTCCGCGCTTGGCTTTTTTCCATGATGAAAATCGAGATCTCGCGCGCGACCATTCGTCTGCGATTTGCCGCCGTGCGCTCGTTTTACAAATTTCTTGTCCATCGTCATGGGGTGGCAAAAAATCCCGCCGCCGAACTGCAATTGCCCAAAGCCGAACGCAAACTGCCCGTCGTACTCAACCTTGCGCAAATGGAAGAGCTACTCCTGCTGCCCCTCAAACTCCAACCAGAAAAGCCTCGGATCCCATGGCTTGCCTTACGCGATACCGCCTTGCTGGAACTCTTCTACTCTTGCGGATTGCGCATCTCCGAACTACGCGCACTCAACTTCGAGGACATCGATTTTCTTAGCGAATGCCTACGCGTCATCGGCAAGGGAGCCAAAGAACGTGTCATCCCTATCGGTGGCCCTGCACTCGCGGCGCTTCAACGCTACCGCCAGACCCTCGCTCTCACCCATGGCCCGGTCTTTCTCAGTTCACGCCGCACTCGCATTACCCAGCAAGCCATTGATCTGCTGCTGAAAAAATATCTCCGTCAGTCGTCGATACCCTTTGCGATTTCTCCACACAAATTGCGCCATACCTTTGCCACCCACCTGCTCGATGCCGGCGCTGACCTCCGCAGTGTGCAATCCCTGCTCGGTCACTCCTCCCTCTCCACCACGCAAATCTACACCCACGTTACCAAAGAACGCCTCCGCAGTGCTTACGACAGCGCTCACCCACGCGCCAAATCCGTACCATGAAACACCCATTCCTCGCTCTCTTCATCGCATGCTTTGCCTCTCTCAACGCACACGTGTTCGCCGAACCCAGCTCCGATGAAGCACTCATTCGCTTGCTGCTCGAAGAAAAACTCGAACAACGCACCTTCGCCTTCAGCGATGTCGTCCGCGCCTCTTCTGGGAAAAATGTCATCGCCTTGGACCCCACCAACGCCGCGCATCAACGCGTCACTCGTGCCGTAGAAGCTGCATTGCAGAAAGCCTTGCCGCTCTTATCACAAGCCGATTCCCCAATCCGTAAACTGCGCCGGATCAATGAAGCTTCACGTTATTTCGAAGATGCGCTGATGGCTACCATCAATGCCTCTCCCGGCCTGCGTTGCGAGAGCCCACCCACCCGCAACGGTGCCACCCAACGTTCGGGATACCCAGACTTACGCATTACCGACATCGCCACTGGCACGATCGCTTATCTCGACCCCAAGCTCCTCGAAGCCACATCTCTGCATTCCACCCTGCGTACCTTCTATTACGAACCAAAGCACGAAACTCTGAAAATCAATGACAACGCCATTCATCTCCTCTGCGGCATCGAACACGATGGCAAAGAAGGAATTTGGACTTTCACTCGCTTTCATCTCATCGATCTTTCCACCCTGCGCGTCCGCCTCAAAGCCGAGTTCCAAGCCTCAAACGCCGACCTCTATCAAAAAGTACAATAGATCTCATGCAACAAACCCTAGGTAAGTTCCTCATTTTTTGTGCCATACTTTGCATGGCTTGTGTACAAGCCGCAGAAAAAGTGGCATTTTTCGGCGATAGCATCACCTACAGTGGGCGATGGGCAATGTTGGTAGAAGCAGCCATGCGCGAGACGCCGCGCTTTGCCGATGCGGACTTTGTGAATTTCGGCCTCTCCAGTGAAACGGTGTCTGGCCTTTCCGAGCTCGGTCATGCGGGCGGAGCATTCCCTCGGCCCTGTCTTCATGAGCGTCTCTCACGCATATTGCAGGCTTATCCCGCCAGCGTGGTCATCGCTTGCTACGGCATGAACGATGGGATTCTCTTGCCCCTCGATGAAACTCGTCAGCAAGCATTCCAAAAAGGCATCACGGAACTCAAGAGCGTCGTCGAGAACAGCGGAGCGCAATTGATCCTCGTAACGGCACCGTTGTTTCATGCGGATGTGCGAACCAAAGATGTGAATCTCTACGATGCTGTTCTCGATGATCAAGCTACCTTTTTGATGCAACCAAGGAAGCCGCTCTGGTCGGTGATCGACATCCGTGCAGACCTAAGAAAATCGATTGCAGAACAGAAGCAACATGAACCCCAATTTGTTTATGCAACGGACGGTGTGCATCCTGGCACGATCGGCCACAACTTCATGGCGCAGTCGATACTTCCGCAACTTTGGGCGATTCTCAAGTTACCTGGTAAGCCTTGGACTCCCGATGAAAAATCGCAGACTTTGCTGCAACAGCGCGCTGACTTACTAAAGCACGCATGGCTGAGTAAAACCGGCCACAAGCGACCTGGTGTGCCTGCTGGCAAAGCGTTAGATCAGGCAGAACAGGAGGCTGCGGCTTTACTGCTCCAATACAAAGCCGCCATAGCCCCTCGAACATCGCTTTGGAATGGCTATGAAAAGCTTGATTTTGTCGTAGCTGGAAGAGATGCCCTCTTGGTCAAACCAAAGCAATCGGCTCCCGGTGCTCCTTGGATCTGGCGCACAGAATTTTTCGGACACGAACCACAAGCCGATCTCGCGCTTTTGGCAAAAGGCTATCACGTCGCCTACGTATCGGTGCAAAATCTCTACGGTGCTCCACTTGCCATGCAAGCGATGGATGACTTTCATGCGCATCTCACCTCTCGCTTTGGGTTATCGGAGCGGTGCGTGCTTTTCGGTTTCAGCCGTGGCGGCTTATTTGCCTTTCACTGGGCGGCGCGGCGACCACTTCGAACCGCGGGCCTCTATGTGGATGCTCCCGTTTGTGATTTCAAGAGCTGGCCTGGAGGCAAAGGAAAAGGTCCAGGATCATCTGGCGACTGGACCCGCTGCTTAGCTGCCTATGGTTTCACAGAAGAACAGGCAATGAAATATGAACTGAATCCCGTGGACAATCTAGCCCCACTCGCCTCAGCAAAGATACCAATTCTTGCCGTTATAGGTGATGCAGATGAAGTCGTTCCCGTCCAAGAAAACATCGACATTGTAGAAAAACGCTACCTCGCGCTAGGCGGGTCGATCACAGTGATTCGCAAGCCCGGCGGCAAACACCACCCACACAGTTTGAAAGATCCGCAGCCAATTATCGACTTCGTTGATAAGGTATCGCGTTAGGGGATCCCAACATCGAGCGAAGCAAACCTTCGTCAGTTTAACCCGAGATCCGAAGTTGATGGCTGGCAGTGACCGCGGTCAACTTCGGATTTGAGAATGATCGATCAATCCGTTGAATCACAACTCTTTCACCCAAATATTGGCAAAATCGATCGCGCTTCCATGATCTTGCAGGCCTAGCCGACCCATCGCTGGAACATCGGGCAACTGTGCAGCATCAATCAATTGTTTGCCATTCAATGTGACCGTTAAGCGATCTCCTTTCATCGTGATTTCCATGCGATTCCATTCGCCCAGAGCATGATCTGCCTTCTCTTTTGGCGTTACCCCAGCCCAGATATCTTTGGAAAGTTTTTTGTTCGTGCGATAGCCATAGACTTCTCCCGATCCCACGGGCCAGTTCCAAAGATTCACTTGCGATGCGATAGCTCCTCGCAGATAAAAGCCACTATCCAATTCCTCCACATCTTCCGTCTTCCCCGTTTCCAAGCCTGTTGCCGGATCGATGATTGGACGTTTCATTCGCGGACCCATGCCACTCCAGCGCCAATCGAAACGGATGGTCGTATCTTTGTATTCTTTCTCCGTCCAGAGATCTTTGATCTTCGCTTGGCTTTTTCCATCATAGTGCAAGACGCCATTCGCCACCGTCCAGTGACCTTCGCTGCCTTTCTCGACACGCCAACCTGTGAACGAAGCCCCATCGAACAGTGGCACAAATCCCTCCGCCTTCCATGCCTCTGCTGTTACGGCGGGAGCCGTCTCGGCGATGCGGATGTTGCGAAACGAAACGCGGTCGCCATGCCCGCACCAACCAATGTGGCCCGCTCGTCTTTTCACACCTAGGTGTTTCGGGTTCTTTTTCTCCAGTTCGTCAAGATTCGCCTCGGTAATCACCACGCCATTCAACTCCACGCGCACCGAATTTGCGGTGACCGTCACGCGCTCGCGGTTCCACTCGCCCACTGGCTTCAGTGGTGCCTTCTTGGCTGCTACCATGGTGTAGATGGATCCATGAAATTGATAATCCTTCAAGTCCTTGTACTGCGGTGAGGTATCGTCCAAAATCTGCAACTCCATTCCCGTGTATGCCGCATCGCCCTCGCCCGGATAGTGAATGCCTAAGCCATTATTGCCACCGGGCGGCAGCAGAAATTCAAAGTCCAAAACATACTCGGCGTAGCGCTTCTCCGTCATCAAGTTGCGACCCTCTGGCGTGCAAACGATCGTACCATCCACTACTTCATAGCCCTTGCCCTGCCAACCGCTCAAATCTTTGCCATTGAAGAGCTCGACGAACTCCGGTGCCTTCTCCGCTGCCATCACGCTCCCGCTAAGCAACACCGCCAAACACAGCCCGTTCCATTGATGTATCATAGCCAAATCATACGAAAATCCTGCCTGAAACTTTCATAAAACTTACGATCGTTTTTGCACAAAAGTGCCTACCATTTCCTCGATTTGCGAGCAAGGATGATCATCGCTGAAGATCATCAAACGTTGAGTTGCTCGACGGTTTGCGCGATTTGTAGAAGCAGGGCTTCGCTGAGGTGGGGAGTGATGATTTGCAGACCGATGGGCAGCGCTGCATCGGCGAGCGGCACGGAGATCGCAGGAAGACCTGCGAGGTTGACGGGGATGGTGCAAACATCAGCCATGAAGTCTTCGAGTGGGTTGCTGCAGGAGCCTATGAGGCGAGCAGGCGTCGGAGCAACGGGCGAAAGAATGGCATCAACCTTGGCAAAGGCTTCGTCGAAATCGCGGCGGATCAAGGTGCGGACTTTTTGCGCCTTGGTGTAATAGGCATCGTAGTATCCCGAGGAGAGCACGTAGGTGCCGAGGATGATGCGGCGTTTGACTTCGGGGCCAAAACCTTCTTCGCGGGAACGTTCGTAGAGCGAGAGGATGTCGGCTGGGGCATTGGCGCGGTGGCCGTAACGAATGCCATCGAAGCGCGAGAGATTCGATGATGCCTCGGCTGGGGCGAGGATGTAGTAGGTGGCGACAGCGTAAGAGGTGTGCGGGAGAGAAATCTCGACGATTTCCGCACCTTCCGCAGTGAGTTTTTCTACTGTCGCATTGATGGCCGCACGGACGGCGGAATCGAGGCCTTCGGCAAAATATTCTTTCGGCAGACCGAGGCGCAGGCCTTTGACCCCGTGATGAAGTGTCGCGGAAAAGTCTGGCGCAGCAAGCGGCAGAGAGGTGGAGTCCTGAGCATCGTGGCCAGCAATGGCTTGAAGCACTAGCGCGGCATCGGCGACAGAGCGAGTCATCGGACCGATTTGATCAAGGGAGGAGGCAAAGGCGACAACGCCGTAGCGGGAAACGCGTCCGTAAGAAGGCTTGAGACCGACAATGCCGCAATGTGAGGCGGGCTGGCGGATGGAACCGCCGGTGTCTGAGCCGAGGGCAGCAGGAACGAGATGGCCGGCAACGGCGGCAGCAGAACCGCCCGAGGAACCGCCGGGAATGCGGTCAGGGGCGATGGGGTTGACGGTGCGACAAAGCGCGGAGTTTTCGGTCGAAGAACCCATGGCGAACTCATCCATATTGGTGCGTCCAAAGAAAATAGCACCTGCCTCGCGGAGCTTACGAGAAACGCCGGCATCGTAGGGGGAGGTGTAGGTGTTTTCCAAGAACTTGGAGCCGCAAGTGCACGGTTGGCCAAGGACGTTGATGTTGTCCTTCATCGCGATAGGTAAACCTCCGAGTGGCAAGGAAATATCGGCTTGGCGTGCGGCGGCGAGAATGGCCTCGGCATCAAAGGAGAGAAAAGCACCGATGGATTCATCGTGCTGGCGAACAGCGGCGATACAGGATTCTGCGATATCAACAGGGGTAAATGAGCCTTGTTTTAGGCCGTCGCGAAGCTGAGAGAGCGTTTGGTTGTGAAGAGACATGGCGGCGTGGGGATTAGGCATCGGTGACGACTTTTGGGACGCGAATTTGTTGTTGCGCGTGGTCGGGAGCGTTTTGGATCAGTGCGGAGGCCGGGAGGCTGGTGCCGACGATATCGTCCCGCATCGGTGCGGAAAGAGCAATGGCATTGGCCGTGGGTTCGATGCCGCTGACGTCGAGTTCGGAGAGTTGATCGATGTAGCCGATGATTTCGTCGAGCTGAGAAGAATACGAAGCGACTTCGTCCTCGGTGAGTTCGAGGCGAGCCAAGCGAGCGATGCGATGGACATCGATGTGTGGGTGCGACATGGCCGAAACGCTAGAAGGGAAGCGCTGGTCTGCCAAGCATTTTGATCGTCGATGGCTTCTCTTTCCTTCCCTCCCCAACGGGACTCCTCATTTAAGACCAGTGCATCGCCCTGGGGAGCATTCGCCCCGAAATATGGAGCCCTGTATGGGCTAAAGAGGGCGTTGCATCGGGTAAAACGTAGCAATTTGACCCCGGAACGGCGGGGCGACGACAAAAACGGAGCAATTTGGTTCATCCACAGCGGTGGAACGACAAAAACGGAGCGTTTTGATTCATCCACGACGGTGGAACGAGAAAAACGGAGCGATTTGGTTCATCTACGGCGGTGGAACGGGAAAAACGGAGCGTTTTGATTCATCTACGGCGGTGGAACGGGAAAAACGGAGCGTTTTGATTCATCTGCGGTCAGAAAGTCCCCGCATCGCTCCGCGTTGTGTTTAGGGAGCGGAACTGCGGGCGACGCGGAAGCCGATGCTGAAAACGCCGTGTGCCAAACATTTCCTTTCTGTCTCTTTGGGCATGGCCACAGTAAGCGTGAGCAACATTTGGATTGCAGGTCGTCTAGGAAAGGGGCATGATCGATCTGTGAGCCGCTTAATCAAGCAAGGAAAAACAGATGAAACAACGCAAAAGGCAATGCAAAGAAATGGGAAAAATGTTACCATGCGTGGACTGACCCCTGAGATTGGAATGCGTTGGGCTGAGACCGACTTCATTCCGCCTTCTGGGCGTCAATTTTTTCGTAAAGCGTATGGTTGGTATCACCCTAAAAATTGTGATGACATTCACGATCCAGGTGGTCATTTTTTTCCAGCGGAATTAGGCGAAGGCCGTTTCGACTATCGTATAGAAAAACATAAATTTTAGCTAAATTGTGACATCTCTAACATTTGAACGTTATTCTCTTAATGACCCACTCACCCAACCAGATGCTTGGGCAATAATCATTGCGGATCATATATCTCATATATTCAACCAGAAGGGTGAAGTTTTTTATGAAATTTTTGATTGGCACAACAACGAGGGGTTTGAATATGGTTTGATTGAATTACTAAAAGGTGCTGGTGAATTGGGAGTGAAAAATAAATTCGATTATGATAGGGAATGTTTTCATGCAAAGTTCCTATCACTAATAAAATCAATTTTTTTATGCGATTGGTCAATTGAGATTTATACTTCTAATGTAGTTATAATAATAAATGATGGGGTTTTAACTGTAATGAAAATTAGATTTTTTGGATTTAAAAATTATAAATCTTTGGTATCTGATCTGGAAAAAGTTGTTCGAAACTTATATAAAGTGTAATGTGCAAGCTCCTGACGCAATTTGCACATGAATGGGGTCAGATGCGGTGTTGAGATCAAGCGTTATTTTCATATTTTTTGAGGTAGTCTGCATCGAAGGGTTTTTCGGTTTTTAGCACGCCGTAAATGATGTGGAGCAACTTGTGCATAAGAAGGGACTGACCTCATAAAAATTCCCGCAGAAATGGTAGAAGCGTAAGCGTCCCACCAAGCGCCTCTAGTCATAAACGTCGTAGATGGTAGCCTACGACACTTATGACTACGACGAATCAATCATCTGGCACCGAAGGGCTGCCCACTCTAACCACAGCCCTACTCAAGACCGATGTGCTTGGGAGGGTTACGCTAGGACGCGAGCAGCGCGAAGCCATCCTTGATGCCTTTGAAGCCAGCGGCATGACAGGACAAGCTTTTGCGCTCCAACACGGAATCAAAATCCAAACCTTCGCCTCTTGGATCCAAAAACGACGACACGCCCGTGGTGATTACCAATCGCAGGCTATGTGTCGAAACTTGCGCATGCGCAAAAACACAACTGTAAGCGTCCTATGAAGCGCGTTTGGTCATAGGTGTCGTAGGTCTTCAGCTATGGCGTTTATGATGATGACTACGCGGTTTGTTTTTTCGTTCTTTGCGTAGGCTCGCGGCGTAGGCCTTGGGGGTCGCGTAAAAGGCTAT
>JAIYDP010000368.1 GCA_027487435.1 Verrucomicrobiaceae bacterium | reverse complement strand
CCCGTGCGTGAGGGGGGGGAGGGGGGGGGGGGGGGGGGGGGGGGGGGGGGGGGGGGGGTGGAGAGATGTACGGCGATCTCGCTCCTCGCCGATGCTTTGGATTGAGCGAATCCAGCGGCTCATTTCCGTCTGATCTTCTGCACAAAGGAAGAATGTGCGGCCCATGGTCGAGAGCTTCATCTTGAAGGGGTGCTTGTCATCAAAGTCGGCCTCAACGGTGCATCGAGCGATCGGAATCTGACCCTTTGACCGAACGTCCTGCGGGTCAGGGTCGCGTACGACAACGCCACAGGTGCAGTTTCGAAGTAGTAAAGGGCCTCAGGCTGGAGGGCAAACCAACGGGTCTTCCAGTCGCTGCTCAACATGCCCCCCCTGCACTTGGCCAACAAGCCCGTCTTGCGCGGGTTGAAGAGCGGGACAATGTTTTCCTGGCGCAATTACATCAAGGTAATGAGACAGAGCGCCCTCACGTCAACGCCTTCGGGGCGAAATATCTCCTCTGTCCGCCATTTCGAAAGACGGAGCTCCTGCTGAATCGCATCGCTCCAAGCCCTTCGCTCTGGGTCCGATTCAGCAGCCAGGTCTTGCGAGTAAGGAGGCGCAATACGCAGACCATACAGCAGGTCGACGTCTTATCGCCTTTCTTCGAGTCCATCTTCAGACAAAACTTCCGCTCACGGCGGCCGCTGCCGAATGGGGCAGACATGATCTCGACAGAGAGACCTTCTAAGGGTATTTTCCCCTTTTGAATCATTTCCTTTCATAACGTCAATGCGATCATCTCCAAGCATAGTACGGGGGCATTCTCGAAATAATACAAGAAATCGTCTTGCAAAACCACCCAACGCAGCTGCCATTGCTCCTTATTCTCCTCGGACTGCTTCATAACGTATCCACACTTTCTGGCTCGCTTAAAACCATTGTCGAAAGACTGGAGACATGAGATGCGGAGACAGCGTGAGATATCACCCAAGTCGTCGACATTGCAAGCTCGCTCACTAACTAACTAACAAATGCATGTGACTTTTGTAATGGGTTGCTCCCTAAACACTTGAAGAGTGTTCTCTACGTCATTGATTACCGATAAAAACTTCTACAACTCCTCTGCTGGCCTTGATTTTTGCTTCGGCTAATTCATATATTTGTGAATGTCCGCTGTTACCAGTCAGTCGCCTTTCTACATTATCTTCATTCAGTAAATGCTTCTCCGCTCCATACCCACTCAAGCAGCGTGAGATAATATGATGAGGAGCCCCCCTGTGAAGTCTGCCCCTTCAAACATGCCACACAGTTTCTTCAATGGCTGGACCTACGATCCAGCCATTGAAGTTTTTCAGGGGCCTTGTCTACTGATATACAAGCATGCACTGGAGGCGATGCAAAAGAGAGAGCTTTGAGAGTGAACAAGAAACATGGTGGGCTGGCGCCAGATGGAGAAGTCAGCGGCTGTTGGATTGGGAGCCAGGGAGGAAGCGTGAAGGACCGTCTTTGTTTTTTTTGGGGTTCCAAAAGGACTTTGAGCTTTAAAACGGAAGAGGGGATCTTAGCCTTCTCTCAGAAAAAGTATTCTCTCTTTGACTAATCTGCGCAAATTCTACATTTTATCTTTGGCAAACGCACAAAGTACGAGGATGTTGCCAAGGCGGCAAAGGAGATGCGGAATCAATTAAACTCAGGAGAGCCGATCGGAAATTGAGGGGACGTGGATCGAAGAGCGGCGGGAAGTCTGAAGAGGCTGGGTGGAAAAGATCGCGAGGGGGGAAAGAAGCCTGAAGGCCGCAGGCAGCTCAGGACTACGTAAGCACATCGGCGATAAGCGAAGCGAAAGGGACCTGACTCAGCGACGGGGCTGAGGGGAGGAACTAGCCAATTGGCCAGAGTTGTATTGACTTCACCAATTGTGGATTTTCGCTTTTAATTGGTGTTTTATGTCAATTTCAGATCTTCTGTCGGCGGTATATTGGCGCAACTACAGTGACGTCGAGAGGCTCCTTCCGATTGTACAGAGCGTGAACATGCGGGCGATGCTTCCGCAGAGTCTCCATGAGAGCTACCTGAGAGAACCAGTCACCCCTTTGTTTGTTGCGGCGGTCAAAGGGCACACTTTAGTATGCGAGCTTCTAGTTTCGAGTGGAGCAGTCGTTGACAGGCCTTGCACCATGAGGGGCCTTACTCCATTCCTTGTTGGTGAGTGTCCTTGTAATTAATATGCTGACGGTGACCAGCTGCTATCAAGGGGCCTATCGAAACTGTTGCCTTCCTTTTGCGCAGCGGCTGCGATATCTACTTCAAAGACTCTACCGGATCCAATGCCTTCACTCTTACTGAAATCAGTAGCGAGGTGCGCCGAGCGATCGAGACTTTAGCAAAAGCGCGACAATCCGAGCGGTGGTACTGCCTGAACGAAGGCTGCTCAGGCCGATTGAATTGGGGCCCATCGTCCAATTGCGCATCATGCGGATCCACTCTCGTCCTGAGACAGCGATACAAGATCTCCAAAGTTCTCGGAGCTGGCAGCTACGGCAAGACCTTCCTCGCGGTTGACCTCGACACGCCGTCAAAGTTCAGAGTGGCGGTGAAACAGGTCCAGGTTTGCTCCAGCACGATCTCAGACAAGGCGGTCGAGCTTTTTGAGCGCGAGGCGATTATTCTTGAAAAACTGACGCGCGCCAACTACGCGTCCTCGGGGGTGCCGAGGTTCTACGCGTACTTTGAGTTCAAAGACAGCCGCTGCCTCGTCGAGGATTTCATCGACGGAGACGACCTGAAGCGCATCACTTCGAGAGGGCACCGATTTGCAGACTATGAGCTTCACGACTTCTTGTCACAGGTGCTGTCGACGCTATGCGTGTTGCAGCAGCATCGCATCATCCACAGGGACATCAAGCCTGCCAATATCATTCGCGAAGCGGCAACGGGGCGACTGTTTCTCATTGACTTCGGAAGCTGCAAAATCATGGACGAGAAGGACCTTGGAGGCCGGGTCCACACGAGGGTCCGCACGCAGGGCTACGCTTCGCCCGAGCAGTGCTTTGGCATGGTGACCTTTTCGTCAGACATTTTCAGCCTTGGCATGACGGCGATGCATTTGAGGACGGGTGTTCGAGCAGCGGACCTGTTGGACAACCGCGACATGATTGAGAAGGCACTCTTTCGGATGGATCCTTCTTTGCAGTCAATCATCCGTCGAATGATCGTCCCTGACTCGACCCTGCGGCTGCAGTCGGCGGCTGATGCCCTCGACGTCGTCCGCGCGGTCGATCCTCGCGGTTTGTCGAAGTACATCCCCATCTCGCTGCCCCCTCAGCTTGCGGCAGACATCCTATCTTCATCTGTTCCGTCGCCAGAATCGAGGCCTCTCAAAGGCAGCGAAGACTCTGAGCTCGACGATGGGTCCTTCAGGCTGCACTCCGGTGACGTCTCGGGTAGTCTGTTCGTGCGGCAGGAGGCGGACCGGCAAGTTGACTCTCGGCTGTCGTCGCCGGCTGTTGACGAAAGCTGCCTCATGGTCAGCTTCCTCTTGCCGTCAACGGGAGAGAAGAAGAAAGTTGTTGTCGCAGCGACAGTTGATTTTGATTCGATTTCAAGCCTCGTGCACCGCAAGTTTTTCATCGATAGGAACTCTCGTGTCGTTCTGCAAGCTGTTGATGTCGCGATGCAGGCGCTTCGGAGAGTTGATGACCAAGACGGTCTGGCCGCTGCCATTGCACAGCACAAGGAACGGGGCATTTCGAGCTCGTTGAAGTTTATTGTAAGCGTCGATGCAGAGCGGAGCAGCGACCCGAGCCAGCAAGAGGCGGACATGGCCAAGAGAGGGTTCTTGGCGAAGAAAGGCAAAGGCGAAAGCATCTTTGGGAGGCGGAACTGGAAGAAACGGTGGTTCCTTTTGGATGTGGATGCTGGCTACTTGCAATACTTCTCCACTGAGAACGAATCTGAAGAAAAAGGCACTCTGTTCTTAAGCGACGTGATTCCTCTTTCCATCCAGCCCAACAGCAAGAGGTACGGGTTCGTTTTGCAGACGAAAAGTGGTCGCCGATTGGATCTTCAGGCGAATTCACAAGATGACATGTTTCAATGGATGGACGCTATCCGAAAAGCAGTCGAGAGTCGGAGCAGCCCCGAGAAAAACGTGAAGTCGTCGCCATAGCAGAACTTCATTTCAACGTAAGCACTGTCTCGGGATCGACAAATGTCGGCCAATACAGCATGTCTCTTGCCGACTTGATTGTCACGGCACTGTTCAAGCTTAGAACTCGACGAAAACGTCGTTGAAGTGCAAAATATGCAATCTGTATATTTAAAGCGACTTTAATTTAACAGTTTCACGAAAAGAGGAAAAAATGGCTGCAGGCGGACCTCGTACTCTCATCGTTTTCTTGAACATTCTTCTGCTGGTAAGATGGTTTCTGTGTGCCTGTATGCATTATTTGCACCATTCTTCGGTGATTGTCGTTCTGAATCGTCGCAGGCAGCAGGAGGTGTCCTTGCTGGATTTTCAATCTACAACGCAATCCTGATCGAGCGGGCCATCGCAAACAATGATCTGAATGCAACAAACGGTCTGCTTAACGTGAGCCTCTTTGCTTCGTGTAATTTGAGCTTCACTGGCAACACTTCGATCCAAGGAGTTGATTTCCGCACTCCCTTCAATCTTACTCGGGGTATCAATGGAGCCCTTGGAGCCCTTGGATTGCTTACATTCATCATCGCAATCACGACGATATGCTCTGCTATCCGAGAGAACTCTTGCTGCCTCTGCTTCGTCGGCACCGCACCCCCTTTGTGCTCATGTCGCAGATGGGCGTCATGCTCACCCTCTTTGGCATCATCTTGATCGCCCTCGGAGCAGTCATTTTAGGCTCTCGCAACAATTTCTTCGGCCTTGCAAACAATCTAGCTGCAAACGTCCGTGACGCCATCCAGCAAGTCGTCAACTGCCTTGCCACGTCCATTCCGTTCTTCAACGCTGCGCCCATTGTTGCCTTTATCATGGGAGGCATCATGGTGCCACTTCCATGTCGTCCGATCTAACAGCCCAGTTGCTCTCGACTATCATTGTGTGCGCCTACAGATGCCAAATCTCCGGCGGCAGCGGCGGTGGCGAGGACTCATGGCAGAAGCAGCTGCAGAAGCTCAAGAAGTCCTCAGTCTAAGGGCGCTCTTGTTGTTCCAAATTTACTTAGTATACACTCATCTCCGCACTGCAAAGTAAATGCCGACGCCTCCTCCAGCTACGATACAAATAATGATTGTGATAATGACACAAATAATCAGCATTTTCTTCCTTGCTGCCCGCTGCAATTTTACCGCCTGCGGCGTCAGCCACTTCCACAAAACTGGCGCGCACTCTCTTGAGCTCTTTCACGCTTTCTTTTGTCAGCTCATGCGTCTCCTCTGCATGTTTTTCAATTGTGTCGATGTCCTCCTGCTGCTCCTCCGTCAGCACGCTCACGTCGTTGAACAGCTCATTCACCTGCGCCCCGTCACCACCCCACCCGACCCATCCGCACCTGTTTCACGTCACTCTCCATAGCCTTCAGCCCTCTGTTCTTCTCTTCTTGAATCTGCATCTCAATCGCGTCCTCTTCCTCCACCTTGAGCTCAATATCCCCTGCGCGGATCACTCTCACAGCTTCGTGGCTTCGCCGCATTTCTTGTACGCGATCCAGACTCTTCCGCGCAGCTTCATGGGGCGACTTGTCTCCGTGTTCGACATGTGGCGCTTCTTCTTGGATACGTTGGTCGCGCTCTTTGTCTGCCAAATCCTTGGAGAGATTTTGCAGCGATCTTTGCATAGTCACGACAGTGGCCATAAGCTTATCGATAGCCCTCTTATCAAGCCCTCTAGCCTTCCCAATGTTTCCTTGGATATCTTTCAGTTTCGATTTCAAAGAGTCTCGCTTGGCCGCAGCGCTCTGCCGCGAATTCCGCCCCTCCTTCGCAGTCCCAATGACGTCAACAAGTTGGCGCAGACTCTTCAAGTCTTGGTCAGCAGCTTCAATGGCATCTGAAACATCTACACCTCGCTCAGAATCCGCCGAAGATTCTCCCCAGCCGTCCATGCACAAACTATTTTGTACTTTTAACTACAACAGTGTGGACGTCAACATTGACGCCGCGAGTTGACGAACTTCAAACCCAATCTTCGTCGTAAGCGCAATTACACTTGACGGCCACCTGCTTCCATTGGTCAAGCTCTCCAGAGCAACTCGGTTGCTCAGACGTTTTCCCTTCCATCCGTAAGACCTTCATGGTCAAACCCAATCGAGCGCGTGGGTTACTTTGCCCGATGATTCTTCATCTTCAGCTTCACAAAAGTGTTGCACTGCAATACATCTTCTCTCCGAATCCGCTTCAACAGCCTTTTAAGTCACCGCAACAAACGCTCACTCAAACTTTGAATTTCTTCAGGGCACCCATCTTGGCCTGGCACCCTTCTTGCGGGTTGAACGTCACTGCCGCGATGAATGAAATTGCTGAGAGCGTCATTGACGGCAACAGGCTCAGATACGTTTGGAGAAATTATACGTCCCAAGCGCTTGAAACGTCTCACCGCACCAAACCTTCGCCAACCCGTCCTTGCCGCCAGTCACAAAGCGGTCCCCTGCGCGACCGAATGACACACCGGAAACGCCGCCAGGATGAGCCCGTACTTGGCGAGGAGGCGTGTCTAAGGCACTGTGGCCCACAACGTATAAGTACCCTCGTGGAATGAAAAGCGAGAGGCGCACAAGTACCGTCGGCAGCGCCGCACAAAGTGTAACGATCGAGCGGGTGGACAGCCGCGCAGGTCACAGCAGCAGGCAAGACGACCGTCGCAACGAGGGTGCGACGCAAGAGAGAGAAGACCTTGAGGCCGTCAGAGTCTGAGCCATGTGGGGCACCTTGAGGGTGCGGTCGAGAGACGTCGTGAGGAAGTGGCCGACGGAGGCTGAGAGGGAGAAGAAGAGAGAGGTGACGGACAGCGTGTGCTCCGTCCAGCTTTGGTACGGCGCAGGGTCTGCGTCGCTGGGGTGGGATAGAACCCTGGCGAATGAGCAAGTGGGCAGGTCGACCTCAACTCGATGAGGTTCCATGCGCGCACGAGGCCGTCATTGCCCCCTGAGAGGAGAAACGTCGAGTCCTCGCTGAACGATAATGCAGTCACTCCAGAATAATGAGCATTGAATGTCCGCAGCAGGTTTCCGGTCAAGGTCTTGCATCATAATTAGCAACAAACTACGCAACGCAACTTCCCATAGCAAAATTTTTCCGGAAGTTGTTCCCGCGGCGCAAATAGTTCCCCTCAAGCCACAGCAGATTGATCTTATGCGCTCTGCAGTGAAGGATTTGACGACTGCATCATCCTTCCCAAGGTTAGGGAAAAATGTGAAAGCAAACTCGGTTCACGCGGTAGAAATGCACACTGGGCTTAGACGCCTGGGCGCAGAGTAGCAAGCCGTCTCCAGCTGAGCAAACAGCGGACTGCTCGCAGCCATTGGACTTCAGGATGCCCAGTCTTCGGCAAGAAACATCGTCCACAACGGATGCATCAGCATCATCAAGGCCTCCAACAACGAACGCACTTTGCATAATTTAAAAACGACCGCCCACAACTTGTTATCTTCACTCACTCGATTACAGATGCTAAGACACCGATTGCTGTAATGACCGTCGATCTTAGATTCTGCCAGTTAGAGAAACATCAGAGAGTACCAACGGGGTCTGGGTCTGTCAGGAACGCATTCCACGACGCCATTGCCGAGTCGATGTCTGACATGTCTCCATGTTTGGCAAGAGCGAGGGCTTGCAAAAGAGCTGCAGAGCCATAAAGGCACCTACATTTCCCAGCTGTGTACATGATCGCAACCTACGAACTTCAGCCGCGCCACACGCTACGTCGACCTGATGCACCTCACGGATGAGGTCGTCCAAATCGTCCGCTGCGGCCGCGTCAACAAACTCCATCGAAAACTTTTCAAAATCGAGCCTCCACCTCTCATCAAGACCTTCGCACCCCCTCAAGAACTCCCCCAGGCGCCCCCCCCCCTCAACGCCAAACGTCCTCAGCCCCTTCTTCGACGCCGTCCGCACCTCCTGCCCAACCTCAGCCCCACCCCCCCCCCCCTCACGCTATTCGAATCGTTCACGAGGATGACCAGAATCGCTGCACATGCCCTCCTCGTCGACGCCGTCGCCGCGGCGCACGCCATCGCCGCACTGGCGAACTCCCCAACGGCCGCGCGCACCGCCGCAGCGCCGTGGCACCCCACGACCTTGGCCCCCTCGCTGCGGGCGTCAGCCTTAAGGGGGAGGGGTACATCAAAACGACGAGCTGGTCGTGGGAGAGGGTGTTACTGCACGACGTTGCGACGCGTAAAAGACATTGGCACTGGAGGATTTAGAGCGGGCGGGGGCGCAGGGGACGGCCTCTTCGACGACGTCGACCTCACGCGAGCCGAGGCCGGATGTGACGTCGCGGATGATTTGTTCCAAAAATAGATCAGCATCCGGCCTCTTTGCGGCGGCGGTGGGGCAGGATGCGGCAGCTGAGCAGACGGCGACGTGCTGCGAAGCGAAGCGAAGAATTTCTTGAGTGTCGTCGGTTGTGGTGCGAGAAATTAACCTGTGCCGTTGTTTAGCGACCAGAGGGAGAGGGGGGGGGTACGTCGCCAAGGCGCCAAAGGCGGGGCGCTGGAGCTCCGCCGAGGTGGCGTGGCTGAGGAAAATTTTAACAAGAGCAGCGACTTGGATGTCTGTTAGCTCGCCAATCGCAGCGCCGAGGAACGCCTTAACGGCTGAAAGAGGCTCGGCTTCTGTTAACTTTGAGAAATAGTCATCCGTCTGCAGAGGTCATTTCTCTAAAGAAGACAAATAGTCTTTAAGCGCACCTTCATGGCGTCGGCAATGGCGCCAAATTGGCCGCACACTAAAACCGAAATTAACAGATTTTTAGCGCCGACTCTCTCCTCCCCAACGGCAGAGTACTCAAAACGTCATCAAAAATACATCAACGGCCGCCACCAGTCTGAAGTACAACGGCGCGATGATGTCCTTAAAAGACCTTCTTAACAGATCGTGAAGGGACGGCTCCCCGAGGACCTCCGCAAGCGCTACCGTCGCTGCGCCACCCCCTTTGCGCGGCGAAATCTGCGCGAACGCAGCGAGGAGAGCCTTTCAGGGGGGGGCACGGGGTCAGGGGATGTCGTTCTAAAAATAGATTCGGTCTCACCTCGACCGCAACATCCTCAACCGAAAGGACATGCCGCAGCGATGCCACCACAAATTTCGGCGCGTGCTCAAAATTCGAAAGCAGCGCGCCCTTAAAAATCAGCGCCCCCCCTCCCCCCCCCCCCTCACGACGACGCCTCCAACGTCCCTGCGTGCGACGCTCTCAACAACTCCGCGCAAGCGCGTTCGCACCCCCCCGTCCGAAATTTGGGAGCCGACCCTCACGACGGCCTCAGCGACGGAGGGTGGGGCCACGTCGGGTGTGCGCGCCTCCCAAATTCTTTCGTCGTTAAGGACTTCTGTTAGCGCAGCGGCAGCGCCCTCCGCGCTTGAGGGGTGGGGGTCGGAAGCGGCGGAGAGCGCGACGGAGAGGAAGGGGTTTGTCAAAAAGATGAAGGGCTCGCCAAGTCAACGTCGACGAGGGGGGGGAGGGGAAGACTTTGACGATTTCAAAAAGTCGTGGGAGGGCTGCGAAGAAGTCGATGACCGTCTTGTCAACCAATTCGGCGCGAAGCGTCGCGACGGCTGCGCACCGTGAGAGCGCGCCCAAACGCGCGCACCTGAGGTGCATCCACCCGCTAAAGATAACAGACGCGCAATGCACTTTTGATTCAGTCATTTGGGACAGGGAGAGGGGGTGAGACATCAACAGCGGCGATTCGGATAGGGAGGGAGGGGTCCTGACGGAGTTAATTAAACCCAGCTCTAAAAGCGCTAAACCACAAAGCGAGGGATGATGACGGCGAAGGAACTTGAGACGACGTCGCGCGCGGAGGCGCTGCGCGCCTCCTCGGCGGCGGGAGAATTGGCCATTGCGGCGAGGGCCGTCGAGATCTGGGGGGGGGGGTGGGCTGCAGTGGGAGGGGGAGGGGGGTACCATCTGGACGGCGCGAGCGCGCTGGATTGCCTTTTCGCTGTCAGAGGGGGTGGTAGCCAAGAGTTGCGGGACGAGGGGGCGAAAAGAGATATTTAAGAGGGGGGGGGGGATACGGATTGATAGCGGATGAGCGGCATCATCCTCTCCATCAAATTTGACAACTCCCCAACAGCCACGGCGGTGGCAAACGCCGAGCGCAAAAACACCTCCCCCTCCGGCAGCTCCTCGTCCCTTCCCTTCGGCCGTCAAATCAACCCCCCCCCCCCGAACCACAGCTTGCTCCACCGCAGCCGCAAGCGCGTCCACGACAGCCACAAGCAGGGCCGCCTTCGCTGCAGGAATGAGGGGGGGGGGGGGAGTTAAAAAAATCACGTCGGCTCTCCGGCGATGCGCAGAGCTGCGCGCCGGCGATAAAAAGGGCTATCAGCGCGCTTTTATCTGCAGCGGCCTTGCGCGCTGGACGTGTTAAAAGATGCGAAAATTGAGCTTTTTGCACTTTGGAGCACAACCTGCCACGTGGGGCCAAAGCAAATGCCCAGCAGCGCAACCAAAAGCTCCTCACCCCCCCCCTCAAACGACCGCGCCGCGACGCAGCGCGCCGCAGCCGCAGCCAATTCGGCAGCGGCAGTCCGTAACAGCGGCACCGCGTATTGCTCTTTAACAAGCGGGAGAGCAAAGGATTTAACCGCGTCCGTCACAACCGCCGCGTCTGGCGCCGCGCGCTGGAGGGCGTGGCGAAGGGCAAAAATAACAAACGCACGCGCTGGCGTCTCGTCCGCAGACGCGCCGACAACGCGGCCAAAGAGGCCACCGCTTCGCTTCGCCTGCAGTGGAGTCAGCCCCCCCCCCCAGACGGGGACCATCGCGGCGTGGAAGTTCTTCAGCCGCGCGAAGACGGTCGGGGCGTGGGCGGCAGCCGCGTGGCCCAAAGCCGCGGCGCAGGCTGCGCGCTCGAGTTCTGAGCTGGGGGGAGGGGGGGGTTGGAATCAGGGCGAGAGATTCAAAGAGACGAAATTGATTTTATCAAAAGGAACGTCCGACAAGAGCGGGACGTGGGGGGGGCGGAGCGGGGGGGGGGGGCACGGTTGAAAAGCCTACTTGATGTGGTTGCTAATAATAGATTCGACAAGCGGCCCAACCGCCGCAGCGTCGGCCACAAATCGAAGGGCCACGCCGGCGAGGACAAGGCAAGCAGCCTAAAGACTAAATGCCATAGCTTTTAGTGCAAGGACTCTGGCTTGGGCGTCGCCTTTGTAAAGACTCAACATGGCTAAAAAGTCGTTGGAAATTTGAGTCGCAAAGGCAGGGCCGAGCGCCTCGCACGCGGCGGCGGCCGTGGCCTCGACAGCGGCGACGTTTTCTAACAAATGGGCGCTGGCTGTTAAGTTAGAACGACGGGGGGGGGGGGGGGGAAGGACGTGAGAGGAAATAAAAGGGGCTGCTGAGGGGCGGGCGGATAGAGAGGATGAGGGG
>JAIYDP010000103.1 GCA_027487435.1 Verrucomicrobiaceae bacterium | reverse complement strand
TCTCCTGCCGCAACTGCACATTCATGGACTGCACCATCCCCGCTTGCGAACCCTGCGCCCCAAACTGCACCCTCGCCCCTTGCACGCCCGCGTTGGTTCCCCCTTTCGGCACTTTCAGCATCCAAAACCTGACTTGCCCAACCGCCAACTGCACCGTCTCTCCAAATTGCACAGCGGTATGTCGAAACCTGCAATGTGCAGCCGTCGGGTGCAGCTGCAACGTGACCGTCACGAACAATTACATCCCAGACGTCTCCTCGACGGAGTATTGTCTCACCCGCGTCCCTCCGATCTCACGGTCGGATGCGCTAGTTGGGCCCGATCACGCGTTTGTTTACATTCCGCCTCCTTCTTTTAATGGCCCTGTGCCGTTCAACTTTACTGTGCGGCGCAATAGCGACGTCTTCATTGGCTCCATGACTGCTTTCGTGAGAGCAGTCAACGACCCTCCCACAGCTGCAAACGTCACATTTAGCACGCGCGAAGATGAGCCCCTTCTCCTCTTTCTCAGTGCCCAATCGGACATCGACTCTCCGTTCCTCTCGCCAGTCATTTCCACGTTTCCATCGCGCGGGACCCTGTTCCAAGCCGTCGATGTGTCTGTTCGAGTCAACAATACCGTGAACACCACGACAGTCATGGGACCTCCTGTAACGACTCCAACGGCTGCTTTCAAAGCAATCTCTCAATGGCCCTCTGCGATCCTCCAGTTCAACGGATCGACGTACAGCCCTGTCACTTCCCTCCCCTGGTCGACACCTCTCATCTACCCCACAATCGAGCCATCAAATCGTCCCAATATATCAACGTATTCAACGTTTTGTGGTCGTCGGGGTGTTGATGCTGTCATGTTGCGCTACCCGACTGCAGTCTTCCCGTCAGGTCTCTCCATTTTCAGAAGTATCCCTCCATCAACCCCTTTGCGCGTGCTCTGCCAAATGCTTGACATCGAGCGGAGCGTCGTTTACAGCGCCTCCGTCGGAGCGTACGACATGGGTTCCGTAAAGTCCTCCAGCATCGTAAAAACAACCGACGGAAGGGATGCAGTCTCTATGGCGTTGGAGCGGCGAATCGGCTCGGGCTTTCAGGCGGCTGAATCGGTCACTGATGCGCGGCGAGGCCTCTGGTTTGAGCTTTGGAATGGCACCGTTGGCAACATCACTGACGACGACGGCTTCATCCAGCCCTCAATCTTCCCGTTTGTGAGCTTTCCCACCGACACGATCCTTGTGCAGATCTGCGGTCAAAAAGGCCTCGGAGTCGGACTGACGGACGGCCCAAACTACTTGCTTGGACTTGAGACCATCGAGCTGCGCGGGTCACAGGGGCAGCCTCCCATTGGCGTCGTGACTGACCCACAGCAACGCCTTTGGTATGTCCCGAATGCGCAGGCCGACGGTGTTGACACGCTGCACTATAAAGCGTCTGATGGCGTTCTTTTGTCACAACCGGCGATCGTAACTGTCCGAATTGACGGAATGAATGACGCCCCTATGGCGTACGAGCAGGAGATGATCCTTCCGATGGGCGGAAGTATCGTGATCACCCTCGCAGGCGTCGATTTCGACACTCCTTTTGTCTCTGCAAACATCTCGCAGCTTCCGGACCGTGGCTTCCTCCGCCAATTCTCTGGCGTCTCCATCCAGCGTGTGCCGACGTTGGTTACTGACTCACAGCGACGCATTCTTTTTGAGGTAGCGGATCCTCTCAGCGGGGGCGCTCCGTTCGCAACTTTTGCCTTTTTGTTGTTTGATGCCGTGTCGTCGTCGGCCAGGGTTCCAGTCGTCATCAACATGTGGTGCGACCCCGGCTATTTCTTAGACAAATCGAACCGAATCTGCAGACTTTGTCCGGGGGGAAGCTTCACGAACGTTGTGAACGATTTCATCACATGCAGGCTCTGTCCCGTCGGCTTCATCAGCTCAAGGGGGGGCACTGTTTGCTCGGCCTGTTTGGCTGGAACTTACTCTCCCTCCCCAGGCCAGTCTAAATGTCTTCGTTGCGCTCCAGGTACGTTTACAAATGCCTCTGCCTCTGGGACTTGCTTTGCTTGCACAGAAGGTTTCTTCAATGGCCGTTTCGGCGCGACAAGTTGCCGTGTTTGTGGCAGCGGTTCATTCGCAAGACTCAAGGGACAACTGGGGTGCGAGGATTGCCCAGAGAATAGCCGCTCAATGGTGTTAGACAGCAAGGATGTGTCGAACTGCCTGTGCAATCGCGGGGCGTACCAAAAACAGGGCTTGCCTGGCCGCCCATGCACCTCTTGTCCTTTCGTTTGACGTTAAGTGTTATTTTTGACTCTGCCAGGGCGGTTATTGCCACGGTCTGTTGCAGCCGCCTGTTGCGACAAGTGGGTGGTGGACCGATCCATCGCTCTGGCCTGACAATGAGACTGTTCAGTTCTTCAAATGCGACTACCGAAGCGTCCGCGGCGTTTGTGTTGGCTACCCGACTCTTCGGGAAGTCGAATTCGCGGTCCCATAATAACAGCCGTCATCTCACATTGTTAGGAAATGTGTCGGCACCGCCCCGTTGCAGAGTACTGCCCAAACTTCCCCGTCGTGTCCAATTCGTCCGTTTCCATCGCCGGAAGGTGCGCCGAAGGCTACACAGGACGCATTTGCTCCGTCTGCCTTCCTCGCTATCGTCGTTCTCTCGATGGCTATTGTGAGCCTTGCGACAGCGCTTCGTCCGGCCTCGCCGTGTACTCCAGCCTCCCCATGTACGGTATCATGGCCTTCTTGACTATTTTCTTGGGCACAAGCCAATTCCGGACGTTCTACCTCCTGGAGACCTTTCTTCAAATGTGTGCCACTGTCGGCAGATTCGCCTTCTCTTGGCCAGTCCCAGTGTCGCTTTTGTTCAATTCATTCAACCTCCTTAACTTAGATATCGCGTACATCCCTTGGTCGTGCTTGGGTATCACAATGGACTATCAGAACCTCTGGCTCATGTCCATGGCAGTTCCAGCGGGTGTTTGCGGGGTCCTCGTGCTCCGATGGGTCATTTCGTTCTTTTGGTTCATTCGGATGTCTGCAGAGAAGCTAGCGTCACGCCCAAGCAGCCGCGCCCGGTACACCCCCCCTCCTTCACGGCCCCAGTCTCGCCCACATTCGCGGTCGTCTTCGAGGCCTGATACGGCATCAAGCGAAGGTCGCAGGTCCCGCAACGCGGTTGTTCCACTCGAGATTGAGGCGCCTGCAGCAGCAGCGCTGACTGCAGACGCAGTGCGGCAGCTGGAAGCAACGCAGGGCGAGCCTATCAGAGAGCCAGCTATGCTGACTTCACGATCCGCGCGGACTGAGAGCACAAACATCAACTTTGCGGCGAATGCGCGAAAGGAGGTGCGGGAGCACCACATCGACATGGCCTTCTGGTCGATTGTGGCGGGTCTCTGCTCGACGTTTGTCTTTGGCGCCACTTTGTCGTTTGAAATGTTCTCCTGCTCCGATTGGAATGACCGCGTGAACGTCCTGACGGCGGTAAGCCCATCCATCATGTGGGGCTCATACATCATCCCCCCACTGAATCGCCTTACCCATCTCAGTACCCCGAGTACAGTTGCTTCCAGTCCCCTCACACAGGCCTCGTGTCTGTCTCCTTCTTCACGATCCCCTTTTACGTCGGCATCCCCCTTGTCGGCTTCCCCCTCCTCCTCCTGCGCCTCAGGCGCGCGCGTCAGCTGGACGACCATCGCGTCCTCTCCCGCTACGGCTTTTTGCTCGAGCGCTACGAACGCAAGTTCTGGTGGTGCGCTGCATGGTTCCTTTCGTTCTTGACCGACCAGGTGGGAAACGGTCGTTATGGCGCGCAAATTTGTGTTTGTCCTCTCCCGCGTTTTCTTGAGGAATTACGTGTACATGCAGGCCTTTATTCCCGCGCTCGCTGCCCTCATGAACCTTGTGGTCAATCTCTACTCGTGCCACAGTGATGACGTCTCTCACGTTTGCAGACTGCCGTACAAAGAGCAGCGCCACAACATCATCGAGACCATCATTCTTGCAGGCCTGATGACTCTGTCCCTTCTCGGCCTCCTCAATCCGACGGACCTCACCAAGGCATCGGAGCTGAAGCGTCGGGTGAATCGGTGCGTCCTCTGATGTCCTCAGCCAATGACGAGGCGCATATCGTCGCGCTGGCGTACGTCTCCATCATCGTCGTGCTGGTGGCGTGTTTGGTTGGCATCTACTTGGACATGCAAAACTCTCCCTCTGGGTCACGCCGCTGATGGGAGAGCTCTTATTTCCTCAGAGTTCCCGTGTGGTTTGTCAAATTCCAAATCCTTGTCCAAGCGACCCACAAGGCTTTGGCGTCGTCGGCAAAGCGGGCACGCAAGGCCTCGCGGAAAGTGAGAGTGCTGTCGAAAAGGTTGACGTCAAAGATGAAGAGGACTCTGAGCAGGAAAATGTCCAAGCTGAGAAATGTAGTGGAGAACAAGAAGCAAGAAGTGCTGAGGTCGGCACCTGTTCTAACCTCGAAGAAACGGCCTGATACGGCTGCCTCGCGGAAATGGGAAATTGACGAAAGTGGGGGATTTTGCAACCCCTTTCTCATTCGGCAGTTGCTTCAGACAAAGGGAATTGGAGGGCTGACAAGTTTTCGATCCGACGGCGCATCTTTTTGATTGAGAAGGAACGACGCTGTTGCTTGCAGTCACTTACATGAGCAGAAGCTTGAGAGCGAGGTTGCAATGGATTCCAAGTGCGTTGATGGTGATGCCTTCCTCATTCTGAAGGTCAAAGAACATTATCCTGCTGGAAAGAGAGTTAGGCAATGCGCTTCGTGCATCACTCGATTGTCTCAAGTTTCCCTTGTCATTAGTCGTTTGTTGAAGTTGCAGGAAGGATCATCAGACTGCTTACGAGGCTTACTATGAAGCAACCATTCAAGCTCGTGCTCTTGAAGAAGAGCACGCCAACTATGAAATGGTACGCTATATGCTTGGACTCTGACAATGCGAGATACTGAACGAGAAAATGGAGCTCCTTGAGGCTGCGAAAGCAGAAAATGCCGTTCTGGTTCCTCACGCTTGTTTGGATCTCTCACTTGTTAGCAAGCGAGGCTTGATCTAGAGCTGAAGAGGGCTGGGCAACCCGACGACTGGAAGAAGAAGTTCGACGAAGAAACTGTCATGCTCGGCGCGATGAATGTTTACTCTTGCAGGCTTTGAGAGAGTCGCTTGAACAAGAGCTCTCCAATCTGCAGGCAGAGCTGCAATCTTTGGTTGAAGCTCATGAAAAGGGAGATGTGGAAAGTTCCACGTAATAGACGCACCTGTCCTTGTAACGTAGTAAACTGTCAAGACTTGTCAAGACTTGTCATGAAGGACTGGCCGCCCATGGCTGAGCAGAGATGCGACTCACTCGATTTGTTGAACGCAAAACGCCATAGTTTACTCGCGCAGTTCAAGAGAGGATGAACGTGCGCTGACAACACAAACACCCCCCCCCCCTCAAAAGGGACGATCCTCCCCCGACTTCTTTTCCTTCGCCGACCCCACAATCCGATCAAAATGCTTCACTCTCAATTCATGCAGCTCAGAGCTCCCATCGACCGCCCGCCGACCGCGACGAGCACCACCCCGCCTCCCGCCGCCAACGGCCCCCTTCCCTCGTTTTCCATTGCCACCCGCATCGCCGCCATTCTTTCCTTTCTTTCCTTTGTCCTTGTGACCTTTGCCCTTCTTGCCCTTCTCTTCGTGACGTCCGCCTTCCTTTTTTCCACCTTCCTTTTTTCCGCCTTCATGGTGCTCCCCGCCCTCTTTATGTCCCTTTTTCCATCCCTTGCGAACCTTGTCTTTCTTCCCATCATGGACCTTGATCGCCCCCCCCTTCTTCGGACGCTGGTTGAGAGGCAAGTCGAACGCTCCTGTGTCTTCAATGATGGCAGCTGGCTCGTCCCTCGCCTTCGCAGCCGCATGCTTGCCCTCCGCAGGATGCTGTCCTCCATGTGCCACCTCTTTGTGTGCTGCGTTCGGCTCTGCGGCACCCACATTTGGACGATCATTTCCAAACACAGCAAACGGGTCAGCTCCGGCACGTTCCTCGTTGCCTGCCCTGTTGCCCTTGTTTTGATTACCTTCTGCATTCCCTTCAGGATTTGCCTCGCCCGCCTCGCCTTGGCCACCTTCGCCCCCTTCTTCCGTGTTGCCTTCGTTTTCGTTGCCTTCATTTCGATTGCCTTCGTTGGCCGCTGGCCGATTCGCCCTGCCCCCAGCGGCCCCAGGCATGAACCCATTGATCGAAGTTGTCGTTGTCCCAACATCAACAGGACCTCGGCGTGGCATCATCTCGGGAGGAACGTCTCTTGGCTTGAAGTCTTCGTCAGTCTCAAGGACGCGATCTCGAGCTTTGACGCTCTGGTCCAGAGGCTGCGGAGGCGAGTCAATGTAGTCCCGATCAGGCGTGCTGCATGGGCAATTCGGACGACCGAAGCAAGGGCACCGAGGCTGCTGCATAGAGTTGGGCCACTCTGCTTCTGCGACAGGTCCAATCTTGCCAAAGGTGGGTTGATCGCCAATGACGATGGGCCCTGGAGCCCTACCTGATCTAGAATCTGGAACGACGCGAATGCTGTAGGGCATGGGAACATTGACCGGGTCAGCGCTTTCCATCGCTTCGTTTTTCTTATGTGGCCTTCGAGGCCTGAACCCCATCGCCCACATGCGTTTCATCCAGCGAGACAATCCGCCGGTGCGGTCTTTTTTGCTGAATGACGCATCCCCGCGCTGAGATGAATGGACAACTCGGAACGTTTGATCTTTTCCGTCGACGATTGGCTGTGTACGATTCTGATTGATGTTCTTCTGGGTCCGTTCCCATGCGCGATATTCTTGTTCTGGGGATGGCGTCGGCTTTGGGGCGGCAGTTCGCACGACGCTGGGGATTGGAAGGGACTTCTTTCCACCATTTCCGCTCGAAGACGGAACACTCGAAGCCTGCGGCGGCGCCTGACTTGGAGAGGAACGGACGTTTTGGGCGCGTGTAGAGCTGCTGCGACCATCGCCACTGCCGCCATCATTGTCACCATCGTCGCCACTGCCGCCATCATTGTCACCATCGTCGCCACTGTCGTCGTCGTCGTCGTCGTTGGAGTCGGCGAGCGACGGGGTCTCTGTGCTCGCATCGACGTTGCCGTCGAACGGAATAATGAACTCATTACCATGCTGCTTCACTTGAAACCGTAGACGCGCGTGTCGGCCACGATAGACACCCTGCTGAGGTCACAAACAGTATTGCACAAAGTACTTCCACATGTAGTCGCTTCCGGCTTTCGCGGTGGTCACCACGTGAGAGGTGTGAGCCTAACACAATTAGGAGGCACTGGAATGGAGCATTGCCAGAATCATCAAGTGAACTGGCGATGGATCGAATCGCTTCCTCAAGTTGAGAATTGTCTGAATGTGTGTCGTGAAGTTGTTGAGAGCCATCCATATCATCAACGTCATCCTCCATTTGGGTGTATCGCCCATCACCTAAATCAGAGCCATCCTGAACACCGAGGTCGTTGAACAACTCAGTGGGCTGTGCAGACTGAAACGTCAAACTCATGAAAAATGACGAATACTTCACGCAGAACAAGCAGCACGACAGGAGCGACGGCAAACATTAACAAAGTAAACGTTGCCGCAGTCTTGAGTGCAATCCTTGTACTCGAAAGCATTCCAACCCTTGACCTCACCAAATTTAGAACAATAAAAACTATCAGAAGTTACGGTACAAAGTAGTTAATAAAAAAACTTGATAAATCAGTGTTATATTACATTTTTTCAATGTAAATTTAATTTTTTAGTTTCTTTGAGGCTCTTTGCTGTGGAAATTTCTACAAAAACTCACATCCTAAAAGTACACAAGTTTGTTAAATTTTACAAGGCTGAAAATAGCACAAAGAAAGGTCAAGGATGGTTGAAAGGATCTCTTTGCCACGATCAAAGCGAGTGTTTGGAGCTTTCAGCACATTGCTGGGAGCTGCTACGCTGTCCATAATTGTCGGCATATATCTCTTTCATCATGCACACGATTTTGTCTCTGTAGGTGGTGCGTGCGTAGTGTTCACTCCGCAGGCTGAGCTTTTGAGTGGCGATGAGACGGACTCAGTGATGTTGGCAGACGATGACTCCGAGTTCTATGACTTTGATGCATCTCAGGACGAGTCTTTCCTTAAGACAATGATCTCGCCAGAGAAATCCGTTGATGGGATCAAGGCGGACGGTGTTGCCCCATCTCCAACCAGAGCTCTGCTGTGCGAACTTGGGAAAGCCTGTACTTTCGTTACTAGTGTTCGGGTACGTTCTCAGCTGGCTCCTATTGGAGGCGCTCAGGCGAAGACCTCTGTTCAGGTATCTCGTGGTCTCAGTGTTTTTGACAACTAGAACGAGATAACGATCAAGTACACCCTGTCCTCATTGCCTGCGGAATCGAACGCTGGATCTCGTCGAAAGTTTCGGCTGGATGTTGTTCAATACGATGGTTTATCACTCTTCCTCACGGGCTCACATCTCAGCCGCTCGAGTGGCTGCCAAAAGCAAAGGAGCCGCCGTCGCGTTTGCGACGGCGCCATCGGCAAACGAGAATCCAAATGCTGCAGAAACCGCGAGCTCAGATGAGATCCTTCGCAAGAACCCGTTCGTCATTACCCAAGACATCGTTGGCTCCTGTTTGATGTGTCTAATACTTTAGAAAACAGGAGAAATCGTTGAGGTGCTTATTTGTCTTGTGTCAGCTTTGACGCCGTAGTTCGTTTCTCCTCGTGCCGAGTCGGCTTGGTGTGCTGGGATCAAGAAAGCCTTGGCCAAGAATCTCAATGTTGTTATCGGGAAGGAATCCAAAGCGACTAGTTCGGAGCCAAGTGAGGATCTGCCGGGATGCAGCGATCTCACCGCCCAGTTCTTGTTCAAGTCTTGGAGAGCTCTGATGCGCCACACCTGAGCAACTATCACGTTCGCGCCGTTGACGACTCCATCCTCGTGCACCACGACAAGGCGTACCTCGACGAGTCTGAGCTGGCGGAGGGTAAAAAGCAATTGATTCAGCGCTCGTCTAGCCGCGACATTTCCGTGGATTCGGCGTCAATGGTTCCAAAGATGATCAAGGACCGGAGCTCTGTATGCTTCCTTCCTATTTGCTGTCTTGGCTGACTTGGCAGCTCGTGGTGACTGGGTCAACGCCTTTTAGTCCCTCAGCGCTTCCACTTGGTCTTGCGAATGCGATGTCGGACGGTCTCCTCTCGTCTCTGTCGTCCTCGGTGAAATCTGCGGCGGTGACGGAGCTCCTCTCATCGGCTGCGCTGTCTTCCAAAGGCTCTGCGCTACATGACGTTGCCGATCCTGTCAAGCTGGATGTTGATGGTCCTGTCGATTTCATGGGACTTGCCCAAGATTCCACTGGCGAGTCGGACAGCACAGTTGCAGTTGACGAATTTCTCTCCCGTGCCCGCTCTCTCTCTGAGGAGCAGTTGGTGGAGGAGTTCGATTCTCTCCGCGAGCTCGCAACGCATCTTGTTGCCTTGACGAAGCTGATGAGAGCTGCGTGTGAAAATAAGGATTCTCTTCCTGAGCAAGTTCTCTCTGCGGTACGGCTTGGATCTGTTATCTTTGACCCGTTAAGATCGTCGGTGCGGTCGGTGCGGTCGACAACGACCGCTCTCAGCTCGCCCTCAGCTCAGTCGCTGCTGATGAGGACGCGTCGGCATTTGTTCGTGAACAGGCGGTGGTGTCCCTCCTTCAAGCATCTTGTCCCTCGACGCAAGTAATGCGCAGACTTGTTGCTATGTCCCGTGATTTCCATCGGTCCGATGCGCACGTGCAGGTCACTGTCCAGCCGATTTCTTTCTGACGCCGCATAGAGCCTTGCCGTTCTTCACGGTTTGTTCAAGAAGTACAAGGCTTGTGACTCCGATCCGGACCCCGCTGTGCAGGACGCTCTCATCGCCGACGCCAACAAAGTGTCCCACTTTGTGTCCACCGGCCAGGACGAACAGGCTTCCATAATTATCCTTGCTTTGCGAAATTCGAAACTTTCGTCCCATTCTGCACCTCTGTCTTCTGCAGCGCGATCAATGCCCGATGGCTCAATAAACAAAGAAGCTGTCTTGTCGTGTTTGGCTGAGTTAGATGACGGCGCTGGGATAGATGGAGTCGTTCATGCAATCAGACATGGCGCTGGCTCCCGCACTGAGGTGGCCTCATCCTTTGAGTTAGTTCTGATTGCGGTAGATTGATGGGTTGAAATCGCTCTTGCAGCGCCCTGATGGAATCCCTGACTCTGCCCTAGAGCAACTCGATGGGCACGTCCGTGATCCTGCCTTGGTGACGGCTCTGGCGGAAACCCTTCCAGGCCAAGTGGAGATTGTCGATGCAGATGGCGCGAATGAAAATGGGAACATTCCAGCGAGGACGACTATGCTGCGTATGAAGTGATGTCAATGTCATGTGACTGTTCAGGTGGTGGTGGACGGGGGGGCGGTCGCGGACAAAAGGCAGGCAAAGGGCGAGCAGATGCAGGAGGTAAACCGGGCGCAAATGGAGGCAAAGTCGCAAAGAAAGGCAAGGCTGGTGTGGAACAAAAAGGCAAGGCTGGTGGGAAGGAACGTGAAAAGGATGTCGGCGCTCGGCGTGGAGGGAAGGGTCGCGGTGCTGATGGGAAGAAAGATCGCGACGGTGCCGGTGGCAGGAAAAGGGTCGACGGGCGTGACGCTGATGCTCGAAATCGGAATAGAAACGGTCGAGGGAAGGAGCACGATGGCAAAGAGAGGGATGGCCACAATCGTGTCGCCAGGGGTGGCAATCATGGAAGGGCGAGGAATGGCCAAGGTGACAATCATCAGAGGGGAAAGGATGGCCACAATCGCGCCGTCAATCATGACAGGGCAAGGGAGAGAAACAAGGGCGCCGCAAGACACGGCCCTAATGCCGCAAAAACTGGTCGCCATGGCGGTGCGAAGAAACGTGGGCAGAGGCCTACCCGAGCGAATGGCGGTCGGACAGGACGCAGGATGCAACCAATGCGAGGAAACGGCAAGGGTCCGCGCCGTGGTGCCAATAGGCGGAACAGGCGCGCTGTGCGTGGCAAGGGCCGCGGTCGAGGCTGGCGGTACCGGACCGTGCGGCGACGGTTTGCGCGCAGGAGGATTTCCTATGCGGAGCAGCGGCAGCGCTCTGTGGACCGTTACACGCTGAGGGTTCTCAAGAACGCGCGCAGCCTCATTGTGCCAATCCGGACGAGGTTTGGTCCGTGCAACATCACTGGGTACGTCGAGATCCCGCTCGTGCCTTCCGACAAGAAGATCGCCAAGGTGAACGGCGTTTTGATCACGAAGCCGAATCTCAGCGGGCCCTGCAGGCCACAGAAGATTTTGCCGGAGATTCAAGCGGAAAGCGTGTTTGACAACTTCGAGGAGAAGCAGCGTAAGAAGGCTGCGGCAGCCATTGCAGAGGTCAACAAGATCGCCAAGCAGCGTGCGGAGCAAATTGCGTACGAGCGCTACATGGCGCGCGTGCACGCCAAGGAGATGGAGGAGAGGAAGAAGCGCAACGCGGCGAAAGCAGCCAAGGACGCAGCAGAGAAAGCCAGGCGGAATGCAGCCGCTGGTACGAAGGTCAATTTGCCCCCATTGGGTGCGATCAACGGAACCAAAACCTCTGGTCTTTCGCCCGAACAGGCGGCGAAACCAAGTAGGTCGACCAATGCGTGCTCTAACTCTTGCAGCGGCTTTCTTCTTCGTTGGGGCGATGAGCGCAGTGTCGCGCGTCTTTGGGGATGCCAACCGCGGCATGCGCTGGAATGATGCCGACGGATTGCCTTCCATCGGCGTTGTGCGGCTGTCCAAGATCTCGCTGCGATGCGGCACACGCATTGACCTGATCAAGTTCACTTACACGGCCCCCGATGGCAGGAACTTCGAACGCCTCATTCACGGGTCTCCTACGGCGGGCACCCCTCGCGAAGCTACTTTGTCGGAGTCGCAGACAATCAACAAGGTCGTCGTCCGCAGTGACCACACGGTTGTGGCCATCAATTTTTTCACCAAGGACGGGTCAGTCATCGCTTGCGGTGGCAATGAGGGAAAGGAGGAGACCGTTGCGGTGCCGGAGGGAAATTTGATTGGTTCGATCGAAGGGTCGTCGGGCAACCTCGTCGACTCGCTGCGGCTGCTGGGAGGGAGGCCCCTGACGAGGGGTCAAGTCGTTGCGAATGGAATCATGCAGGCCACGTTGTGTACGTTTCATCTCTTCGTTTTTTTTTTTTGACGTATTTTTGCGTTTCTCCTGTTCTCCTCCCTTGTTTGACGCACCAGCGACGTACTTCATCCCCTCCCAAATGACGGAGCTGCATCGCGAGATCGGCGCTGCAAATCTTGGCACTGCCTTCTCTGCGCAGGCTCAGCTCGCTAAAGACATGGCTTACAGAGTCACTAAAGTGGGCGCTCGCTGTGGACGACTCGTTGACGCCATCACTTTCATTTACAGCACCCCCTCTGGCGACGAGGTCGTCCTGAAGCGCGGTGGTAACGGCGGCCAGGAGAAGTTCGCCGTCCTCAACAACGACGAGTTCATCACGCGCGTTGTGATGCGCGGCCAAGGTGCAGTCGACTACCTCTCCATCGTCAGCAACCGCGGCGTCGTCCTGACATGCGGTGAACAACCAACAGGTATCCCGAAGTTCATCGCGGCAACAAGCGACCCCAAGACTCTTGTTGCGGGGCTGTTTGGGAAGGCAGACGCAAGCATTCTGCGCTCGCTAGGCGTCAACAGCGCCCCACGATTGACGAACGATCTCTTGGCCAAATTCCAGCGGAAGACAACGTTTGAGGGGCCGGTGATGATGGAACTCGCAGAAGAAGACGTGTCTGCGGACGTTCATGCCTTTGATGTCGAGTCGGGAGAGGTCGAACGTGCGTTTGAAGTGGCTGGCGGTCAGGGCGAAGAGTTCCAGCAGCTTTTCCGTGGGCGGGCAAGAGGCCCGGCCATGAGGGGGAAAACTTCGACGGGGAGAGCGATTGCCATCCAAAGGATGCAAGCGGCTGGAAAGGGGAAGGGAGGTCCGCAGGGCCCAACGTCTGGGCGCTGGGGCTTCGGCAAAATTGCTCAAGGGGTTGCTCGCGCTCAGGGTGCCTTCGCTGCGGCCCAAAACTTCGCCAAAAGGGCCCAGGGTTTTGCTGGCAGGGCGCAGAATATGATCAATCGAGTGCAAGGTGTCGTCAATCAAGTGCAGCAATTCGGTAGAGGCCAGGCTCCGCAGCCACAAGCTATCGGGCAACCGCAGCCTCAACCACAAGCTAATTGGCAACCTCAGCCGCAACCACAAGCCAACGGGCAACCGCAGCCTCAACCACAAGCTAATTGGCAACGTCAGCCTCAACCACAAGCTAATTGGCAACCTCAGCCGCAACCTCAAACAGGCAGAATGTCGAATGGTGCAATGCCACCTCAGGCCTTTGGCGGAAATGCACAGCAAGGCCAAGGAGGGGACGATGGCATCATGGATCACTTGCCTGCGGTGCAGTTCCACATTCCCGGCACTGGCGATGAGAGAGTTGTTGATCAAGCGCAGCATTCTATCATCGCAGCGGACAACAACGGAAGGAATGGGATGGCGTCCGGTGGTGCAGCTGCTGCGAACGCTCCAAAGTCGCCGGAGCAGGAGAGGGCTGAGCGGGTGGCGCGGATTGAAAAAGTGAAGAAGGAAATTGCCGAGATGAAAGCTGACGCTGGGCACATGGTCGAAGGCGAGTTCAGGACGAAGCTGATCGATGAGATGCACAAGAAAGCCGAAGAGTTGAAGACGCTTGTGAGCGCTGTGACCAAAGATGGCGCCGGCGAGTGGCCTGACCACTCCATTGACCTCAACGTTGCAGCTGCCAAGGCACAACGGATTGAAGCCCCTAAGTTCCACGACAAGATCCCGTTGTGGGCTGACGACAGGAGCGCGCCGTCATGGTACCGCAACCTGATTGGCGACGATGACAAGACCCTGACCAAGGTGATTGTTCGAAAGGCCGGACGCAGGTTGTTGCAGAGTGGAAACGTTTTTGGCGACTTCGAGTCCAAGTGGTTTGATGAAACTGATCAAGTCTCCAACAAGCCTCCCATTGCCATTAATATCCCCATTCCTGCAGCACAGGCTCAGATTGTCGCAGCGCCAGCCCTCGTGAATGAGGTGGGCTGGCATCACCCCCTCCCTGCTGATGTGACGTAGGTTGACGGAGCAATTCTAAATGGAAAGCTCGGTAGTGCTGTATTTGACGTTGACGTCCGCGCACAGATCAAGGCTGTTCGAAAGGGCGGGGAAAGGTCTGCTACGGAGTCGTTCGACATGTCAGCACTCCTTCCTGGCTTGAAGGTCCCCCTCGTTGCTGCGTCGGCTGAAAGATTGGGCGCTGATGCCCCTTCGCTTCGGTTGCAGCTGAGAGGAACGCATCTCTGGACGGGCAGACCTGTAGCTGCTGATGCTGCGACTGTTGAGGGGGTCGGACACTGCGGTGGCAAAGGGAAAGGTTTCAAAGCATCTAAGTTTTTCACTCAGGAGCTCGTCAATGTCTTTCATAAACATCAATGTCTCTTATCCCCGCAGATCCAGGGCCGCGTGATGTCCGCTTTCGTCCCTCTTCGGGCTAGAGTCAGCGTCGCGGGCGTTGTTGGCGCCTCATTTGTTTCCGCAGCTGTATCTTCAGACAAGGTGCCCGGAGCTCGTCTGATCCCCTCCTCACACCTTTCAGTGCGTCGCAGCAGACGATGCAGACACTCTCTCCGTCCGGCCGTTTGGCAACCTCAACGTCAAGCTCGCCCTTTCGGCGACTTCGGTCTGAGCAATCAGTCATTCGCTTACTCGCTGCAGGCTCAGCGGCGCTCTTCGCTTGTCTACAAACAGAGCCTGTTTAATGGAGGGGTTGTGGCGGCAGTCGACTCAAAGGCTCCTGGACAGGTCTGTCCGTTTGCGTCCGTGCAGATTGGGGCGCGAAATGCTCAAGTTGTGGGCAAGATTGAGCGCAGACGCGACGGTCTGTGGGCACCGAGCAAGGCAGCGATATTTGACGAGATCAAGACGTCGCCTGGGGGTGCAGTGGTTGCGGATCCTTGCAAAAAGTAGAGGGGCTGTACCTCGTTGTTGTGAAATAAAATCTTGCTTCGTTTGTGGCACAACACGCCATCACGAGCCATCACCGTGATGGCGACAGACATCATCACGTTGAATGATGCGCTCTTATGCAAAGACTACGTCATCGTTCGCTACGACAGAGGATCCACTTCAGCGCCGCTCTCCTTGTCCACCCACTGAGGCGTCAGGGACATGACTCATTGCCCCACCTTCTCTCCAGTCCAAATGATAATCCTGCCGTCCTTGACGCGATAGGTCCCAACAGGCAACGCCCCACCAGTCTTCCAGTTCTTGCCCCGCTTTGTCCCGCTCTCCCATTGGAACTTCTCAGTCAGCTCCAAAACCTTGGGTAGCGCAGCGTCTCGAACAGAAGGCTTTGCCCATTCAGCTCGCTGGTGAGGCCAATGAAACAAGAAATGTCTTCGAATGACGTGGAACGAGTACCCTGCGTTGTGCAGCTCCAGTGCGTGCTGTGCCTTGTCGTTGCCGTAGTCAACAAACCGCTCGTCAAAGGGTGGAAGCCCCTCCCTTCGAGCGATGACGTAAGGCTCGCAAGGCCATGAGTACGTCGTTTCGAAAAAGAGCTCGCCCGCTGGGTGCTTTGAGAGCAATGCTGCATAATTAAGGCAACTGAATGCAGCAGGGAATGTGTCGTTCAGAATCGGCTGCACTGAGCCTCGTTTCAGAGACAACAAAAGGGCGCCCCAAGAAGAAGGGGGGGGCTCCTCTTCTTTGTCCCCGCGGATAAAATCGAACGCAGCGGGGATGAGGACCAGTTTGTCTGAGGGGCGCAGAGCCTCTTGGGCGATGGCGACGGCGTCGGGGTAGAGGGCGTCGTCAGGGATCAAGTCCACGTCGAGGATGAAGACAAAATCGGTGGCTGCAGCGCGTTGGGCCACATTTCGAAGATGGTTTGCGGGATATTGCCCCCCTTGGGCTACACAGGCGATGATGTGGACATGAGGGCGTTGTGGAAGGTCAGACCTCACAGCCTCGAAAGCTGACACGCTGTCTACGAGAACTGCAGCAACGATGGGTCCTCCCCACCGGGCCGAGATGAGAGCCAAGCGGTCGAGGCGGTCGGAAGAGAGGTGGGTGCAGACGGAGATGTCGTCAGAAGGGGGAGGGGCCAACGGTTTAAGTTCTGCGACGATGGCAATTGAAACTCCATCGTTGCCAAAATCAGGAACTGCCACTTCGGTGTAGGAGGTCGCGAACTTGACGAATTCGTCCTCTGCAAAATTAGACGATCTTTGCTGAACTTACGCTCAGGAGGATTGGCTGCGATGAACCGCTGCCTTTCATTCTCGGCCTCCTTTATGTCCGAATCTGTGATAGGAAATGCAAGATCAAGTAGCATGAGGCGGGCGCTAATATCGAAAGAGTGTCTTAGTCCTTTCTGCTGTACCGTCGACTCTTAAAGGCATGACTATAGAACTGCAGCAGGCTACCTTGGTAAGTCGGCTTTCCAGTATTCGCAGGATTGATTTCAATGTCGTCGACAGGGTCTGAAAAGGAACTGGCGTCCACCGATGATCGGGGAGACAAACGCACATCAGAGCTACGAGAACCACGGGGCATTCTCGGCGTAGATGATGTATAAAGATACTGAATGACGATGGCAAACGAAACTAGCTGACACAGGATTCCGATTACGACGGATGACTTCAATTGCATTCATGCAACCAGATAATAAAAATATTAACAGATATTTTTTTGAGAAATCATGTGGATGGGCCCGACAGTTCTGTCGTTTCTCCTAATAACTCAAGCGGTGGCTCAATCTCTTCCAGAACCAGACCCTCTGGATGTGAAGAGAGCCGGCCTTCAGGCACTCGATTCCACTCAGCTCAAAGATTGGACGAAAGTCAAGTGCTGCAAGCTTGTCCCGTGGCTAGACCCTGAATTGGGAAACGCAGGGTGTTTGTGTAGGAAATGGGCCACATACAAGACTACCATGACTTGCAGTCTGAACCATGTAGAGCCTCCTGCTGAGCGTTTTCATTCTGTTAGGCATGCGCGCTCGCTCAGCGCGACTACGATGCGGCAAAAGAAGTCATCAGACGAGCTCAAGGAAGAGTTGAATCGCTGTGCGACAACGCACTTCAAAAGGCTGTATGCGCATACCACTTCTGGGAGTGCGACGACGACTACCCAGACAAAATCTACAACTCAGTGTGCGCGTCAACTTGTGCGGCGCTGGAGAGCAAATGCGCGGTTCCTCTGGCCAACTTCACGCGCGGGAGGGGGTATTACTTCGGCTGCTCCGATGCTGATCGAGTGGTCATGAAAGACTGCACCAATGGCTCCCAGAGGAGCTCGACGGTTCACGTGGGTGTGTTTGGCCTCTGGTTCATTTCCGCCCTCTTCATTCTTCTTTGAACAATCGTCAACGGCAATTCGGTGCCCAGTTTTGGCATCAAAAGCATTTCAGCCCTACACGCTTGTGTATCCCGTCATTTTTCCTTCGAACGCCAAGATGCAGCGGTGCTCAACGACATCTGTTGCTCATGCGTCTGTACATACCTCGTTGTAATCATGGCGTTATAATCTGTGATCTTAAGGGCGGAGGAAGAAGGCAAACTCCTAGATGGCCCGAGTAAATGAGTTGAGGCACCTCGCTGAAGGGAGAGCAATGGCGTCACCGCAGATGAGAGGCTAGGGAAAGCTTGGCCCCTATGCCCCGCTGCCTCTCTTCATTGTGAGTGCTGCCAGGTAGCAGCCTTGTATGCCCCCTCCCAAATGGCCCGATTTGTACCCGCGCAGCACACCAAAGGCAGCAAATTGTAACAACCCAACCCCAATTCCTTTCGGCCACAAAGAGTTGCCCTCTTCTTGCCTTCACGTCGCCTTCTGCGGCAAGAAGGCATAGACCCGAACTCTTGGCATATGGCTTTTTGGCGTCCAAATTTCTTAACAGAAGTGTTTGTTTGTTAGAGTTGTAATGGCTGTGGCTGCTGCTGCTGCTCGAATATTCGGAACTGCAGTGGAGCAGACTTCGGGTAGAAGTATCCGGAAGTTGATTGGGCAACCTCTTATTGGCGATGTTGTTGCATCATGGTGGGATTCTCCGTTCCGGCGAGATATTTTGTTTGAAGATTCCGAAAGGGCCCACCAAACAAGAATGATGGACCGCGCTCGGCGCCGTGGTAAGGGTCCTCCGAAAAAAGGCTCTGGAAAGCGCGCTCAAGTTGCAGCCAAGAAGTAAATATTTGTGTGTGGTCCTGGACCTTTTTTCTCACAAATTGTTTAACCCTCTCGAGTTCAGCGTGATTATCAGACGTATTTCTCTATTATGTCCATCTCCTGCATCCCACGGAATCACGTTAGCGCCGCCAGGGAGTCATGTTGGAGCTACGAGAGGGTCGATGCAAGGTTTTTGAAGTTCAAACGTGCCCAATCTGCTGTCAAACACTTCGCACATGCCACAGTCACAAGGAGCCGTTGTCCACGGATCGCTTTCGTCCCCATCGCCAATCCACAGTTCTAGTGGAAATTCGCTTTTATTTCAGATGTTTGGATGAAATCCGAAATTGCGCTTGTGGCTCTTTTCCTCTCTTTCAGCTTTGCTGAAGGAGAGTGGGCAGTAACTATTCAAAGCT
>JAIYDP010000303.1 GCA_027487435.1 Verrucomicrobiaceae bacterium | reverse complement strand
GGGTTCGGCAGTTACGTGGGCGAATTTGAGGGGGGGAGATTCAACGGGGGGGGGGTGCTAGAGCTGCGCAGCGGCGCGACGTACCAGGGGGGGTTTTCCAACGGCCGAAAGTGCGGCGCAGGGCGCAAAGTTTGGCCCAGCGGTGAGGGCAGGCATAAATAAATGTTTTTCTGTTTGTTAGTTTGTTCTGTTATTTCTTTTTTAACAAATCATCCCCCCCCTTTTTTAACGAGGCGCAGGGAGGACGTACGATGGGGAGTGGGCGGACGACGAGCCGCATGGGCGCGGCGTTTTAACAGATAAGCACTTAAAATACGAAGGCGAGTTTGTTAAAGGCCTCAAGCACGGCGCAGGCACCCTCACCCTCCCTGACGGCTCTAAAGTCGTCGGGACTTTTAAGTCCGGCGCAGCAACGGGCGCAGCGACGGTTTCTTTCGCCGACGGGTCGCAATTTGAGGGGGGGTTGGTTGGGGGGCTGCCGTGCGGGGGAGGGGTTTGGAAGCGTGCGGATGGGGGTGTGGTTGAGGGGGAGTGGGGGACGAATGGGAAGGGGAGGGGGAAAATTGTGTGGCTGAACGGGGACCGTTACGACGGGGAGGTGCGGCTGTGGCGGAGGGATGGAGGGGGTGAGTTTGTGGGCGGCGATGGGGCCGTTTACGTGGGGGGATGGGTGGGGGACAAAAAGGAGGGGAGGGGTACGCTTGCGTACGCGAGCGGGGAGAGCTACGAGGGGGAGTGGGTGAATGACAAGGCGGAGGGGGGCGGGCGGTTTCTGTACCGGGATGGGGTGACTTTCTACGAGGGGGGATGGAAGGGAGGCGCGATGCACGGGACGGGTGTTGTATGCGTGGACGGGGAGGTGAGGGGGGGGGTGTGGGCGGACGGGGAGGAAACGTCTGTGTAAGGTGGACAATACATGTATGTGAAGGGAGCCATTTCATTGACGAGATCAGCAATGGGAAAGACAGTTGTCGCTCTGTCAGACCCGCCGTGTAATTCACGGAGATTCATTGGCACGGCACATGCATCATGATAGAATAATTCTTTCTCGCAGGAAAGGATTATCCCTACTGATTACCGTTTCTAGAGTTGATTGCATTATTTATTTTTGGCCTAAAAACAAATGTTGTGGGTTTCAAATCTTGAACGATGAGTTTGCTTTGCACTGTGTGCCGTATGTGGGTCGCCTCTGCCACCGTGTCGCAGCACCCTATGGACATGACTCCTTCACAGGCCCGCATCGAACGCTTTGTGAGCGCTTCCGCTGCGCCACGACGCCTGCAGGGGCGTGATTAGGCTTGAGATCCCTCACCCCATGTCAGAACGCTGGGGGTATGCGTCGACAGCTCAGCCCCTGCCCGTCCCTAAAATTTGAAGCGTGGAGAAAACAGCAATCGGTCCCACGTATGAGCGAGCTCTGACGAAAAGAAACATGAAAAAACGCACTTTTGAGAGGGTTCGTTAGGGAGAATGTCATGCGCACCCGATCGCGCCACAACTCCATTTTTGCCATCGTATTCGAACAGCCTGGTGTTTCGCCGCTCTGCCGGCGGGGGGTCGACAGCTCACGAGGGCGACGCCGCCGAGAGGAAGAGGAAGAAGAAGATGTTCCAACGGGCGTATTGGCAATGGCCTCGGACAGCCCATGGCGCAGCCAAGGAGCAAATATAGTTGCCAAGTCGAAGACAACTCTACTTCCCCCCTAAATTGTTAGTTAAACTAGTTTTATGACCGACTTCGACTTCACGAGCTTCTCTGACTGCATTGAGTGCATTGAGGCCGTGGTTGCGAAGCGCATGCGTGCTCCCTGTGCCTCTGCATTGGCTGGAGGTGCTGATGGTGAGGTCGCAATGGCCATGAAATGCTTTGGGGCCATCATACGGACGCACTCAGCCATGCTGACGAAGCGCCACGTCCAAGACGCCCTCTCTCATCTCCCCATCATGGACCCCATGCGCTTCACCCTCACCCTTTCGTCCGCCCTCTCCGAATGCAGCCCTGCCATGGTAGTAAAGGACCCACGCCAATCCTCAAGTTTTTTCAGGGCCAAGGGGAGGCTCTGAGCGCCGCTGCCATGGCCCTCTCGTCCCCAACCCTTGCCGCCCTCATTTTTGACCTCCACCCGCTGCGCATGGCCCAAGCTCTTGACGCCATCGTTTCAATTCCGCCCAAGCTTGCAAACGCCCTAAAGTCTTCTTTTACGTCATTCATTAGTCCTTACCCGTCAGGTCTCGCTATCATGACCGCTTCTCTGAGAAGTTTGAGTATATTATTTTAATCTCACCCCAAAAGCGCATTTTTCGCCCCCTTCGTCGACGCCACGCTCTACCCCCTCGACCCTCTCGGCCCCCCTCCCCCCCCTTTCGGACGCTTCCTCAGCCGCGTTGTCTGCGCCGGATTTGGGGGTGCCCCCCCTCCCTTACATCTCGCCTTAACCACCACAAGATTCTATTTTATCAAAAATATCCTCAAGGACCCCCCCCCCCGCTGGCGTTGGTGAGCACCCTCCCCCTTTTTGGTCGTCATTTTTAAATATTTAAGTTCGCTTTTTAATTCAGCCTCAGCTGCCATCGCGGACGCAGCGCCACACACACCCCCCCGCTTCGTCGCGGACGTCGCCGCCGCAGCCGCGCGCGCCGCTCCTGCGGAGGGTGTGCTGCGCGGGCTCTTAACTTCCAGCGAACATGTCTGTTTGTTAATTTCCCGCCGCATTGCCCTCGCCCCATCTTTAGACGCCGCCACCCGGTCGGCGTTAGTGCGAACATGCGCTGATTTCGGTAAGGGGGGGGGGGGTGAAAGAGAATTTTTTTAAGGGACATTAGAGCAGGTCTTTAGCGCGCTGCTTGACGCGGCGCTGGTCGCGTGGGGTCGAGAGGGGGGGGTGTCTGCGGACAAAAGTTCTGTCGATTATTTGAGTCGGCGCTAACTAAAAAGTTGTGTCGGACGTTTTGTTACGCTGCGCGGAGGTAGCGCCGGCTGCCACGCGCGCACTGGCGGGTCGGATGATGGGGGGGGTATCTCTTCGCCTCAGCTCCGACAGCGCCGCTGTGCGGGAGGCGGCCAAAGTTAGGGGGGGCCAAACCTTAAAGACTAAATAAAAAGCGCGTTGGGGAGTGCGCCGCGGCGCTGCTTGACCCGACGCGGCCGTTCTCTTTCGACCCCCCCCCTCCAACGACGCCCCTACCACAACCGGCGATCTTTTCAGAGCCCCCATCCATTCACCACCCCTCGGATTTCAACGACCCGGACAAGTTTCCCCCCCCCCCCCACCTCAACGCACAGACCCTTTGACGTCTCCGAGGAGCCAACTTGGGGGGGGGCGGGTGACTTTTGCGCGCAGGAGGACGCCTTCGACGACCTCGGCGAGCCCAAACCTCCCCCCCCAAAGTCCCCCCCCCTCCTCAACTTTCCGACCCCCCCCCAGAGACATCCGCGAGCTCCTCGCCGCGCTGGAGTCGGACGCCTTCGCCGCGCACGAGGCGGCGCTGGAGGGTGGGGCCTCCCTCGTGCGCGCGACCCGCGAGCGCGCAGGCACCTCACCCGCTCTGCCTTAACAGCTCATTTTTAGAGGCCTTCGCCGCAGATGCGGCGAGTTGTGTCCTGCGCCTCGACGATCGCTTCGCTTCGCCAAATTTTGCCGCGCGCGCGCAAGACATCCTCGCCGCCATTTTTGAGCGCGCCCCCCTTGTGGCGGCGCCGTACGACCCCCCTCCTCCTCGTTTTGATCCGTTAGGATTTTATTTCGCGCGTACTTTTCGGTTGACCACACGGTCGACGTGCGCGTGCGAGCCCTTGCGGTAACCCCCCCCCCTTCATTGGTTGTTGGGTCAAATTAGTTTAATTCAAAATTGATCCCACCCCCCCCCCCAGGCTGCGCACGACGCTTGTCGCTCCCTCGCTGGGGGGGACTCAGCGCCCCCCGCAGAGGTCGCGGCGCCGGTGGCTAAAGAAGGGGGGGGGGGGAAGACGCGGCGGTGGAGCTATGCGTCGACGAAGAAGAGAGGGGGGGTTGAAAATCGCTTCGCTTCGCTTCTCGCACTGACCGTCGGAAACTTTATCGCGGCGTGGTCCCTCAAGCACGCCCCCCCCCCCCCCCCCCGCCCCGCGCCCCCCCCCCCCCCCGCACCCCCCCCCCCCCCCCCCCCGCCCCCCCCCCCCCCCCCCCCCCCCTCCCCCCCCCCCCCCCCCCCCCCCCCCCCCCCCCCCCCCCCCCCCCCCCCCCCCCCCCCCCCCCCCCC
>JAIYDP010000247.1 GCA_027487435.1 Verrucomicrobiaceae bacterium | reverse complement strand
CGCGGCCGCGGCGGTGGGCAGGTCGGCGTCGGGCGCCAGCGGCGTGCGGCGCGCGGCGGCGCGGAGGATCGCGAGCCGGTCGGCGGCGCCTTGTGGGGGGGGCGGAGGAGGGGGGGTGGGCGGGGAAGACAGGGTCGCTGGCAGCCGGCAGCCGGCGCAGCGCGGATGCTGGGCCGCGTGGGAGCTTAGGGCAACCAGCCGCTCACCCAGCACACACACAGACACACACAGACACACACACACACACACACAAAGCACCGACACACACACACATCCAACGCACTGATACACATCAAATGCACCCACATATATCAAACGCAACAACGGGAGAGCGAGAACAACAACAGCAAATAGATAAAAAAATAAATAGAAAAAATGCGCACGTGGGAGTCTGCCAGCGCTGAGTAAGCGGCTGTCAGCTCTGACACAGCTCCGAGCGCGTTGAAAATAGAAATATTCCGCATGTGAGACGTGTTGACAAGAGACGTCACTTGGCGAGTCTCTACGTCGTCTGCAATCTGAGGGGGCGGTCACGAGGTATTTCGAGGGGGGGGGGGGTGTACGAATTCTTCGCAATGTGCGACGAAAAGGGCCACAACTTTTGAGACGCGCTTCAAAAGGGAGGTCTGAGGAGAGGGAGGGGGGTTAAAAAGGACTCAAACGCTGACATCACATCGACATTACAACAGATTTACATATCTACATACATAGAGCAGATATGTCAACTAAACGACGATATATGAACAAATAGACTCAATCTGACCATCAAGTACTCGTCCGCAGCCGACAGCTCACTTGGTCCGTCAGCACCCCTCCCCTCTCCCTCCGAACATGTCATTTTTGATTGACTTGACAAACGCCTGCACTGCCGCTGCGGTTGGGATGGGTGCCATTTTGTTCGAGAACATTCCATTGACCGCCTCCGCATGCCGTGTGTAGAACCGGTTCAGGTACTTTGGAGCATTAGCAGCTGACAGGGGGGGAGGTACGTCTGTCTCAACGCGGGTCATTGATGATGAAAGCGCTAACAGCATGTCGTCTCTGTTTGTTGAATGCGTTTAAAAATACACCCACGAGATAGGAACCGGCGCCGTCGCGTCCGTCCGCTCACGCGCCAACGTCGCGACGGACATCAACTGTTCCTTTTTTAAAAAAATGTCATGAAAAACCTAACCCCCCTCCGAAATCGCGGCAAATCAGCCTCAAGGACAGCGCTAAACGGACCTTCGCTGTTAGAAACAAGACGTGGCTGCCCGACCCCGCGCAAACGACGCGAGCTCGTCGGCGAGTTGCGCCGCGCAGCGCCGCCACAACGCCGCGAAGGCGTCGCGATCGGTTTGGCCCTAGGGGGGGGCCTGTCAGAAACTGTGAGGGAGTACGGCTCAAAATTCGTTTGCAGAATTGGTCTTTAACTCACAAGGCGACGGAGGGCTTCGTCGGAGCCGATAACAGGCCGCCCGTCGCGCCTTTTAAACAGGACCGTCATCAGCGCCCCTGCATGTCATCAGGCAGGGGGGAGGGGGGGGTGGCGTCACAAGCTTGGCAGAGAACCCCCGCCGCGTCATCCGCCGCCGCGCCGAAACGAAGCCAAAACTGCGCCTGCTGCTGCTGCGCACGCGAAAAGACTATTTTTTAGAGACTTTTGGGGCACATGAGGGTTTTGATAATATCAAAAATCAATGTCTGCGGCTGACCTGATTTGTCTTCGAAGGCCGTACGAAACGCTGAGATAAAGTCCTTTCGAGTTAAAGACCAAAGATTTTGAGCAGCGTCACGGCGGACAGCGCCGCCAAGACGTTGGCGACCCACTCCTCGAGGGCCCCCAAGTTGTCGGCCGCCTGCAGCGCCGTTGAGATGTCCGCGTAGTTCTGACGGGAGTTGTCAATTCGGATGAGGGGGGGGGGATACTCTAAGCTTAATGGCGTCCGCTAAAAAACTCGTTGTTTTGGCTTTTAGCGCGACGCGTGTGGCGGCAACTTGTGGCGCGGCCGAGCGCACCATCGACACGCGCGTCAGCCCGTCATCGCTCAGCAATGTCTCTAAGCTGTTACCGACACACGCCTCTAAGACATCGGCCAACCCAATTCGACGACGAGGGACGCCGCCTTGGCGACATCTCGAGGCTGACCTGTCGCGACAAGGCGTTTGGTCTTGTCCCACCTCTTCGTAAATTGAAAGGGAGGGGGGGTGGGGGAGTGTGGACCGACTTCAAGGAAGAACGGGGGTTCGAGACAAAGGGGGGGGGCGTCATTACAATTCTTTGAACCGAAGAGTTCTCCGAAGCAGGTCCGTTGCCGTTTGCAATCGCTCGAGTCGGCGTGTGGCCGAGAGGAGCTCCGCATAAGGTGCGGCGACGGAGGATTTGATCCTGCGGCGTGAGGGGAGGCGGGCATGGAGGGACCGCTGGATCTCCGCGACCAAAAGAGCGACGGATGTGGCGAAGCTTTGAGTGACCTCCTCCATTTGCCGCGCGGACTTCAGGCGAGAAATTAGCTCGCTCTGGTGCTGCTCCATCTTGCCTTGTCAGAGAACCCTTCGCTGCCGCAACCTCCGTGCGAACTTCAGCCTCGACCAAGCCGTGAGCCGTTTCCAACCTCCGCTGCGCAGCGTCGGAATCTCCTCCCTGCAGGGCCCGCATGGCCCACGCCTTCGCGTCAAAGTCTGACGAAGAGAACTCTGCCAGCAAAGAACCCACAGCTTTGCTCGAGTGCATAACAACGAAATTCCACCAACATGTTAGTGGATCGTCGCGTTTAATTTCATGACTGATGTACTTTCCCGTGGGGGTCCCTAGCTTCTCCGCTGTACTTGCAGACGTTGTTGCCGTCACAGCAGATCAGACAGGAAGCTACGCTGCATTTTGGGGTCATGATTTCATTTCGCTCCGCAAAATGGCCGACGTGAGAGCCTGAAGACCTGTCCTGAACTCTGATTTCGGCCAGCCCTTGAGCCAAGTGTGCTCCATCCGCATTCCTCCTGGAGATGACGTGGGCTCCATTGTGTCTCTTTTGTTCAAAGTCGGTGGAAGCTCCATTGTAGTCTTCGTCCGTCGTCGATTGCCGCGTCCTCACTTTGCAGACGTCAGAGCGCCATTTCCTCACGTTCGCCATTCTGAAACAGGCCTCTTCCATGGTGCAGCCCAGCCATTCTCATCCGCAGATTCACTCTGCAGGCGTTGCAGTTTGTTGATCGCATCGATCTCCGCGCTTTTGCAGTCGTTTCGTCCTACTCCCCCCCCCCCTCTGAATAACGTTCTAGAATGTTCGAGTGCAAGACAGGCCTTGCCTTCTCCTCCCCAGATGGCTGTTCTTTGTTTTCTTTTATCCTCACAACCGTCAGCGCTTCTGCTGACCTCCTGGAGCGGCTCCGTCTCAGCCCATCACAAAGTTAAATTAAAGAGCATTAATTTAATAACTTAGAGCATCGTACCAGCGCCGTGACCCATCGCCCCTCTCAATCCCTCATCTGCTAGCGTGACGTCGCTAGCCCACGGCATGGGCCTTATCTTCCTCATCGCAAACAGTCCCCCCCCCCCTCTGACCCCCCCGTTGACTTAACTTAAAGACTGCGCGTACATGTTCGACGAGAGCCTCTCCAAATCCCCCTCCATATTTTGGGAGGGTGGCGCTGTGAGGGGGGGGGGGGGAATGTACTCACTTTTTTCAGACGTGTTGCCGCGTCAGCGCGAAGCGAAGGCTTGTCACCCTCGGACTAACAGAGTTTGTTAACGTTTTGTTGATTCCAAACGCCCCCACGCAAGAGGCGCCGGGTCCGGTGTTGAGTGCGTGGCAAGACCTGACGCCGTTCT
>JAIYDP010000157.1 GCA_027487435.1 Verrucomicrobiaceae bacterium | reverse complement strand
GACAACCCCAGGATATCCCGAATGTTGAACGACCCCGCGGCACACCAAATCCAGTGGAACATCATAGGCGAAATCTACAAACAGCGACGGCTCCAACAGCACAACGCTCACGACGATGACGACGCGATTCCGCATGCAGCGCCCCCCGTCCCGCCTCCACTCGTCCCGCCTGACCCGAATTGAGTCCCTTGAGCGAATTGACACGTGAAAATATTTTTAGAAAATGTTTTGAAGACGGAAATATTTTTCGAAAAAATTGTAAGATGAGCGCCGTGTAGACATTGGCATGTGAGTAAACATCCCCCTCACCGTAAACATCCCCCTCACCTAAATCATCTAATTTGAGAAAACAGCCCACTCTGCCATCCTATTGGGCGAAGACCACTTTCCATATTATCTTCTGGTCTTTTATTTACATTATAATTCGGTACATTTGAGCGCACTCTTAATACATAAAACAGCAGCTGCTTGACCAATATTTGTATTTGTGAAAACAAAATATCTTCCATCAAACGCTGTGAAGTGGACACACTTTAACACACGCACGACAATGAGTCCTTTCTTGCCAATATCAGCTCACATCGCTTCAAGGACAATATCCAGCTGATATGTCCACGGCACATGTGAACATCTATTCTTGAGTCAATTGGTCCAGTTAGTCGATCGAAGCATTCTTCGAGAGTCAATTTGCCTGAAGGCTCTTCATTAATTCGGACAATCGCATCACCAGACCGGACAAAGCCGCTTCTCATGGCAGACCCCTCAAGAACTTGGTCAATAACGACAAGATCCTGCTTCTTCAGCAAACGAACTCCAATTCCACCCAATCGATTGGCATCACGAACAGGGGTTTTCAGTGGGACACAATTTTCTTTTTCAGGAGATTTCGGTCCAGATCTAACAATTAAAGATCTCTGAACTTGAACTGTAACGACCCTGTGGCTGCTCCAACGAAGGAAAGTTAACCGGACTGCGGTGTTTTTGACACCAAGAACAACTGAGGTGAGTTGCTCAAACGTCCATCCAGAAATGTTGAGTGAGTCAACAGCAGTTAAAAGGTCACCTACATAGATCAAGTGGCATGTCTCCGCGGGACCACCTGGGGACAATGATGACACCCAAAATCGACCCTCCTGGTCACGTTTGAAGACGATACCGACACCACAGAGTGACTCAGTGGAAAAACTTTCAACTGTGGCAATATCTGTAGAAGCAGAACTGAGCGTGTGACTTTTCTCTGGGTAATCATATCTGGTTAACTGCAGATATGATACGTGAGTGTCTCCATGAAAGATAGCACCAAGTTCAACGACAGATCCTTTCGGACCTTTCAAAAGGGAAGCAATGCGATCGGGATTGAAGCCTCCAACCGCAATTCCATCAACGGACACAATCGTTGCCCCAACCAGCCGCTGCGGCAAGCGGCCCTCACCGGACACACTTGCTGCAACAAGCTTGCCGTCCTTTTCAACAACAACAAGACCAGGGTGACTTTGGAACGACATATTGCCATCAACTTCATCAAAGCCAGAATCCTCACATTTCTCTAACGCAACTCTCTGCAATTCTACTTTGACGACCTCACTAGAAAGACCAGAAACGTAATCAATCACGCATGCACGAGGAACCAACGAAAGCACAACAGAACTACCCACTCCGCCATCAAGCAACGACAGCACATCGTGCTCAGACATTCCTAGACATGATATCTCATCGATACTGACGATCAAGTCACCGACAAATATCTTGCCACATTTAGCAGCAGGAAGATTGGTACAAACAGAGTAAACTCGAGAGAATCTTTTAGACGCGTCATACGAAGGAGTTATCCCAATTGTCCCATCGTTGTGCGGGGTTCCAGGTGCCATTGACTCTTTCGAGACGCTGTGTGACTCCAGAAAACATACTCTTGAGCGCAAATCCGTTATCGTCGCTTGCAAAGTCGCTATTTCCAATGCTTGATCGGACGAGCCTCGAGCCAGAGCAAGCACTTCACCGCCATCAAGCACGGTGATGTCTTCGTCGCTATCACGCCGACCGACGTGACCTGAATGAGATCGCCGGAACCGAACAGCTAGTCTGTCCGCCCCTCGCTGCACACAAATATCAACGTATACCTTGCAATAGCTTTGAAGTATCCTTCTTAGCTCTTGGATACGAAGTCCCGCAATTGTTGCGTTGGCAATGGTCACAACCACGTCATCAATTTGCAAACATGATACATACTCGCTGACACGAGAAACTACGTAAAGGCCATCTTCGCGCCGTCTCAACCCAATTCCGATGGAAAAGCCTTGGGTGCCAAACACACGTGAGCTCGTGAGATCGAAACGTGACGCCTCTGTAGATATGGAAGCAGAGGAAAATACTGAACCCACTAGATCGTCAGGATCGAAAGAATGTTCTGAAAGAATAGCACTCTTCGCAAACGAAGCAGAAGATGAGAACAAAGCTTCGGGATCGAAAGATTTTTGGGACTTCGATGGCTTCAATGGAAGTACTCGCATTGAAGCAGAGCTAGAAGAAACAACTGAATGTTCTTTCGATGGGATGCCATCAGAGATCGAGGCAGATACCGTCAAAGAACTCCTTAAATCACGTTGCCGCATAAGCGTAATGGACCTTGATTCGGATGAACCGCTGCATTTTATCAACAAATTAACACTCGAATTCTCAATCCCTAAAATTAGTGCAGACGCTTGTTGGAGAGTCATTTCCGCTACAGAAACTCCTTCGATAGAAATAATAAGATCGCCAGCTCGAATCAAGCGGCTCCGCGCAGCAGAACTTCCATTTTCGACCGTGACAACTCTAAACATCAAACTTTCCTTCCTAATTGCGATGCCTACGCCACACAACGGTGACGATTGACAATCAGACATTGGAATAGGAGGATGATCTGACATCATTTCGGCTGCTGAAAGCATGGCAAGTCTTTTTGAGAGACCCTCCCGATCCATCAAAACTTCGCTATAGAGAGATTGAAATCGAAACAGCTCATCACGAGTCGCCTCCGCTGCCGTCTCCATCCGCACACAATCACCCTGCAGCTTTCTACACAAACCCTCTAACTCCACGCATCTCCCATCCGACTCCACCCGACTCCGCGCCT
>JAIYDP010000174.1 GCA_027487435.1 Verrucomicrobiaceae bacterium | reverse complement strand
TTGTCTGACGTCGTAGCCTACAACTTCACAAGCATTTCGCCGAATATGTCCGTTTTTGGTGCTGCTGGCGGCTACGAGATACTTGTTCATGGAAATTTTCCCACTCCAGTAACCCCCAGTGACTTGCTTGTGTCGATTCATTCAAATTCTCTCGGATTTAATGCAACGTCGGCCATTAATGCAAGCTCTGCTGTGTATTTGAACAGTAGCGCGTTAAGGGTCGCATTGCCCCGATTTCCTTCGAGTATGCCTCGCGCGTATCTGAGGATACGAATCAACAATATCACCATCGATCCTGTTGCTTCTCGCTTGGGGGTGGACACTCTTACATTTTCGGGTTTGTTGCCTTTTGACGAATTCTGACATTTCAGCACCAGTCATCTCGAATCTCTCCGCGTATGTTTTGCCAACGAACAATGATGCCAATTCTGTATCGATTTCACTCACAGGCTTGTTTTTTGGGCTCGTCGACGATTCTCCGCAAGTGCGAATGGGGTTGACGTCTTGTGAGGTAAGCACTTGGCTCTCAGATACGGCAGTTCTCTGCAAGGCCCCTTCTGGAGCCGGAGCATCTATTTCATTGGTTGTTTCGCTTCATGCATCCAAGGGGCTGCAATCGTTGTTGAATGTAAGCTACCACGCTCCGAATGTGTCGTCTATCTCTCCTTCAGCAGTGCCAGCGATATCAGTGCCTCAAGTTACTGTCACTGGGTCATCGTTTGGAAATGGGCAATACGATCAACAAGTAATAACGTCGGATTTCACGTGTGTTAGCACTCTGTACATATCCGACTCCAGCCTCGTCTGCAGCCGACCTAGGGGGTTTGGAACTGCGTCTGTGTCTGTTGTCGTTTCCGAACAAAGGTCAAATGTTCTGGCGCAATCCCTTGAATTCAACAAGCCTGCCATCTCCTCCTTCTCTCCAATGAATGGTCCAAAGCAGTCTGGAATTGTTGTGTCTGTGTTTGGAACAGATTTTGGATACGCTGATTCTTCTATCAGGATCTCCATGGGGTCAACGTTTTGTTCTGCAACCGACTGGGTTTCTGAATCAACTCTCCTGTGCAAGTTGTTGGGTGGTACTGGACGAACAGTGGCACCAGTATCTGTATCCTCTCTTGGTCTTGCCACAGCGGCTTTGTTCTTTAGCTATGATGATCCAGAGATCGCGACGTTTGCACCTCTCACTGTATCCCGCCAAGGGGGAACTCTGCTGTCTTTGTTTGGGCGGAACTTCGGCCCTCCACCAGGTGTCGTTTCATCTCTAACTGTTGGTCAGTCAGCTTGCGGGCCAGTCGCGTTTGTGTCTGATACATCTCTGTACTGTATTGCGGCTGGCGGTGTCGGAGGAAAGCTTCAAATTTTGATAGGATTTGATTTCGGTACTCGAGCTGTCAATACATCTTTGCAATACAATCCACCGTTCCTTGTCCGGGCCCAGCCTCCCGTTTCGCCAGCGTCTGGAGGTTCGACGATAGTGTTTAGCGGTTTTCTCTTCGGAAGTACAGACCCGACCCCTGTCGCATCTATCGGGGACACGATCTGCGTCTCTACTAGGTGGACCTCAGACTCCTCTCTCTCTTGTGTCAGTGCCACTGGCGTCGGTGGTGCTCTTAAGCTCTCTGTGAATGTGTACGAGTCTGTTGCAACGTCAGAGCCGTTGTTTTCCTACTCAGCGCCCCAAGTTCAAGCATTCTCTCCTCCGTTGGCTAGATTTGATGGAGGAACTACAGTTACGATCTCTGGCCAAAACTATGGAATTCTGGATTCTACCGTGGCAGTTCGCGTGGGTCAATCGGGAGTCGTCTCTAGATGGATTTCTGATACTATGATTGTTTGTCGGTCTCCAGTGACGCAACAGCCCTCATCCTCGTCGATTGTTCTGGTTACTGTGCAACGTCAGATAGGAGCCTCCCAGTTTCCTCTTTATCACGTCTCCTTTCCTTTCATAAGGGATGTTTCGAGGAAAAACAGCCCAGGGGTCGGCGGGGTTTTGAGTACTCTGACCGGAACGGGGTTTGGTCTCGTCGACAGTTCCCCAAGTGCCTCAGTAGGTGCCACTGCTTGTGTTGCCACCTCGTGGCAATCTGCATCGTCTATCGTTTGCACCATTCCGCCTGGTCGCGGACGGTTCTTGTCAACTTCCTTTTCTTTGCCGCTCACACCAACTCCTCTGGTGACAGTGTTAGGAAGCTCGTTTTCATTTGATCAACCGATAGTATCTTCTGTAACTCCAAGTGCAGTTCGAACTGTTGGGAACAGTCGTATCACCTTGTTTGGTAAGAATTTTGGTGCCAGCACTCCATCCTCGTTCCGTGTGTTTGTAGGCGACTCTCAATGCGTAAGTGAGCAATGGAGCTCAGATTCGTCAATTCAATGCTCGACTGTTGCAGGTGCTGGCCGTAGCCTCCCTATCATAGCTTCGTTCTCTGATTCCCTTCCCTCGGATGCCTTCAATGGGTTTTCATACCGCGCACCTGTGGTAAATTCAGTGGCTCCTGGCCAGTTTGGCACCAACGGCGCTTCCGTGACCATCATCGGAGACAATTTCGGACAAAATTCTTCGTTTGTGGTTGTTCGATCGACCATCGGCGATACCAGAATGAGCCTTTCATTTTCGAATCACTCCACGATTCTAGCACAACTTGGTCCAGTCGGCTTCAGACCGTCTACTTTTGCAGTTGATGTCCGTGGGCAGATCTCAACATTTGCTGGGTCGTATTCAACTCTATCGATATCATCTATCATCCCGACTCAGATTGCAGGAGCCGGCGGTACTCTGATAACCCTCTTTGGAACTTCGTTTGGAGGGTTGGATTCATCTCCAGTTGCTCGCATTGGCTTTACAGATGCGTCATGGACTCAGTGGGTATCCGATTCCTCCGCCGTAGCAAAAAGCAGCCGCGGTTCTGGCCTTCTGACATCGGTCACACTGAGCATTGCGAGGCAGCAGTCAAACTTAACTGACTCTGTCCGATTTGTAATTCGCAGTTGCGAAGAAGTCGCCCAGACCGCCCAAAGCTCACAGCTGATCAGCGCATTCTACAATTTCGACGAAGTTGCAAACACTTCCTCATCACTGAGTTTGTACTGCGATTTCCAATCTCTCCTGATGGGCTTCGCTCGCCTCCTTCCTCCTTCGATTGGTGAGTCTCGTTCATTTCAATGGTTGACAACCTAGGAAATCCGATTTTGTGGCTTGATGCAGCGGTTCCGTCTAACATTGTTGTTGACAGTGAGTCACAAGTTGTGCAATGGAAAAGCACAGGGACTTCGTTTCCAGGCTTTCAATCGTCTGGAACCCCTGCGTCGTTCTTTGGGCGTGGTGTTCGTTTCAATGGAAGCACTTTGCTAGCAGGACCCGCTCTCTCGTATTCAACTGACATGACACTCTTGCTTGCATTCGAGTCCGATAGTCGCCTTGGTTCGTTTCCTCTTATCAACGACATTTATCCTTCGGATCCTAAGCGAGGGTTCAGTTTGTTTGTTGACAAGCATGGTTTAGTTCGAGCGACTCTGCGTGGTGATAGTGGCTATCAATCACTCGCTGTGGTCAACTCGGGAATTCAGATTATTACTCTGCGCCTTCAGGGCACATCTCTGTCCCTTCGAATAAACGGATCTGAAGATTTGGGATTTCCATCCCTGGCAGCGCAGTCTTTGCTATCTAGCGACCTGCCTCTCATTCTCGGATCCGAAGGATCGTCGTTTTTCATTGGCAAATTATATGAAGTTGTCTGGTTCTCTTCTGCGTTGACGTCATCATCGATCGATTTAATTGAACAAGTTCTTTGTCTTCGTTGGCAGCCGAGCCGCTGCTCTCGGAACGTCTCTTCTGTTTCTTTCCAGTCGGACGAATTTGTTGTCAATGGAGACTCAAATTCTGCTGCTGTCGTTGTTGCTAGAACTGGATCTCTTTCAGGTTCGTTCATGGTGAATTTCTACATTGTTCCTGGCACAGCTGTTCCTTTCTATGATTACTCTGACACGAGTGCGACTCTGCGATGGGCACACGGAGAGGGAGGGTCTAAAGTTGTTACTGTACCAGTTATTCGCAGCCTCGTGTTCAGAGGTTCTACGATTTCCTTTTCAGTTTTCATCGGTGTCAATGCAAGCTTTGAGACTTCTGTGAATGTGACGCGATCTCTTGCGCAGGTGCACATTCAGCCTCGACCTGTTGATCGTATGATTGTTTGCGTTTGGCGCTTCTGATGACGTAGTGTATCTGTCAAACGCGTCTCAGTCATTTTCGTCATTTTACGGTGGTTTCTTGGTGACATTGTACACATCCGTTATACCCAATGTGTACTTAGGATTGTCCTCAAGGGTAGTGCTGTCAGACTCCCGATCGTCAAGAACGATCTCTCCATTGGTGTTCCTGCAAGATTCTGGAATTGTTCAAAATCTCACGTTCGTTGCTCCTCCATGGCCATATCCTCAGCAAACTGTGAACATTGTTCTCTATCTCAATGATACAATCATCCCGCATTTTGGCGTCGTGCGATCTCTTCGATTTGAAGGTAATTGTGGATCTGTCAATTGTTCTAATATGAGCAGGCCCATCAATTTCTCAAGTGTCGCCGATGTTGCTGGTTCCGTTTGCAGACGTATCGATTTCTGGATCAAATTTTTTCCCCCAAGATCCTACGTTACGCTGTGCAGTGGGCCACATGGCAACCACCAGTACTTGGTTGTCCGAGTCATCGTTGCGATGTAGAGTTCCTCCAGGTGTCGGAAAATCGTTGCATGCTCGAGTGTCCGTTCCAGGAGCTTTAGCTGTTTCATCGAATGTGCTCTCGTTTGCCGTCCCTGCTGTAAGTACTATTTCGGCGATCAATTATCCAACTTCTGGTACTCGTGTTACGATAACCGGGTCAAACTTCGGATTTTCCGCGAATAACGTTGTTTTTCAATTTGGATCTGCAGTTGCATCAACGATTTGGACGTCAGACACAGCAATTGTGCCTCTGATTCCGTCTGGAACTGGTTCAAACTTGACAGCAACCGTCAATGTTGGGGAGCAGCACAGCGCTGTGTTCGGTTCCTTCGTTTCATACGACAATCCAGTTATTTCTCGAGTTGTTCCTGCAAACTTGCCGTCTGCGGGAGGCTCTGTACTAATCATTATTGGAAATAATTTCGGGAGTTCTGCTGTTCCAATTATCAGAGTTGGCCTTTCTACGTGCTCGTCTCCTCTTGTTTTTTCGCACACTTCTGTTGCATGTACAGCGCCCAGGGGAGTTGGCAAATCTCTTGAAATTGCTTTGGAAGTTTCTGGCTTGTCTTCCGCAGTAATTGGACTAGTTTCTTACGATTCACCAAGAGTTTCATCCGTATTTCCTGCCTCGGGTCCTACGATTGCTTCTCACATACTCACAATCACTGGACTTAACTTTGGCGGCCCGTTCGAAGAACAGGCGGTTCTAATAGGCGACAAGGAGTGTGTGGCTGTGAAAGCAGCGAGCGATTCCATGTTGTTGTGCGAATCGTCGCTCAGCGTCGGGTTGTCGCAAAGAGTATCCGTTTCTGTCGGAAATCAGACCGGAGCGCTTGTCGCCGGGTTTTCTTATTTCAGCCCTTCCATATCTTCTCTTTCATTAAGGAACACTCCCGCAGCACAACCCACTCCTTTCCTTTTGTTTGGGTCGAATTTTGGAGCTTTAAGCACCTCACAATCTTCTTACGTTGGAGAAACAAAATGCAATCCGACCGTTTGGATTTCCGATTCATCTATTTCTTGCCGCTCTCCTTTTGGATCTGGCAGAGAGCTTGCTGTGATTGTTGAAGTTGGATTTCAGAATGCCTCTAGCGTCGAGAAGCTTTGCTACGACCGACCGGTTTTGAGCTCGATCGCACCAACCCACGGTGTATCTGCCGGTGGCTTTTTGGTTACTTTCTTTGGTCGTAATTTTGGTGGATCAAACTCCTCTCCGCAGGGTCGTTTGGGTGGAACCGCTTGTTTCGCAACGTTCTGGACTTCTGATACTTCTCTGAATTGCAGAGTGCGCCAAGGTTTCAACATTGCTGGATCGTTCTCAATCACAACTTCAAGCGGCGTTCATCCTGCTGCATCTACCTTTTTTGTATTTGTAACAGATCCAGTTGCAACCGCGGTTACTCGTTTAACCTCGCCTTCAACTGGAGGATTTTCTATCACAGTGTTTGGATCCTTTTTTGCAAATCAGGATAGCAGTCCGAGCTTCCAAGTAGGCCAGTCTAGAGCATCCCCGTCCATGTGGACGTCAGACTCTGCCATGCTGGCCAGATTGCCGGCTGGAATCGGTCAGGATCTTCCTCTGACTGTCGCTCTTTTGGGCGGGTTCGCCCGATTGCCGACTACTTTTTCTTATACTCGGATGCAAGTATCGTCTATTTCATTCTCCACTTCTTCCATGGTGACTGTGTCAGGTCGATTTTTTGGATTTCAAGGGTTTCCTGATTTCCGCATACGCTTGGGTCCAACCTTGTGCCGAACAAGCTCCTGGGTGTCGGACAGCTCTGCTCTTTGCACGATCCCTCAAGGTTCTGGGTCGAATGTCTCTCTCTTTGTGTTGGATGGTAATATTGCAACGTCTGCTCCGAATACGTTTAGCTACTCTCCTCCTCAAGTACTTTCGACGCTGCCAGTTGCTCTGCAAGGTGGGCTATCCATTACGGTGCTCGGACAGTTGTTCGGCAGCGCGAACGATCTCGTAACAGTTCGTGTAGGAGCTACTGCGTCGCCCTTGCTTCGCTGGTTTTCTGATTCATCTGTTACTGCACTCGTGTCCGCTGGAGTCAGCAACGACTTGCCCTTACTTGTCGTTATTGCAAATTACAATACAACAGCATCATTCAGAGTTTCGTATGCTTCTCCTTCATTGCAGTCAATCTCGTCATCTGTTGTCAGGATAAATGACATTGTTACGATCACTGGAGCCCACTTTGGGCGTTGGGATGTGACTGCTAGAATTCGAACATCTGCGACGTCTTGTGAGGCTTCATCGTGGACCTCTGAGTCGTCCATGTCGTGCAAAGTGCCAACAGGATCTGGAATTTTATTGCCGATCTCCATCACTGTTGCAAACAACGTCGGCCGACAAGGGAGACTTTTCGAGTTCATCTCGCGGAGCTGCGCTGACGTTGCACGTCTGCAATCGGTGCCTGAGAACGGTTATTTCTACGTCATGAATCCCGACTTTGGAACCTTCAGAGCCTTTTGTGAGAATGCAGGTCGTGAGTCGTCGTTAGCACCGTCTCTGCTTTTCGGTGTTGCAGGTTTCTTTGTGTTCTTGACTCTCTTACCTTGTAGATCCAATTGTTTGGTTTTCTTCATGGATTGCCTCGGACGTGGAGCTGGAGTTTCCGTCAGTTTTGCGATGGAACGCAAGATACGGAGGCATCTCCCTCCATGCCAGCTCGTCGTTGATCAAGCATCGTGATTCGTTTATCTCATTTGAGTCAAGTGTTGGCTCGATGATTGGCCCGTCGATCGTTCTTCCTTCATCTTTTACGCTGTTGGTCTCACTTCGTGCCTCTCATGGACGAGCAACAACACCAGGTTCCTGGATTTTGAGCAACAATGATTTTACGAGGGCAACTTTCACTGGTGTCGGACTCTTTATTGACGTCCTCGGCGTCATACGGGTGTTTGTTGGAGGGCAGAATCTATTTGTGTCTCAGGTTCCAATCAACAGAGACTATCAAACGGTTGCTCTCGTTGTTGGCGGAGGTAGAATGCAGTTGTACATTAATGGCTCATCCAATGCGGGCTTTGATGTCTTGGTCCCTGCTTTTGAGAATTCGAACAAGCCATTGCATTTGGGTTCCACTCCTACTGCGTCTGTGGAATCAAACTCGTTTGATGGTTTGATATCAGATGTTCTGTTTTTCTCAGGGCAGCTGCCTCCGTCCAAGATAGGGGAAATGTCTTCAATCATTTGCTTGTTGTCTGGAGCGTGTTCTTCAAGTGGTGGTACAATCACGCCAAGGACACCGACAATATCTGTTCGTGAGGATGTCGGGTCAGTCGTTGTCCAGTTGGACCGTGCTGGTGGCTCTGATGGAACCGTGTCAGTTTCTTTTGCAGCAAACCCTTCTTCTTTGTCAGGCCCCAGTGATTTTGTTCCTGTCTCCGGCAGCTTGACATGGTATCATGGCGACACATCATCCAAAGCAGTGCAGATTCCACTTATTCGGACTGTAGAATACTACGCTTTTTCAAAACCATTTTATCTCAATCTTACGATCTTATATTCTACATTCTCTGCTCGCGCCGAGTCTGCTGTCATTGTTCTCTTGGGTCCATTCAACAGTGATTTGATTTTTGATTTTTTCTCACTTTCTAGTTCAATGGTCAGTTGTTCTTCCTTCCGTGGGAGTTTCTGCCGGCGGCGAGATGATATCGATTCAAGGAGAGGGTTTTGTTCCTTCAGCGAATTACGAATGCGTCTGGACCTCTGGATCGCAAACTGTCAGATCCACGGCGATTGTAGTCACAGGATCTTTTCTTGCGTGCATATCTCCGCTTCTCTCAGTCGTTCACGGACGGGCGAATTTTTCGATAAGCGAGAATGGCACGCCACTTCTGAACAAGATTGGGTCGTCCTTACCATTCGAAGTACAAGGTTTTTGCAAGTGTGCTCCCTCTGACACCACTACAGCGCCTTCCATTTTTGAGGTGATTGCCGATTTCCCGTTGTCCAGTCTGGGGGGGCAGTCAGTTACCATTATCGGCAACAATTTCGGAGCTCAAAGTGTCCCGAGGCGTCTGTCCGTTTCAGGAGTTGCATGTCGTCAAACTGCTTGGGTGTCGACCTCATCGTTATTGTGCTTATCTCCGGGTCATTCGGGGCCCTCTCAAGTCTTGTCCGTTACAACTTCCGCCATCTTGAGCGAGCGAACTTCTGCTCTCTCATACGTTTCTCCCTTCCTTGCATTCCTCTCTACGGCAAATTTTCCGACCGCTGGGTCTCTCGCGGTATAGAGTTCTCCAACAGTTTTGCTCACGCAACAGGTCACGCTGAGTGGAGTGAATTTTGGAAGCGATGCAAGAGTTCCGATTGTGCGATTTGGATCCACTGTATCTCAATCTTCCATCTGGGTGTCAGATTCAGCGGTGGCTTCGCTCTCTTCTCCTGGTGCTGGACTGTTTTCTTCAGTGTCTTTATTTTTGAGTGGATCCACGACCACTGTTTCGAGCACTCTTTCGTATGACGTTCCGACAATGACGCAGATAGCGCCCACGACTGCAGGGGCTACGACCGGATCATTATTTACCCTCTTTGGTAAAGGATTTGGGTCTCAGGCCGGGAGGTCTCGAATTTTTGTTGGGTTTTCGGAATGTTTGCAGACGGATTGGACCAGTGACTCTACAATTGTTTGTCGCGTGCCTTCCATCGTCATTGGAATTTACCCGGTGGCTGTTCGCACTGACGGTCTGATGACATCTCGCAATTTCTCATTAAGCGTTCGTCAAAGTCCTCTCGTCCAGGCATTGGAAGTTTTCTATGATCCAGATTCTTCAGTTTCTATAACGGGAAGATTTTTTGGATCATCTGATTCTTCTCCACGCGTTCGTTTAGCGACAGTTCCTGTCGATAACTACGCCACTTGGATTTCTGACAGCAGCATTATCTCGAAGTTTCCCCCTGGTGCTGGAGTGAGCCAGGCATTGGTTCTCAACGTTGACAATGCTGTCGGTGTGGTGAGCAACTCATTTTCGTATTTTAGCCCCATCGTGACAGCACTTAGCTCATTAACATTCCCGGTGGGAATTCAGTCCACTTTGACTGTATCTGGGATATTTTTTGGAGAATTGCAGTCATCATCGCGTTCTTTGATTGTGTCGAACCGGCAGTTTCCTGTGCTGTGGAAATCAGATACTCTTTTGGAAGCTAACATATCAAGGTTGTTTGGTGCTAATGTGCGGCCTCTCCTACAAGTTGAAAACACTTTTGCACAATTGCCTTCAATTTCTTTTACTGCACCAACTATTTCATCATTGGTGCCACAGTCCGTATCGTTTGTGAGCAACGCTGTCATCACGGTGTTTGGGTCAAGTTTTGGCAATTTGGATTTGTCACCTGTTGTCAGCTTGTCTTCTATGTTTATGTTATCTTCGTGGACTTCTGATTCCTCCATCACTGCCCGAATTTCAGCAACGTTACCGATCAAATATGATGTTTCAATTTCACTGGGCCAGCGGAGCATTTCTTCTGTCGCACTTGAAGTGTTCGGGGACAGTTGTTCCCAAGTGCAACAGTCTGCATTAAACGCATCCAGCGGCGTATATTTGATTAAATCGTCTGGCTCAGTTGTTCTTGCTTCTTGTGATTTTCAGTTTATTTCTAATGTTGCCGACTCTCTGGGTACACAAGGTCAGTGATGCTGCACCGCTGAATTCTGATGTTATAGGGCTTCCTCAGCTATGGTTCCAGCCTTCTGATCCCATGTCCGTTACGTTTGATAATGTTGGTTCTCTGTCTCGATTGTCGTCGAAAGACGGGACTTTTCCGTTGGAAGCATTTGGGGGAATCCGTCGTGTCGGAAATATGATGCAGCTAAACGGAAGCCAGTTTCTCTTTGCTACGCATGCCATTGCTTTCAACGATTTCGTCATTTTCGCTGTAATAAGACCAAATCAAACACTGCAAAGACAGGTAGTGTTGTCCTCATTTGAAATGGGATCTACGGTCGGCGTTGAGATTGCTGTGGATCGAGTGGGCGTTTTACGTGTTACAGTCGGAACGATGGGTCCTTTTAATGCGTTTTCTTCACTTGTCAACACAACATCTGTCATAACTGTCATGCTGGCTTCCTCCTCAATATCAATTTACGTCAATTTTACTCTGGAAATCCGCAAACCTCTGTCACAAACTATCATGCATTCCAATTGGTTCTCAATTGGGGCTCAGCCGACATTGACGACTGATTCGGGATACAACAATCACTTCATCGGCCTCATTGGGGATGTCCTTATATTCAATACTTCTTTGAGCACAACAGAGTTGTTTGCTGTTCAGAGATTTCTGTGTTTGCAGTTTACAGGCTGCAGCAGTGTTGTTGGCTCTATTCGGTTCAGTCAGTCAGCGTATCAAGCGTTTGAAGACCGCGGTACCTCGACCGTTGCGATTGAGCGATATGGTGGAATCGACGGTCTTTTGTTAGTCTCATTTTCCGCGCAATCTGGAACAGCTCTCGCTGGAACTGACTTTCTTGACGAGAGAAGGACTCTTATCTTCCGCCATGGGTCGTCTGCAACTCAGTTTATAAATATATCGCTATTGAATGATGCAATGGCTCGGAGCAAGACCATTTTCTTAGTAGCCGATGTTACGTACGCTGCGTTCGAAGCATCCTCCTCCAGCATCCTTTCGTCAAGAGCGACTGTGTTCGTTTCAGACAGTAAGATGTTCAAGGAATAATCTGACTGCTAAGCTTCACTTACGACTTCATCCATTCTCGACATCTCTCCCACTTCGTTGCCATGGACCTCTGGTGGAAATGTGAATGTCTCTCTTTCTGGAGAAATTGCATTACAGCAAAATGCCACTTGCAGACTGCGATGGGGATCATTCGCAGTAGATTTGAATTTAAGCATTGTCAATGCAGCGTTTGTAATTTGCCACGTTCCAGCATTCGCCACTCCCATGGCGGGAGTTTTCAACGTGACTCTTCTTTTTCTCCAACACGAAATCGACTGCTCGACCTCAAAACTTTTAGCTCTACGAGGTTTGATGTCTTTTTTGCATTTGACTCTTCAGCACCTGTTGTATCTTCGCTGACGCCATCCACACTGCCCACATCTTCCCCCAGTTTGGTTTCAGTGACTGGTTCCTTTTTTGGAACCGCTGACCCTTCGATGTCCATTTCGATTGTACGTGTTGGCAACGTCAGTGCGTTGTGGGTAAGTGATTCCTCGTTATCGTACACGAGTCCTGCTGTGGCAGGAGTCTACCACATACTTATCGTTGTGAATGTCGTTCCGTACAATGTCTCCACTGTGCAGCGAAGTGTCTCACCTGCTTTGTCGTTTCCCCATGTCACAGACGAAGTCCTGCTGTCGAGTGACAGATTGTTGACTGTGGCTGGCGCGCATTTTGGCATTAGTGACAGTTCACCTCAAACCCGAATTGGCTCTTCTGCAGTAGTGTTGAGTAGATGGATATCGGACTCTGCTTTGGTTGCTCGCGTCCCGTTTGGCTCTGGGCGAAGGTCGATTCGGGTCTCTATCGACGGCCAAGTTGGACTATTGAATGATTCGTTTGTGTTCATGCCTCCTCCTGTTGTTCTTGACGTATTTCCAATTGTATCCATCACTTCCAATATGTCTCTGACTGTGTCCGGTAAGTCCTTTGGTACATATGACATGTCACCTTTTGGGAGTGTCGGACATTCTCGTTGTATTCAGTCCACCTGGTTGTCAGACTCATCTCTTGTGTGCCGCACTGGTGCCGGAACTGGAATAGATGTCCCAGTTCAAGTTCAGGTGGGCGTTCAGCCTTCGCTCTTCGTGGAAATTCTTTCATATTCTCCTCCTACTGTGTCAGCTTTGTCTCCAAATTTTGGATTTGGCGGCCTCGCAATCACCCTATTTGGATCTCAGTATGGCTTCTCCGACCGTAAATTCCATATTGCAGGAACGCGAGCAGTTTGTTTGAGCACTATGTGGACGTCCGATTCTTCTGTTGTGTGCAAATCGTTTCAAGGGTCAGGATTATCTGTGTCTGTGTTGCTGACTGTGGAACGCCAAATGCAATTGATTCCATCTGCGTTCTCGTTCGGATCTCCGACAGTGTCAGCTTTGCTGCCCAATAACGGCGTTTCGTTGGGGGGGTTTGTCGTTACTGTATTTGGATCTGGATTCGGCGTGTCTCAACCCACCGTGGCTGCGTTTGTTGGAAGCACCAAATGTCAGACTAGTGTGTTTACCTCTGATTCATCTATTTCATGTAGCGTTCGGAGAGGTTCTGGTGTGAGTCTGTCGGTCAATGGTGAGTCAGATGGCCTCAGGCAACTTGGGAGTGTTGTTCACTTTTCTTACGACTCTGCGAGAGTAACGGCAGTGAATCCTACAAATGTGCCCTGCACAGGAGGGCTTCAATTCACCGTATATGGCTTCAATTTTGGAAATGGTGAGCGCTCCATCGCTGTTTTGGTCGGATCGAGTAGAGCTTCCTCCTCTCTATTCAATTCAGATTCTGTGATTTCTGCGATCGCTCCCTCAGGAAGTGGAACAAATCGAATTGTCACAGTTGACTTGGAAACTCAAAAAGGCTTCACCACGAATAGCTCCATTGGGTTTGATGCACCGAAAGCATCTAGCATTCAACTTTCCGTTGGGCCAACTAGTGGACGACAGAGACTCACTGTGTTTGGGAGTAACTTTGGCGCGGGAACGGGGTCTCTGAGTGGCTCTGTGGGGTCCAGTTCTGTCGGTGGTACTGATTGGACATCCGATAGTTCTATTATTGTCAGGCCTTCTGCTGGTGTTGGGTCGGGTCTGGATGTAAGGGTCAGCGTGGATGGACAAGGGAG
>JAIYDP010000226.1 GCA_027487435.1 Verrucomicrobiaceae bacterium | reverse complement strand
GGTGCCGATGGCGGAGGTGTAGTAGAGATTTTTTCCGTGGAGCAGGTGGGGATTGTGGCGAAAGACTTCGCGCTGGCTGGCAGCGGCGCCTGGTTCGGACTCCATGCCGAGCAGGACGGGGATGTCTTGGAAGGAGTGCAGGCCATCGGCAATGAAAAATGGCACGACGATGACGTTAGGCGTGTGAGCCATGGTGTGCCAGTCGGCGATGAAGGGTTGTTCTTCCATGTAGGCATCGAGCACCGCGGCGTAGGGGGTGTCGGTTTGTTGGCGCAGGAGTTCGCATTGATCCTTGATGGCCTTGGTCGAGTTGGCGTTGAGGCTGGTGCCGTGGCCGACGATGATTAAGGTGGTTTCCTGTGGCGGCACAGCGGGCGCGCATTCTTTGGCTCGGCGCAGCAGGAGCGCGGTCATGGACGGATGAACGCCCACGGGCGCGGTGTAGTGGATGGTTTTTCCTCGGACATGGGAGGTGTGGCCAGTCAATTCTAACTCGCGCGGAATGACATCCTGGGTGAAATATCCCTCGCTGATGAAGTCGGGCACCACGTAGATTTCTTCGCAATCGGTGAGATACCATGCCTCGCGGAAGGACGGCTCTTCTTTCCAGAAAATGCACTGCACCTCGGCGAAAATCCCGCGCTTGCGGATTTCATCGACGTGATCGAAGTAGGGAGCCGAGGAGTCGGGGTTCTCTGTGGAGCCGTGCCCAGCGATGAAGAGGGCGGCGTGTGGTTTGTGCAGGTGTGCCATGGTGCCGAATACTTTGTGCGGGATGAACGATTTGTAAAATGATAATTGCCACGAGAGAGAAATTCGTGACGATGGAGCGCAGATGCGACTTCTCGAATCATTGGAACTTTGGGTGGACGGCGCGCGCACGGGGCCGGAAAATATGGCGATCGACGATGCTTTATCGCGCGTTTGTCGCAGGCCCGTCTTGCGAGTGTATGGGTGGCTGGGGGAGTGGATGAGTGTGGGATATTTTGGCAAAGCTGAGGAGATTTCGTCTGGGCGGGCGTTTGTGCGTCGTCCGACGGGTGGCGGGATGGTGGATCATCGCGAGGACTGGACGTATTCGTTGGTTGTGCCGCGTGGGTGGGATTTGGCGGAAATGGCTACGACGCTGAGCTATCAAAAGATCCACGAATGCTTGCAGGGTTTGTTGCAGGGCAGGGGAGTGGAGTGTCGCTTGGTGGAAGGCCGCGAAGATCATGCTGGCGGCTGGTGTTTTAGCAATCCGGTGCGCTATGATCTGGGGGACGGAGCGGGCAGAAAAATCGCAGGAGCGGGCCAGCGGCGCAATCGAAATGCGATGTTGCATCAAGGCTCGGTGCAATGCGGGCTTTCGATGAACGAGTCATTGGCTATGGCGTGGGCGAAGGCGCTAGCGGAGGAGGTTTCTCCGTTTGATGTGGAGAATTTTCCGCTGGATTGGCAAGGACTGCATGACTCGCTGTATGCCAGTGATGCGTGGAATCGCAAACGATAGCAGAAATTACGCTTCGCCCGCGCTGTTGCGCTGCGCTTCTTCCTCGTGGGAATGGATTTGCAGGGAGAATTGCACATTGTGGCGTTCGGCGGCGGCCTTCATAACGCTGCGAATGGCCGAGGCGGTGAAGCCGTTTTTGCCGATGAGTAACGCCACGTCGCTAGGATTGAGGATCAAACGAAAGCGAAGTTTGCCGGGGTCGATTTCGGCAACGCGCAGTTGTGCTTGCTCGGGATGCTCGATCAATTGAACCGCATAGTATTGTAAAAAGGCGCGAAGTTGATTCGTTGCAGCTTGCATGGTGTGGAGTATGCAAGCTGCGGGCTGGTGTGCAAGTGTTTTTCCTCGGGGAGGGCAATCTTCATGAGGGAGCGGCGAGAAATTTTCCGCATTGCCTCGGTTACGATACTCCCTCATGCTTGTCGCCATGTTCGCCGCTGGAGTTCGCGATATTCTCAAGCCCGTGTGGGTTAAGCTCATCGAGCAATGCAAATTGCACGGTGCGCGGTCGATTCCAGATCTGTTAGAACCCTTGGAAATGAGCTACATGGGAGTGAAACAGCAATGCGAGGCTCTGGTGAAACTGGGCTACCTAGAGCGCGAACGCGTTGCAAGATCAGAGGTCGGCAGGCCGGAGATATCGTATCGGCTTAGCCGCAAATCCGACGTGCTCTTTCCGCAAGCGGGTGTGTCCTTTACGCTGGAGATGATGGGATTATTCAAACCGATGTTCGGCGACAAGGCTGCTGAAAAGGTTCTGAGTCATTATTTCGATGAGAAAAAAGCGCAACTTCTCCCACGCATGCAGCGAGCCAAGTCTTTGATCGAAAAGGCGACATTGCTGACCGCATTGCGGGAAAAGGATGGCTGCTTTTCACGTTGCGCCTACGAGCCGGGAAAAGGTTTGCGGATTGAAGAATATCATCATCCGCTGTGGGCGATCTTTGCGGCATATCCGTCAGCGGTGCAAATGGAGCTACGGATGATGGAAGAACTGCTCGGTTCGCGACTGGAGCGGCGAGAAATCGCAGCCAACCGAACGAACACCGCGCGTGTCGAATTTAGGATTCCAACGATTTGATTTCGTTGTGAAAGCGAGGCTTTCTGCCCCCCTTCCGGATTTACACCGGTGTCATTTACTTTTGAGTCAACGCGCAGCCTTGTTGCGAATCGACAAAGACGCATTTCAGGGGAAATCATAGTTGATGCAACATTTCTTTCCGTGAAGCCGTAATTCCTAGCGATGAAAACATTCATGCGAATTCTGCTGTTTCTTCTCCTGCCTTGTTTTCCGCTTGTTGCGGAAGACTACTCGGCAGCGAAATTGATCGCCGCTGCTCGTTCGCAAGTCGGTGTCACCACAGACTACGATCCTGCTTACGTCGCGCTCGCTTACCCGATGGGTGACTTACCACGCGAGAAAGGCGTTTGCACGGATGTCGTGATTCGTGCCTTGCGCGGCTGCGGTGCGGATTTGCAGGAGTTGCTGCACGAGGATATGAAAAAGAACTTTGCGCTCTATCCGAAAATTTGGGGGCTCAAGAGCACTGATAAAAATATCGACCACCGCCGTGTGCCGAACCAGATGACTTATTTTAAGCGCAGGGGATTTTCAGTGCCGAAGTCCGAAGACGCGGCGCGTTTCCAACCTGGCGATCTGGTGACATGTCTGGTCATGAAAAGCCTGCCGCACATCATCATTGTAAGCGACAAAAAAGGCGCATCGGGGCACTACATGGTGCTTCATAACATCGGCGCGGGTGCTGTGGAAGAAGATTGCTTGATGGAGTATCCTCACACGGGGCATTTTCGTTGGAAGCCCTGAGTTTGATTTGACTTTAGCAAAAACTGACTGAAGATGTTTTCCGCTTCCTCGCCACATTTTTCTTTTTCGATGAAACTGTCACTTTTGATTTTTTTCCTGCCGATTCTCTGCCAAGCCGAGGAAAAAGTGTCCTTCAATCGCGATATTCGCCCCATCCTCAGCGACAAGTGCATTGGCTGTCATGGGCCAGACGCGAAACATCGGGAGGCCGGTTTGAGGCTCGATATCGCCGAGGCCGCCTACGCGCCGCTCACCGAGAGTCAAGGATTTGCCATCGTGCCGGGGAAACCAGAAGAAAGCCTGATTATAGCCCGCATTGACTCAAAAGACCGCAGTGAAGTCATGCCTCCGCCGAAAACGCACAAGACCATCACCCAAGCCGAGCGCGATCTCCTCGAACGCTGGATTCGCGAGGGCGCTGTCTATCAACCGCACTGGTCCTACACGCCGTTGTTGCGTCCTGAGGTACCGACAGTGAAACATCCGATCCAAAATCCCATCGATGCCTTCATTTTATCTGCATTGGGAAAAAAAGGTATTACACCAAGCCCAGAAGCCGCGCCGAACGACTTATTGCGCCGTCTCAGCCTCGATCTCACTGGCCTGCCTCCCTCGCCGCAAGAAGTTGCGGCATTCTCTTCTGAGCCATCGATCTACGACAAAAAAGTTGAAGATTTTCTCGCCTCACCTCGCTACGGCGAACGCATGGCCGTTCCGTGGTTGGATGCCGTTCGATATGCTGACACCGTCGGCTTCCACGGCGATCAAAACATGCGCGTCTTCGCTTACCGCGATTATGTGATCGATAGCTTCAACCGCAACAAGCGTTTCGACGTTTTCACCCGCGAGCAACTTGCGGGCGATCTTTTGCCAAATCCCACCGATGAACAACGCATCGCCTCCGCTTTCAATCGCCTCAACCTCATGTCCCGCGAAGGCGGGGCTCAGCCCAAAGAATATCTTGCCAAGTATTCCGCTGATCGCGTTCGTGCCATTGGTATCGCCTTTCTAGGTCAAACTACGGGCTGCGCCGAATGTCACGACCACAAGTATGATCCCATCACCGCCAAAGACTTTTATTCGCTTTCGGCTTTTTTTGCTGATGTGCAGCAATGGGGCGTCTATTCCGATTACAGTTATTCTCCCAACCCGGAACTCAAGGGCGGCAATAATGATTGGCCTTTTCCGCCAGAATTTGTTTCGCAATCACCGGCGCTGTTCGCGCGAATGAAACGCATCGAAGCCGACATTTTCTCTGTGCCGTCCTCCGTTCCCACCGAGCAAAATCGTCTCGATTCATGGCGCGAAACGATGAAATCCTACGCCTCAGAGCATCCTGATGGCTGGCACGTTCACCCGGTCAGAACTGCGACCAGCAGCAAAAACACACGCATTGCCCTACAATCCGATGGCAGTGCTATCGCATCCGGCGCACCAGCAAAGGATGATGAAATCCTCTACGACCTCGGTGTAGGCACCAACGGAACCATCGGCAGTTTGCGAATTGAAGCCTTGCCTGATGCCTCTCTCCAAGGCTTCATCGGACGATCCCCTAAAGGTCATTTCTCGATTTCTCCCAGCGTCGAGATCATCGATTCTACGGGCAAGCCCAGTCCAATCAAGGTCGTCTATTCCCAAGCCGATCTCAGTCGTCCCAAAGGTTACTCAAGTGGCTTTGAGACCTCCATTAGCTTTGGCACCACTTGGATGAGTGCCCCAGCTTCGCTAGAACAACCTGCCGATCTTACCAAACGCACGCAGACTTCTGTGCTGTGCTTTGAATCACCAATCACCATTCCCACTGGTGGGAAGCTCGTCGTTCGTGTGAAATCATCCGATGTTGGCCGCCTGCGCTTTTCCACGAGTCCTGTGCTTAACCCCGTGCCTGGACAGCCAGCATTTACCGAGAAATTTCTAGAAGAACTCCCGCGCAGCACGGTGCCCTATCACCTTTGCCATACTGCCGTGCCAAAATTACCGCAGAAGTATCAGACCTTGCTCACTGAAATGCGCCAGTGTCGTGGCGGTTGGAATCGCACTGTGACTACCGTTTCCGTGCCGAACGATAATAAACTTATCACCCGCATTTTGCCACGCGGCAATTGGCAGGACGAAAGCGGCACAATCGTGAAACCCGCTGTGCTTTCATTCTTGCCACAAGACAGCCTGCCGAAAGATCGAGAACTCAATCGCCTCGATCTTGCTAACTGGATCACCTCCCAAGAAAATCCTCTTACCGCCCGCAACTACGTCAATCGCTTGTGGAAACAATTTTTCGGCAAAGGCTTATCCAACGTCCTCGACGACCTCGGCGGCCAAGGCGAAGCTCCCTCCCATCCCGAATTGTTAGATTGGCTAGCCTGTGAGTTCCGCGATTCCGGTTGGGACACAAAGCACATCGTCCGACTCATCGTCAGTAGTAAAACCTATCGCCAAAGCGCCGCAACTCGCAAGGAAATCGTGGAAATCGATCCCGCCAATCGCCTGCTTGCCCAACAAAGTGCTCGCCGGCTCGATGCTGAGTTCATCCGTGACAATGCCCTCACCATTGCTGGTTTGCTTGATATCTCTTACGCTGGCGGCCCGCCATCCAAGCCCTACCAGCCGCCTGGATACTACGCTGCCATTCAATTTCCCGACCGTGACTGGATCATGGACACCGGTCACAGTCGCATGCGGCGCGGCATCTACACTCATTGGCAACGCACCTTCATGCATCCGATGCTTGCCAATTTCGATGCTCCATCGCGCGAAGAATGTAGTTCTGACCGCATGCAAGCCAACACTCCTCAACAAGCGCTGACGCTTCTCAACGACCCCGTCTTCGTCGAAGCTGCGCAGGCACTTGCCGAACGCATCAATAACGCAGGCTCTCTGCAAGCCTCACTCACCCAAGCCTTCTCCCTAGCTCTAGCCCGCAGCCCACGCGATGAGGAAATGAAAGGCCTCATCGAATTTCATAACAAACAACTCGCTCTATTTGTCTCCGGGGAAAACAAAGCCAACAACCTCAGCAACGAACAAGCCGCGCTTGTGCAAACCTGCCGCGTGATCCTCAACCTCCATGAATGCATCACACGGTATTGAAGAGAGAGCAGGGGAGGGGGGATCGGGGGAGGGGGAGAGTAGAAAATCATCTCGTTTTTTAACTAACAAAGAGTAGATTGTAAGCATGAGAGTGAATCGACATACGCAACTTGAAGTCTTTAAGCAGAGTTTTGCTTCTGCGATGGAGATCTTTCGGGAAAGTCGCACGTTTCCTCCTGAGGAGAAATATTCATTAACGGATCAAATTCGGCGATCTTCACGTTCCGTCTCGGCAAACATTACCGAAGCATGGCGCAAGCGTAGATACCCCGCAGCCTTCATTGCCAAGCTCAGCGATGCCGAAGGCGAAGCCGCCGAAACGCAAACATGGCTTCAATTCGCCGTCAAATGCGGCTACCTCGACCGCGAAAAAGCCAAGCCGATTTACACCCAGTACGATGCCATCCTTGGCATGCTTGTCACCATGATCTCCCACCCCGAGCAATGGACTCTCCCCCCAAAAAACACAACCCAAGTCTCCCCCTCACTCCCTCCCTCGCTCCCCCCCTCCTGTTAACTCACACCACCATGCACCACCCACTTTCCATTAACCGCCGTACCTTCCTAGAAAACTCCTTCGCCGGACTCGGCGGAGTGGCTTTCGCTTCGCTCATGCAACAAGCTCGTGGCGAGCAAGCACCGTGGCCTGGTCGATATGACAACGCCTTGCATTACGCGCCAAAAGCGAAACGGGTCATCCACCTCTGCATGGCGGGTGGTCCATCGCAGTTCGAGTCGTTTGATTACAAGCCTGAACTCAACAAACTCAACGGTCAGCCTTTTCCTGAAAGCTTCACCAAGGGCCAGCAACTCGCCCAGTTGCAAGGTTCTAAGCTCGTCGCTCGCGGATCCTTTACGAAATTTCAAAAATATGGAAAATCGGGCATCTACGTGTCCGACCTCTTTCCTCACATGGCGAAGGTCATCGATGAGTTTGCCGTCATCAATTCGATGACCACCGAGCAAATCAACCACGATCCCGCTCATGCGTTTTTCAATAGCGGCTCCATCGTCAAAGGGCGGCCTTCGATGGGTTCGTGGATGCTCTACGGACTCGGCGCTGAAACATCTGACCTCCCTGGTTACATCGTGCTGATGTCCGCAGGTGGCGGCGGTGCCCAGCCTGTGAGTTCCCGCCAATGGTCTTCGGGATTCTTGCCCGGAAAATACCAAGGCGTGCAATTCCAATCCAACGGCGCTGCTGTTCACTACCTTGGCAATCCCGATGGCATCTGCCAATCCACCCAACGCCAAGTGGTCGATGAAATCAAACGCATGAATGGCCTGCTGGCAGAAACCCGATACGATAGCGAAATCGCCGCCCGTATTGCCCAATATGAAATGGCCTTTCGTATGCAGACCTCGGTGCCTGGACTCACCGATGTCGCCAGCGAATCCCGTGCCATGCTCGACCTCTACGGCATCAAGGAAGCAAACGAATCCAGCTTTGCCCGCAACTGCCTGCTCGCCCGCCGCATGGTCGAGCGCGGTGTGCGTTTTGTACAACTCTATCACCGAGCATGGGATCATCATGGCAACATCGAAAAAGACATGCCCTTTTCCGCTCGCAATGTCGATCAAGCGACGGCTGCCTTGATCACGGATCTGAAGCAGCGTGGCATGCTTGATGACACTCTCATCATCTGGGGCGGGGAATTTGGCCGAACGCCCATGGGCCAAGGCTCGGGACGCGATCATCACATCAATGCATTCAGCCTCCTGATGGCCGGTGGCGGCATCAAAGGCGGTGTCGTTCATGGCAAAACCGATGAGCTAGGCTACGGCGTCGCCGAAAACAAAACCACCGTGCATGATCTTCACGCGACGATGCTGAAATTGTTAGGTATCGACGATTCCGCTTTCACCTACAAATTTCAAGGTTTGGACTTCAAACTCAGCGGCGTAGAGCCAGCAAAAATCATCAAGCCCATACTCTTGTGACGAGGATCAAGATCCGTGTTGGAAATCTCTTCTTGCCCATCAAAGCCTAGAAACGACTTTCTAGTGCTCCATTTCCGATCTCGATGATAGCGCGTTGATTGCTATGACCGTAGATGTTATTTCTCCGGAAGTGTTTGAGGTAGGGAGGTGGTAGTTGGCTTCGCATTCCTTAGATTCGCAAGATTAACCATTTCCTTGGCAGTAAGTGCTCGATCGAAAACGGCAACGCCTCCAATCCATCCTGTGAAACCAACGGAGCGTGCACTATGAATGACTCTGCCGATGGTAAACGGCCCACCGCTTTGAGAGTCCTTTGGCGAGTAAATCGAATGAGGAAACCACCAAGGATTTTCACGAATTCCCATCAGGTCGCGGCGTACCTCTTTCCCGTTTTGCATGGTTACTTTGATCTTAGTGAATCGATGTTGGTGCATTTCGATGCGCCTCAATGCCGAATCTTCTAACACTTTTACGCTAAGAGGCGCGCCTTCTGGTGGGTTGTAGTATTGCTCCTTAGGAAATGCTTCGTCCTCGCCCTCTTGTTTGCCTGGCAGCTTCGCAAAGTAGCCTTGCATGTAGGCATTGTAGGCAGATTTGGTCATTTCGTCCTGATTCAGGTTGTCAATCCACTTTTCACTTGGCACACCGTTGAGCCAACTGGTGATTTCGTCTGTTTCGTGGTTGAAGCTCATCGCGAAGCATTGCCATGACTTGTCAAGCAAGTCGGTTGTAACTGTAGCAGGTGTCTCTGGAGACAGTTGGGAAGTGTGAGATTTGTGGAGAGCATATTTGTTCAAGAAAGAACCCGCGCCATTGTCTGATACATGACCACAGGCCGTGCCAGGATGTTTTAGCCCAGCAAATAATGCATACTGGCGCTGTCCAGGTTCGGATTTTATGTTATTCGAGTTCGTGAGTTCCTTCAAATCAGTGCCTTCATGCCAGATTCCTGCTAGAGCGTGATTCCCACTCTCGCGAATGGCCCAAACAATCAGAGTCACAGACTTGTCAGAACCTTTGATGTCGAGAGGTTTATCGTGAAGTTGCTCGCGGGCTACGCAAAGTAATGGGCGAAAGTTTATATCATTTTCCTGCTTGAAACGGATCGCATTACCAAATGGACCTCGTCCAAGCTGTGGAAAATCGGCATACGTTGCCTGACGACCAGAATTCCAATTGAGATTGATGTAATTGACAGCATCTAAGGGATAGTCAGAGATTTCCCCCGAAGGAACATGGGCTGTGAAGCGACAAAGCTTGTCAGGCTCACGCTTTACGAAATCCCAGAACGCAACAAGCCCTGGAGTGTTTGTTACGTCAGTCGTCGTAGTTGCAAGCACAGGATTGCAATACAAGAGTACAGATGGTAGAAAAAATGATAACGTTTTCATAAGAAAAATTGTGAACGTTTGATCTATCGTGAGTAAGCTGTGAATCAATATAGGATCGATTCGGGCGCAATATTCTGCAAATTTGTGGAGCGAGCAAGTATTTTTCACGCTTTAGCGAATATCTTGCGTATCCGTGATACCGCGAGCATCGATAAAGCTTATGAGAAATGGGACGTTTACCCCTCGCCAAATGGAGAATGGTAATTTTGGGTTGTAATTTAGTTTCTTGTCTCCATCAAACTGGAGGCAGACGCTACTCTTACACAGCCGAACCGTTTGGTTGTTACGGTTGGGTCAGAGACGGTGACACGCTCCCAATCGGTATCGATATCTTCGACGTGTGCTTCTTTGAGATCAAGTGGCAGCAGATTCGCAAGATCTTCGCCAGTAAGCACATTGTAGGTAATATCTCGATTTTTGGCATCTTTTAAGCGAACAAAGCTCACAGTCAGTCGGTTCAGGTTGTCTTTTCCAACCCTAGGTAAGCCGGTTTTGCCATTGGTTGCCAATACTGTGGTGTTTGATTGTAAAAGATCTCCCGCATTCGGCGCCATGTTGAAAGCCATTTTAAGTAAGTTGACCACGCCATCGCTTGAAGGATTAGAGAGGTCTTGTGATCCGTCGGGAGGGAGTCCATGCAGAGTGCGCCAACCAGATAATGCCGGTTGCGAGATAAAGTAGGTGTAGGAAATTACTTGGGATGGTACAAAGCTAGCTCCTGTAGCGATGACCTTCAGTGTAGTAGTAGAATTTAGTTTGAATGGGCTACTGTAAACAATCCCAACCGTGGCAGAGGGTCTCGTGCCGTCGGTTGTGTAGCGCAGGGTTGTGCCAGGAGAGTGATTTTCGATTGAAATAGTAATAGGTGCTTGATAGTTGCCAACCGCGGGGGTGATACTGGGGGCTATCGCGACAGTGGGCGTTGGAATCGGTGTGGCACTTCGAAGGTTTGATAAAGCACGTATCTCAGGTATGCTTAAAGCTCGATCGTAAATAGCTACTCCACCAATCCAGCCCGTGAATCCGACTGTGCGTTGACTATGCACAACGCGGCCAATGGTGAACTCGCTTCTCCTTTGCATGTCAATCGGTGAGTAAATTGGGTGAGGATACCACCATGGGTTCGCAGAAATTCCAACCAAATCGCGCGAAACCTCTACACCGTCACGTATTGTGATTCTCAATCTTGTGTAGCGAAAATCGTGTGCTTCAACTCGTTCATTAGCAGTTTGAGATAGAACTCTAACGAGAACAGGGGTGCCTTCAGGCGGGTTGTAGTATTGGTCTTTAGGATATGATTCGTCCTCGCCCTCTTGCTTACCAGGCAGCTTCGCAAAGTAGCCTTGCATGTAAGCATTATAACACGCCTTGCCAAATACGTCATTTTGCAGATTGATTAACCAGTGCTGACCTGTGACTCCGTTCAGCCAGCTTGTGATTTCTTTCTTTTTGTGGTCGAAGCTCATTGCGAAGCACTGCCATGAAGTATCAAGCACATTGCTGGCAGATGTTGCTGGTAATTGTGGTGAAAAATTCGCCGTGTGCGACTTATGGAGCGCGTATGCGTTCAAAAAACTTCCTACTCCATTTTCTGATAAATGGCCTGTGGAAGTGCCAGTGTATTGCAATCCAGCAAACAGTGCGTATTGTCGATGACCAGGCTCTACTTTCTTGATGGTCGGGCCAGTCAAAGAAAGAATGTCAGTGCCTTCGTTCCATACGCCTGCAATTGCATGATTTCCGCTTTCGCGAATTACCCAGGCTACCATCGTCAGCGACTTGTCAGAGCCTTTAATATCGAGCGGCGTATTGTGTATGTTTTCACGTGACACGGAGAGTAGTGGACGAACATTAATACTGGTTTCATTTTTTATGCGAATTGCGTTGCCAAATAGTCCTCGACCCATCTGCGGGAAGTCGGCGTATGTTGCCACAGGACCAAGATTCCAGTATTCTTTCACGTAGTTTATTGCATCCAAGGGGTAGTCAGAGACGTTTCCATCTGGTACATGTGCCGTGAACCGATGAAGCCCATTTGGTTCACGTTTCACGAAATCCCAGAACGCAACAAGTCCAGCAGTTTTTGTCACAACATCCGTGGTTTCAATGGCAGACAGTGAGCAGTGAATGCAATACAGTAAAAAATATGTGCATTTTCTTATCATGCGCGAGAAGCAAAGATTCGATCACTTTCTGGTTCAAGAAAAATTTCGAGGAAAATTTCGGGTATGTATCTTTCTCAAATCGCAATTTTATAGAATCTTGTGTAAGCACGTAAGAACTTTGGTTGGATGGCATGCAATTCCGAAATTGCAGATGGGTGGTAAGTCGTAAGATGGGTGTGGAAAAGTTCACCAGAACCCTGTCCAACATAGGGCGAGGCTCGATTTGATTCTCCGACTCCTTTCTTGCGCTTCGTCCAGTATCCGCTACACTGGTCTTGTGTCCGCTCGCTACATCAATCCTTACACCGACTTCGGCTTCAAAAAGATCTTTGGAGAAGAGGCCAGTAAGCATTTGCTCAAGGACTTCCTCAACGCCCTGCTTCCCGCCAACACTCAAATCACTAAGCTCGATTTCAAAAACGCCGAGCAACTCGGACAAGGTGATCTCGATCGCCGTGCTATATTTGATATCTATTGCGAAAACCAAAACGGCGAAAAATTCATCGTAGAACTGCAAAAAGCCAAACAGAATTTCTTCAAAGATCGCACGGTCTATTACTCGACTTTTCCGATCCAAGAACAAGCGGAGAAAGGCAATTGGGACTTCCGATTGCAAGCGGTTTACTGCGTAGGTATCCTCGATTTCACCTTCGACGATTACGAGACGGAGCCAGAAAAATCGCAAGTCCTCCACACCATCAAGCTCAAAGACCAGAACAACAAAATCTTCTACGATAAGCTCACATACCTCTACCTAGAAATGCCCAACTTCCGAAAAACGGAAGAACAGCTAGAGAGCCAACTCGACAAATGGCTGTATTTTATCAAAAACCTCGAAAATTTTTCTGAGATTCCGCGGATCTTTGGTGATGAAGAAATTTTCTGCGATGCGTTTCACAAAGCTGAGTTAGCGCAGTTGCCTCCCGAAGAGCACGTGCGCTACCAACACAGTCTAAAAATCTATCGCGACATCAAAAACGTCATCGATACCGCCTACGACGAAGGAAAGCTCGAAGGTCTGCTGGAAGGTCTGGCTGAGGGCGAAGCAAAAGGAAAAGCTGAAGGAAAAGCCGAAGGAAAAGCTGAAGGAAAAGCTGAAGGAAAAGCTGAAGGAAAAGCTGAAGGAAAAGCTGAAGGAAAAGCTGAAGGAAAAGCTGAAATCGCTCGAGCCATGATCGAGCAAGGGCTAGATGTTTCGCTCATCTCGACCATAACAGGCCTGAGTATCAAAGAAATTGCGCAGTTGTAGCCTCCGAAATATGCTCTCGAAATCAAGCATGATTTGATGTGGCACATCTCAGGAAGGAATCTCTGGCTTGCCTTCAAAAGCAAATTTTACGCATCGATTGTAGCTGAGGATTGCCAAGATGAGTAAGGGTTTCTAGGGTGGGCGTGGTGAAATTGATATTGGTCAAAATGGCGGTTGCGATCGTAGCGGGTGGAGTGCTTTCTTTGGCATATCCAGGGCTGGATTGGAGTGCTTGTGCTTGGATCGCGTTGTTGCCCTTATTGGCGGTCTTGTGGACGCTCAAACCGCAACGGGCGAAGAGGTGTGGATGTTTGATTGGTTATGCGTTTGGGCTGAGCTTTTTTGGCTCGGTGTTGCTGTGGTTGGATACGGTGAGTTGGCTTGGAGTCGTCGTGCTGGCAGCATATTTGGCGATTTATCCAGCAATCTGGGCCTTGTGGGCGGCGGGGGCGTGGAATCCGTGGCGGCGCGATGAGCCAGCGGGTGTGATGGCTCGCTCGCTACGGTCGCTCGGCTATGCCGCGGCATTGGCGGCAATGTGGGCGGGCTTGGAAGTGCTCAGGAGCTATGTATTTACTGGGTTTTCTTGGAATGGGCTGGGGGTCGCTACGCATAAGCAGGTAGTATTGATGCAAATGGCGGATCTCTTTGGCGTGGCGGGCATTTCTTTTGTGATGGTGTTCGTGCAAGCTGTGATTTTGCAAGTGGCGATGCGAATGTGGCGCAGGGCGAGGCAAGGAGTTGGGCGATGGGGGGCGCATCCTGATTTTGCTGTTGCGGCTTTGCTAGTGGTGGTTGGCTTTGTTTACGGCGTAGGAAAGTTACGCTTGGCGGGGCAGGGGGAGATGTTTCCACTGCGGGTCTTACTGACGCAAATGAACGTGCCGCAAGATGCTGCAAAGCAGTTGATGTCGGCGGAGGAAATTCACTATGGCTATGGCGAGATCGTGGAAACGGCGATGAATGACTTGGCGGAGCAGCATCGCGAGCAGCTCGCTGGTGGCGAGGAGAGAGCGTTGTTTTATCCTGATTGGTTAGTGCTGCCGGAGGTGGCGTTGAATGGCCGGATGTTGACAAATTCCGCAGGCGCACGGGCGATGTGGCCAGAAAATGAAGATACGCTGAAATGGTTTCGCGAAAGCGGCTGTGAGAACGTGGTTTTTGGTTTGGTCGAAATGGAAGGTGCGGAAAATGGCGGCGAATGGCATATCGTAGAGAATCCGCAGGTGTGGAATTCCTTAGCTTGGGTGGATGCCAATGGCGTGAAGGATGTCTATCGGAAACGTCATTTGGTGATGTTTGGGGAATACATTCCGCTGATCGAAAAATTGCCTTGGCTGAAGAAAATTTACGAAAATCAATCGGGCGCGGAGTACCAGGGCGCTTATGCAGCAGGCATGCAACATGAGCCGATACCTGCAGAAGTTCGCGGGCAAAAGTTTTCGGTGATTCCGTCCATTTGCTTTGAGGATACGGTTGCGCATGAGGCGAGGCGCTTTGTGCGTGATGAGATGCAAGTGATGGTAAATGTGACGAATGATGGATGGTTTGCACAAAGTGCGGCAGCTGCGCAGCATTTCGCAAATGCGAGATTTCGGGCTGTAGAATTACGAAGGCCGATGTTGCGTTGTGCCAATACCGGGGTGAGCGGCTTGATTTCGGTCACTGGCGCGGCGAAGACCTTGGTGGATGAAAATGGTTCGCATTTTACGAAAGGCCATTTGTTTGGGCAGTTGGAGGTGCCAATCAAGCCTTTGAAGTCGCTGTATCAGGCGTGGGGAGATGTACCAATCATGGTTGCGGGAGCTTTGGCGACGTTGTTGGGTCTTTGGCGAATGCGGCAGCGGAGAGGTTGAGAAATTTCCTCTTCAAGAATGCTTGTCAGTGCCGATCTTGGCTGCCATTCTGCGCCATGCTTTTTGGAAATTTTGCGTCGCGTTTTCTGGTTCGTCCTGGTGTGAAGGTGAATCTTGCACAGATCGATGCCGCAGATTCTGCTGAAGGCATGATGGATTTGAAGAAGAAAGGGGAGAAGAGATTTGAAAAACTGCGGGACGAACTGCAGAGTTTGCAAAAAGTGCTCTATGCCCAGGGTAAGCAGCGGATTTTGATCGTATTGCAGGCCATGGATACGGGTGGAAAGGACGGTTGTGTGAAGCATGTTTTTTCTCGCGTCGATCCGCAAGGAATCACCGTCAAGTCATTTAAGAAGCCGACGGAGGAAGACTTGGCGCATGATTTTCTCTGGCGGGTGCATCCACATGTGCCTGGGAATGGGCAAATCGTGATCTTCAATCGGAGTCACTACGAGGACATCATCTCGGTGAGGGTCAAGAATCTGCGTGAGGATGCCGTATGGAGGAAGCGCTATCGGCATATCAATGACTTTGAGCGTATGCTGGTCGATGAAGGGACTGTGATTTTGAAATTTTTCCTGCATATCTCTCCTGAGGAACAGAAACGGCGCTTGTTATCGCGTCTTGAGAGGCCGGAGAAATATTGGAAATTGTTTCCTGATGATATCAAAGATCGAAAGCTATGGCCGCAGTTCATGGAGGCGTATGAGGAGGTGTTTCAAAAAACATCGCGCTCGTATAGCCCATGGTATGTAGTCCCAGCAGATCGGAAGTGGTATCGCAATCTCGTGGTGGCGGAAATTGTCGTGGAGCATTTACGGAAATTGGGCATGACCTATCCTCAGCCAACGTGGGATCCGGCATCGATCGTCATTGAATAATCGCATGTGCTATGGACGAGCGATTGCGTGAAAATCTAGCGCAGCAGGGCTGGCAGCGTGAGGTGATCTGTGAGGGCGAATATGGCCCTGTAGAAGGATGGTCTTGGGTGCAGAATGCAGCTGCGCCGTTCGTGTATTTGTCAGCAGGGATACACGGAGATGAGCCCGCAGGACCAAAGGCGGTCGAAATTTTACTCGAGGAAGGCTTGAATTTGGAATGGAATTGGTTGGTTTGTCCGATGTTGAATCCCAGTGGATTTGCACGCGGGACAAGGGGTGATGCTTGGGGGCGTGATTTGAATCGTGATTACTTTTTTCGCGAGAGTCGAGAAGTGCAGGCTCACATTGCATGGATCGAGAAATTTCCCGTGCCGGCCTTGATGTTTAGTTTGCACGAAGACTGGGAGGCGACGGGATTTTACTTTTATGAAATCAATTTACAGGAGGATCGCCCCGACCGAGCCCGTTCGTTGTTGCGAGCGGTAGAGGATGTCATGCGCATCGAAACACAGCCGATCATCGACGACCATGCGGTGCGGGAAAATGGCTGGATCTATCATGAGCCGTGTGCGGATTTTCCTAACAGTTGGCCTGAGGCAATTTATATGGCTGAGCGAGGATGTCCTCTATCGCTAACGTTAGAAACTCCGAGTGTGGCGTTTCCTCTAGAAACGCGAGTTGCCGCGCATCGATCCGTAGTGTTAGAGATGTTGTCGTGGTGGAAAGCGAATCAGCCCTCGGCGTGAAGAGAATACCTCATCGGGCAAAGTCCATCGAGAGCTGCGAGCAAATCAGTCGGCAATGGAGGATGTGCGAGTGCGGAAAGATTGTCATCTAACTGTGCTACGGTACGAGCTCCTATGATCGCCGAAGTAACCGCAGATTGCTGCAATACCCAGCGAAGAGCCATGTGGTGCAAAGGCATGCCTGAGGCATGAGCCAGTTTTGCCAGAGACGCGATACGTGATTGTTCTGCTAGGACTTGGTGTTCTTGTAGAAAGCCTTCTGCACGAGCGGCACGGGAGCCGGAAGGAATGGCGTTAGCATATTTTTCGCTAAGGAGCCCCTGCGCAAGTGGGCTAAAAACCACCGAGCCTATGCCGTGAGCTTCTAGCCATGGATGAATGCCTTCCGCTTCTGGCCAGCGATTGAGTAGCGAATACGGCGGTTGATAGACGAGCGGACGAATGCCATTGGACTCGAGAATGCTCACGGCTTGCTGCAAGAGGTGGAGAGGATATTTGGAAAGCCCCACGTAAAGAGCACGTCCTGATTGCACCGCAGTTACCAACGCGGACATGGTTTCTTCTACGGGAGTGTCAGGGTCGGGACGGTGGGAATAAAAAATGTCCACGTAGGGTATGCCAAGACGGGCGAGTGATTGATCGAGCGATGCGAGGAGGTGTTTGCGAGACCCCCATTCGCCGTAGGGGCCAGGCCACATGAGGTGGCCCGCTTTGGTGGAGATGATCATCTGGTCGCGGTGCGCAGACAAATCGGATGCGAGAATTTTTCCGAAATTTCGCTCCGCAGAGCCTGGAGGCGGGCCGTAGTTGTTGGCGAGGTCGAAGTGCGTGATGCCTAAGTCATATGCTCTGAGCAGCATGGCGCGCGCTTCATCTTGATTGTCGCAATCGCCGAAGTTATGCCATAAGCCTAGAGAAATGTCGGGCAGTATGACGCCCGATCTGCCACATCTGCGGTAAGAAATCATGGCTCTAGTATCTTTGAGAAGAATAGGTTGAGCAAGCTGGAAAATCAGGATGGCATGAGTTGCGTTTTTCCGGCTTGGCTGCTGGCGTATCGTATAGTAGGAAAGGCGTGTGAACAATGGGGCTTTAGGGATTTTTGATTCGGGTGTCGGAGGTCTGACCGTCGTACGAGCGGTGCAGGAGTTGCTGCCGCAGGAATCGATTGTCTATCTTGGTGATACCGCGCGTGTGCCCTATGGATCCAAGTCGCCAGAAACGATACGCCGTTTCTCTGACGAAGATGTGCGGCATTTGTTGCGTCACGATGTCAAAGCCATAGTGGTTGCCTGCAATACGGCGACAGCTCATGCATTGCCGCAGTTGCAACAGCAATATCGGGTACCGATCGTCGGTGTCATCGAGGCTGGGGTGGAATCGGTCTTGTCCGATCCGCACTGTCAGCGTGTGGGGATCATCGCGACTCGGGGAACCATCGCCTCTCATGCCTACCAGCACGCCCTGGCACTACGACGCACGGGATTGCGGATCATCGAGCAGCCCACGCCGTTGCTTGTGCCATTGGTCGAAGAAAATTGGCTCAATCACGCGGCCACGAAGTTGATTTTGCAAAGTTATCTCACGCCGATGATCGAGAAAGGAATTGACACCTTACTCTTGGCCTGTACCCATTATCCACTACTTGTGCCAGTGCTCCAGGAAATTCTTGGAAGTGGAGTGAGAATTGTCGATTCAGCGACGACCTGCGCGGAGCATCTGCGGCGCGAATTGACGCGATTGGATTTGCTAGCCGAGCGCGATAGCGCGGGTACCTTAGAAATTGGATTGACCGATCTTTCCGACCAATTTGAAGAATTGGCAGGAAGGTTCTTGCATCGAGTTCCACCCCGGATTAGCAGGGTGGAGTTGTAAGATTTTACTTTGGAAACTCCGCTCCACAGTCGCAGCAATCTTTCAGGAGATAGGAAAAATCAAGCTGCGGCATCTATGTAGTGTTCGCATTGCTATCACTTCGCAGTGTCTCCCTTTTCCAATCCGTCCATTACCGCGTTTGTCACGTTACGCCGAGGATGCAACCCCGCTTGTATGCAAAGGAAAATGAATTCCCCCATAAACAGTAAGCTGCCTATGAAGCGCCTCTAGTCATAAACGTTGTAGATGCAATCTACGATGCTTATGAATACGACCAATCAATCATTCAGCACCGAAGGGCTGTCCACTGTAACCGCAGACCTGCTCAAGATCGATGTGCTTCTGAGGGTTGCAGATAGGTCGAGCGCAGCGCGAAGCCGTCCTTGAAGCTTTTGAATTCAGCAGCGTGAAGGATAAGCTTTTGCGCTACAACACGGAATCGAAATCCGAACCTTCGTCTCTTGTATCGTAAAACAACGTCTTGCCCGTGGTTATTACCAAACGGAGGCTGTGTGCCGAAACTTGCGGATGCCCAAAAACATAACTTGCCCCAAAACGCAAAAAACAACGCCCCATCGCGCTGCCCTGAATTTGGTCGAAGAAAATTTGCTCAAAGACTCTAGCGCGATCGAGCCAAAAGAAATCGTCTAGGGGTGGCAGGTCTCTGGGGCAGCCCTGAGATAAGTAGCTGTGGCGATCATGTTCAAGTGCCACAAGAGCGTGAGCAATATCTGGTTTGTAGAGCGCTTAGGAATCGGACATGATGAATTCGTGTGTCGCTTAATCAAGCAAGGAAAAGCGCCTGAAGCCACTCATAAGCAATGAAAAGAACAGGAGAAAAAGTTACCATGCGCGCACAGAAATCTGAGATGAGGCATCGATGTTCATGACTGCGTATGGGAGATCAGTGTCCCAATTTGAAGAGAAAATTGCCTTCGAATAATTCCTCGCGACTCCAGCCATCGGCACCTTTGGTGTATTGGGGATATATCCTGAGATGGCCTTGATCTTGTTTTTCCGGTTGGGGAGACTTGGGAACTTCAATGGGGAATGGCTGCAGTTTCAGTGGTGAGGGTGGAATTTTTCCTGCATCGCGCCACGCCTGCGCGAGATCGGTGCGTTTGCCATAGACTTCATCGAGATTGGCATAGGGAGCTGATGCGGCGAGAGCGGCAATGGCAATTTTGTATTCTTCATGGGTTCCCCCTTCTCTCATGAGGTTCCTCACCCAACCGCGTGCAGCATTGAAATAGGCGGGGTCCATTTCCACTGCTTTGCGATATGACATCGCCGCTTCGACAGGGTGATCGGCGGAGTCGAATACGAGCCCAAGCAAATAAGGGGCACGTGCATTCTGCGGATGACGTTTACTGAAATCAGTGAGAATGCGCGTTGCGATCGTGATGATGCGTTTGTCAGAGAACAACCCCTCGCAGCCAAAGCAGTGGCTTTCACGCGGGCCGAAGCTCATTGGCATCAACTCAAAGGCCTTTTCAAAATGGGGCACCGCTTCCTCAAACCGCCCTTCTCTCGCCAGTGTCAGCGCCAAGCGAGATTGCAGGCAATACGCGTCATTGAAACGCCCGAGTGCTGACTGGTAACGTTTCACCGCTTCAATCGTCATGCCAGCATAGCGAAACTCATCGGCTTTTTCCCCTTCGCGGATCGAGGCTACGACCTCCTGAAAAAACTTCGCCTTGTCATCATCGCCGAGTTCTGACAGCACGCGCGCCAGCACTTCATACGCCAGCATCCGCGAGCCAGCCCCTTGATCCCCATCCGCAGGATCTAGGGCGATGGCTTGCTCGACCAAATTTCTCGCTTTCGTCGTATCTCCTGCTTCCAGAGCGATCTGTGCCTGCCAGATCAATGGGCGTTCTTCCATCGGATCAAAGGCTCGGAGTCGCTGTAAAAATTCTTCATAAGCTGTGGCATCAAGCGCACGGAATTGACGATGCAAGTCATCGTTGCGTATATCCCCAGCGAGCAGGTGCTGCGCTACGTTGATGGCATCTTCGCGCCGTCCTTCTGCTGCGAGAGCTTCAATGTGGATCGCGGACAATTGGACTTCGCTGAAATCGGACTTAAGCGAATACAGTCTTTGTGATTCGCTCATCCTTTCCGTCTTCTCTGCGTATGCTTCTAGATAGGCTTTGGAACCATCTAGGTAAAAAATCGCTGCAAGCTCACGACCGTCACGTCCCCAATCGTATCCATTCTGCTCACGTGGAAAGCGATGTAGTAAATCACGAAACTCTTGCCAGCGTTTTTGCTTGATGAGTTCGGTAGTCCAATCTAGAGCGGCATTGTAGGAAGACGCCCGATCTGCCATTTCCTTGAGTGCACTTAGTGCGCGCTGCTCCAAAGCGTTATCTTCTAGGGCTCGTGCGATCTTCAAAATGCGCGCTGCGGCTTTCGCATCTTTATCAACAACGAGTTTCCATAGCAATTCCAATGCCTCCTCTGTCTTTCCCTTGGCTAAGTTTTCTTCCCAGTCCTCCCGCGATTCGCGCGAAATCGTTGAAGGAGAGAGAGAGGAATTTTTCGCTGACCACCCATTGTCTTGTAACCAGCGCATGCCTTCTTTGGAGTCCTTTTGCAGCGATAAAAATTCATGCAAGCCCGTTTCTCCGCCGTAGCTATGCCAATCGGAATTTTTGACCATCTCGCGCGATGCTTTCTCAATGGCATCTTGGTCTTCACTGAGTAAGGCATGGAAAAGCCGCTGCTTGCGGCGCGTTCTCTCTACGCCGCGAAAAGAGAAGTTGGATTGAAGGGTTTCAGGATTTTGCTCGCTACGGTCGAGCCGGTCTTGCCAACCTGTGAGCAGAGTGGGCCACTCCGATTCGGGTGGTAACTCGGCAAACTGAAGATGTGTCAGATCGTGATATCCTCCCATATCTTGGTCCCAACGCTTCAGCCATTCGTCTGCTGTTTGGCAAGGTTCTTTTACCTCGCGAGCCTGCCAGTTTGCATTTTGGCGCGACTGTGGAGGTCGGTCCGATTGATTCATTTTCCAAACAACCAGCGCGATGACTCCAATCGCGAGTGCAATCCCTTTTCGTTTATTCATGCATTGATGTTAATCCATTTCGATCACCTGTCGATTCAGAAAATGTTGCCGTTTTGACGATTCCTCAGTCTAGCATGGTAGCACGCGAGCGGCACCTGGTATAAAAGTTCTCATAAAAGTTCCCGCAGAAATCGTTACAACAAGACCTCGAACTCATTGACTGCTGGGCACGCTTGCGGAGGAAATTTTTCGATGCAAAAGAATACAAACCGAAGCTCACATGCTGGTTCCTTAGGCAAATCCAGAATTTCAATCAAGTCGAAGCACGCCTAGGAGAATCTTGCGCCTTGCCCCGCCTAACGCGAACGAGTTCGCCTATCACAATCGCTACCTATTAACCAGAAGCTCGGCAAAGCCCCTTGGAAAATGAAACGCTCGCGGATGACATTGCCCCAAAGCAACCTAGGCAATATTTCACATCTGGGGAAGCGATCGGAAGCAAAAATTTTTCTCAATGAGGTCTTTATGTCGGCGCGAGAATGTTTTCCCCGAAGAGAAAGGATGGTGCGCGCGCGATGAAAGGAGATGCAGAAGCCGCACGCGGGGTTTTGTGGAGTATGCGTGATTTGCAGGTTTGATGCATCTGAGTAGAGATTGCACACTTTTATGGGATTTAAGCATTGATTGAAGGATTTACGTATGACCTTATCGCATCAGGGGTGTGTATTTTCTAGGATCTGAATGCACCATTTTTATCTGTGCTGGTCGTGAAATTTGAGGAATTTTTTAGTGGCAGTTGGCCTCCATGTCCGCTTCGCTTCCGTTGCGGTTGAGGATTCATCGGTGGGAAGAGTTTTAACCACGGATAAACGGATTGACTCGGATAAGACAAAGACTTGGGTTGTGAACTTGGATTGTGAAGCGGATGGTAGAATTCTTGGTGTTGCTGAGTCGGTGAAGGCATGGGGCGGTAAAATTTGCAATATGCGTGAATCCGTGGCATATCCTGTGGCATGAAGATTGTGGCAGTCATAGGAGCATCAGGATTTGTTGGACGGTATGTTTGTGAGGCTCTGCGGGCTCGTGGCGATGGGGTGGTGGGGTTTAGTCGATCTGGCACAGGCGATACGACGCGCGTCATGGAATGGCGGAAAAATCCCGCTGCGGGGGAAAGGTGGGATTTTTCTGGCATCGATGCGATTATCAATCTTGCTGGCGAACGGGTGACAAAACGCTGGACGGAAAAGAATCGACAGGACTTTTATCGCAGTCGTGTGGAACTTAGTGAAACGGTGGCTACTACGCTGCGAGGTATGGAAAAAAAGCCATCCGTGTGGATCAATGCATCGGGGGTGGGATATTACGGTGATACGGCAGATGCGGCGTATGGCGAGGAAGCACCGATGGGGAAGGATTACTTAGCGGAGCTGTGCGGACAATGGGAGCATGCGGCATCGGGTGTGGACGGAGTGCGCATCGCGCATGGGCGAATCGGCATTGTCTTGGGGCGCGGGGGGATGGCGTGGGATCAGATCAAATTGCTTTTTTCGTTAGGTCTAGGTGCGAGGTTGGGTCATGGTCGGCAGTGGATGGCCTGGATTCATATTGATGATCTGGTGGGAGGGATTTTGCATGCGTTGGATCATGAAGATGTGCATGGTGCATTCAACTTGGCGTCGCCAAATCCTGAGCGTAATGTCGATTTCACGCGCAAGTTGGGAAAGGCGTTGAAACGTCCGGCTTTTTGGCTGGCTCCTGCGTTTGTCTTGCGTATCGCGTTGGGCGGCTTTAGCGAGGCTGTCTTAGGTGGGCAGCGAGTTTCGCCAAAGGTTCTGCTGAAAAGCGGCTATCGATTTCGCTATGCTACGTTGGAGGATGCGTTTACCGAGCTCATCCATTCGTGAATTTTTCTTTACATCCGTTTGGCGTGGCGGAAGTTTGTGTTTGAATGAAAGAACGTGCGATCATCTATCAGCTATTCGTTAGGCTCTTCGGGAATACGAATGAAAGCAATGTGGTTCATGGCAGCATCGCAGAAAATGGATGCGGAAAATTCGCTGACATCAATGATGCGGCATTGAGTTCCCTTAGTGAAATGGGATTCAATACCCTGTGGCTGACAGGGATCCATGAGCAAGCATCGGGAACAGCGTATGAAGGCAGGGAGTCGGATCATCCGAATTTGCTGAAAGGCAAGGCGGGTAGCCCGTATGCGATACGCGATTTCTTTGATGTCTGTCCCGATTACGCGGTGGATCCGTTGAATCGATTGGAAGAATTTCGAGCGTTATTGCAACGATGCAAAGTGCATAAGTTGCGAGTATTGATCGACTTTGTGCCGAACCACGTGGCGCGTTCGTATGGATCGGATGTGAAGCCTGAGTTGAGCTTTGGGCAGGGTGATGATGTGAGCAAGTTTTTTGATCGGGACAACAATTTCTATTATTTGCAACCAGATGATGCTGGTGGTGGACCACCCCTGCGTTTGCCCACGAGCCAACGCGAAGGCCGCGATGGATTCTTTCCTGCGGAAAGTGTACATGGAAAAGTCACGGGGAACAATGTGATTTCATGGGCACCCTCGATGCACGATTGGTATGAGACGGTGAAGTTGAACTACGGTCATGATTTCACTCAAGGGAGAAACACGTCGTATTTGCCAAGTGCGGATGCTGCGATTCATGAAGTGCCTAAGACGTGGCGGATGATGGATGAGGTTATCGCGTATTGGCAGGAAATGGGGGTGAGTGGATTCCGCGTGGACATGGCGCACATGATTCCCATGGAGTTTTGGCATTGGTTGGTGAAGCGTGCGCGAGCACGCCAAGCGGAGGTGTTTTTCATGGCAGAAGCCTATAACAATGATCCAGCGAAGCTCACTGACGGGCATGTGTTAGATGAGTTGCTCGCTGCGGGCTTTGATGCGGTCTATGATGATCCATCCTACGATATTTTGATGGGTTTGTATGATGGAGTGAATTGGTGCAATGACCTTGACGCGTTGATTTTTACGGGAGAGCGATTTCATCGTTCCTTGCGCTACGGCGAGAATCACGATGAGGTGCGTCTAGCCACGGTAAAAGAATGGGCGGCCACAGGGATGAAGGTTGGTAGGCCTGTTTGTGCGACATTGTTTTGCCTGGGTAGAGGGCCAGTCATGATCTATAATGGCCAGGAAGTGGGGGAACCAGCTGAGGGCCAAGAAGGGTTTGCGGGGAATGATGGCCGCACGACGATCTTTGATTATTGGTGCATGCCCGAATTCGTCAAATGGGTGAATGGTCATGCTTACGACGGTGGTCGCTTATCCGAAGAACAAAAAGCCCTGCGAGCATGGTATGGGAAGCTTCTGCAAATGTTACGTGAACCTGCTTTTGCGGTTGGTGATTTTTATGGATTGAATTATGCCAATCGAGATAACGCAGGGTTTGGGCGAATCGCAGGTGAGATCGCAAGTGGGCATTGGCTGTATGCCTTTTTACGGCGCGACGAAACAACGCGCGATGCGTTTCTCTGCATCGTGAACTTTCATCCAAGTGAGGCTCTACATCATGTGCATGTCATCGTGCCGGAGCATGCGACGAATTGGTTAGCTTTGGGCGAGGTTTTGGTGTTTCATGATTGGTGGCATGGGGCTGTTGACATAGTGATATCTTCTGCTAGCCTACATCGAGAAGGATTGTCCATTGATCATATAGCAGCTTGTTCTGCCATGTTCTTACGAATCGGAGTCTTTCACTGAATTGATACATTATTGAAAACCTATTGAATATGCCTGTTGTAAGATTTTCTGGAAAAATTTCTGGCGAAGCGGATCCCTATCGCTCGATTCGCGCTAAGCTCTTGTATTTGCTCTACGGAGCTGGATGGGATATCTACAATGCGAATGGAGATCAGACCATTCGGCTTGGAAATATTGAGAGAAAAATTATCGAAGCGGATGCTTTTGTTTTTACTCCTGGAGCTACGTTGGAAGACATGTTTAAAGCCGTTTCGATTTTTGTGGGATACCAAACCATCGATGCAAATCTTTCGGGAAAGCCTACAGTGTTGCTGAATCAGGATGGTTCATGGGATCAGATGTTTTCTTTGCTAAAACATTTGGAGGAGCTTGGAACGATTCAGCAAAATTCGCGAGATTACCTTTTGGAATGCCATGAGGCAGAAGAGGTGACAGCCTTGCTGCAAAAGGCAAGGAGTGTGGGTTTGCCTGATGCAGGCAGGCACAAGAGCGGAGACGTGGCAGGAGAATCATTTGATCACGTTGAGCCAGATGCCAAAAGGAAAGATGTATGTGTTTTTTGTTCAGCAAGTATCAAGGATGAGGCGTATCTATCCGACGGTTGGCAGATGGGAGCATTGCTCGCCAAAGAGGGAATGGGATGTGTTTCCGGAGCTGGTCGCACGGGTATCATGGGTGCTGTCGTAGCTGGTGCCGTAGAAAATGGTGGCTGGGCAGGTGGTTCAAATGTTCCTCACATCATCGAATTGGAGGGATTGCCCGCAGGCTTATCGAGCTTCTGGTTGCGCCCCGACATCTACACAAGGATGGAAGTGATGATTGAACGATCCCACGCATTCGTGATTTTTCCCGGCGGTGCAGGTACCGTTCAAGAAATGTTAGCGTTGATGATTTTCCAACAGCAACGGCATCCCGATATGGAAGGTAAACCTGTAGTTGTTTTTAATCGAGTTGATGAGCAAGGCCGTTCGTTTTGGACACCGTTGATTGCTTTGCTGAAAAACTTCTGCCCTGATTCATCGTTTGAAGTGGTGACGCAATTGGATGATCTGATTCCCTGCATCAAACAAAAGCTTGGAGCATCAGTCTGATTCGCACTTTGGAATTACTTTGTTTTGTATTCCTTCGCTGTGATGTATTCTTTGCGTAACTTTGCAGCGTGAACTTGCGAATGTGTCCGCTGAAGAGTTTGGCTATCGATCTGTCGTTTTACGTTAAGAAGATCGCTTTCTATAGCGCGACGTTCTTTAGCGATTTTTAGGCGTTCTTCATGGTTAGCAGTCGAACGTTCTATTGCGTATTGTTTGGTGAGACTTGCTTCGAGAGTGATGAACGTTGATGCTAGGTCTTGGAAAGTAGCTTGTTCTTGAGCGGATGTGCTTGCAGACAGTAAAAATTGAGTATTGATGGCAGCCGCACTCCAATGTTGCTTTTGCTGATGAAGCTTGTCGATTTGGGCAGGCAAATGGGCTAATTCTGCTGTAGCTTGCGAGCATGATTTTTCTAAGGCAGGCAATGCAGCTAAGGCTGCTCGGAGTTCTGTCTCCGCTGTTTTGATTTCTGTCGAATGAGCGTCCCTCGTTTGGGTTGCAGTAGCGAGTTCCTTGGAGAGCTGCTGTTCTGTTTGCGTTAGATTGGCAATGGTGTTGGTGATAGTTGTTAGAGACGAGAGGAGTAGTTGATGTTTGGATTCGCAAGTGTTGCGATGCTGGGTGGAGAGCTCAATGGTTTCCGCTTGGCCAGCTTGTTGCGCAGAAGCAAGTGCAGCTATCGCTTGGTTCAGTTCGTTCAGAGAAGTGGCCTGAAGTGTGCGTTGGGACTGTTCGAGATTTTTTTGTGCTGCCAGATCTTGTTGTAATTGCTGGCGTTTCTTTTCTATCGATACGACTGCTTGAGATGCTTTGTGAAATACATTTTTAGCTTTGGCGACCCGTTGCTGAAGATTTTTGATGTATTCTTGGTGTTTTTTGAGTTTTTCTGAAGTTTGAGATACGGTTTGTTCGAGTGCCTTAGTACTTGATGCGGCCGTTTTGATCGATGCTTCTATCGATACCAGTCGCTCGGCGATGGTGGGTGGATTGTTGTTTAGGGTTGTGATCATGTTTCCGTTCGAAGCATCGATGACCGTGATGGTTCCTTGATCATCGCCAACGAAGCAACCAGTACCTTGCGGCGTGATGCACAAAGCTGTGGGGAGATTGGGAAGGGGAGTGCAATCGCGTAAATGTTGAAAGTCAGCTTTCCAAAGCTTGGCTTTTTTGTCTCGACCAGCTGTGAGGAGGGTGCCGTCTTGTGCCCATGAGATACCGACGACACCACCGGGATGAGCATCGATTTTTTTGACTTCTGAGCCGCCATTCATTTCCCAAAATCGTATGGTTCCGTCTTCTGAAGAGCTGGCAAGAATGTTTGAATCATTGCGGAAACTGAGTTGCGTAATGCTCGCTTGGTGAGCGCGAAGGGTATGGAATTCGCCTCCCGTTGCTGCCTCCCAGACGTAAATGCCGCCATTTCTGTCTCCGGTGGCCAGCAATACCCCATCAGATGAAAGATCGAGAGATGTTACCCAATCGGTATGTTTTTTGATGGATTTGATCAAATCTCCAGTATTGCTGTCCCAGATTTTGACCATACGCGATGACGAACCCGTTGCGACGATGTCGAATTCTGGTCGAATGTCCGCGGCCAAGATGCTATCAAACTCTTTGGCGACATGAAGCACTTGGCGCCCGGTAACAACATCGAAGATCAAGGTGGTTCCCGACTTAGCGGGTGTGCCGCCTGCGACGATGAGATAGCGGGAGTCGGGAGTAAAAGCGAGGGATTGAGGTTCTCCAGCGGGGAAGGGAATGATGCCGACGAGTTCCAATGTTTCCGAGTGAAAGAGAAGGACTTGTCGTTGTGATGTGGCGGCGACGAGTGGCGCCCAAGGGGCTGCTGCTAATGAATGGACCGTGGATCCGCGCTTGGTTTTTACGAGTGGCTCTAGCAGCAGATCGATAGGCATAGGCGGGGGACCATCCGGTTTTTCTTGTGGGCTTTGTGAGGCGATTTGAAATCGCGGTTTTTCTGGTTTCCGCGCGGTGGAGTTTTTGTTTTCGAGGAGTCCCGTTTCGATCCACCTTTTGATCAATGCGATGTTAGAGGGGCTGATTCTATCGCCTTCCGGTGGCATTTTTAGATCGCCCTCAGCAGAGAGGCATGATAAGAGTTTGGAGCTCGTATCGCCAGGTATGGCAATTTTTCCTCCCGATCCGCCTTTCATGGCTCCAGCGTAGGATGAAAGGTCAAGTCCGCCTTTGTTTTTATCCGGGTTATGGCAATTCAGACAGGTTTGTTGAAATATCGGAAATATATGATCGTCGTAGGTAGCCTTCTCTTGTCCATGCAAAGACAAGATGGAATAACAGCCAACGATGATCGAAACCAATTTCACGGATTTGGTTCTCAGTTACGACTAGAACCACAATGATCTCTCATAAAAAACACCGCCCAAGGAAATGAGGCGGTGTTGAAGGGAAACGTAGGTTTTTGAGAACGCTTATTTCCAAGAAAGAATGTTGTCTTTGTTTGTTTTAGTGTCACCCGTCATGCGGTCTTTTCCAGGTGTGTAAATGATCACTTTTCTGCCGCGGATGATTTGTCCGTTGAAGGGATCGATAATCTCATCGTTGATATCATCATCAAATAGTAGTGTGTAGGGATTGCCGTAAAAGTCATAGAGGCCACGAACTGCGGATCCATCAAACTCCAGTCCGTCTTTGCGGCCAGAACCATTTCTTCCTTTTCCTTGAGGTATGGACAAAAAGGGCAAATTCTTAGTATTGAGAACAGTGTTGCCATTTTCTTTGCCCATCAGTACGGTAAGCAAATTCACGCCTTCGCCTTGGTTGGTAACGAGCGGAGCGGCTGAAACATTTTGCAAAGGATACATGCCGTATTCATCATAGAACTGGTTGACGGCAAGTTCGAGATTGTTGGCTGCGACAAGGGATTTTGTGTTACGCGCTCTCGTTAGAACGGCTTGAGCACCGCCGAAACCGAGACCAGCAAGCACCAAGATGATGGCGATGACGATGAGGAGTTCTACGAGAGTGAAGCCTTTTCCGTATCTTTTTGAGGATGTACGTGTCGGCATTCTACGTGGTTTTTTTTGATATGTGGTGTAGTTCATAAGTGGATTTTCTGAGTTGAGGTATTTTTGTTGAATGATGTCGTGAAAGAAGTTCACCAAATGTAGCACAGGAACATTCTGTGAGACTATCTATTGAACATACAAAGGCAATGAAAAAATGCACAAGAATTCTCAATCGTGCTCAGGGCGCGGGTCGCGGGATAGTAGGTCGCGCAACGCCGATGCTGCCGAGCGATTTTGATAGAGAATGCTGTAAACAGAATCGACGATAGGCGTGCTGATCTGGACTTTTCGCGCAGCTTCATAGACCGAAAGCGTATTGGGAACACCTTCGGCAGTCATTCCTATGCTATGAACAGCTTCTTCTAATGATTTGCCTTGACCGAGCAATCGGCCAACCCGGTGGTTGCGCGAGTGAGAGGAGAAGCAGGTGACGATGAGGTCTCCCAAGCCAGATAGACCGATAAATGTTTCAATCCGACCTCCAAGTGCTGTACCAAGACGGGTCATTTCACTTAGGGCGCGGGTGACCAGAGCGGCGATCGCGTTATCGCCAAGTCCAAGCCCAGAAGCGATACCTGCCGCGATGGCGTAGATATTTTTGATGGCACCGCCGAGTTCGATTCCTGCCATATCCGTACTGGTATAGGTGCGGAAATGGGGGAAAGTGAAAAGAGCTTGAAGTTCGGTGGCGAGAGCTTGGTCGTCAGAACCGATTACCGCGCATGTTGCTAGGTCGGATGCGATTTCTTCGGCGTGGTTCGGCCCTGAGATGACAGCTAAGCGATTATTAGGGAAGTGTTCGCAGAGAATTTGGCTCATTCTTTCGCCTGTATTGCGTTCCACACCTTTCGCACTGGAAAGGATGGCTGCGGTAGGATGGATTTCTGCGAGTCGTTGAGCCGTCTCACGGGTGGCTGAAGTTGGTACCGCGAAAACGATGAGGTCATGTTTTTTCGCGTCAGCGAGAAACAGCGAGGCGCGAACGGACTCGGGCAGTAATGCTTCGCTGAGGTAGCGTGGATTTTGGTGATGTTCATTGATGTGAGCCGCAACAGATGCGTCACGGCCTATCAAGGTTACTTGGGGGAGTTTTTTCCCAAGGAGAAAGGCGAGAGCCGTTCCAAAGGACCCGCTACCAATAACTGCTGCGGATTTCATGATGAAGCAGGTGGAGTTTTACTTTTTTTGGAAAAGCGATTCTCGGTTCCGTTGAGGATTCGCTGAATGTTGCTACGGTGCTTGTAGATTGCCATGATTCCAGCAATGAAGGAAAACGCTAGCATCGAACGGTTCCATGTGCCATTCGCAAATCTGCCGTGTTGAAATGCGCCCCAGATATTCAGTAGGGGCAGAGCGCCGGCTGCAACAATACTGGCTAATGAAACAAAGCGGCTTGTAAAAAAAACAATGACCCATATTGCGATAAGCATCACGACAAGTACAATGGGAAATAGAGCGAGCAGCACTCCTGCGGATGTGGCAATGCCTTTGCCGCCTTTGAATCTCACCCATGGCGAAAAATTGTGACCAAGAATGGCACATAGAGCACAGAGCACGTGAATGAATTGCCCGCGATGCTGTTCGATATGTTGGATGTATTCCTCAGGAAGTGTGAGCAATTTCATGGTATCAACGCCTTGGTAGCGTAGTAAATTCATCGCAAGTAGAACGGGGATGAGGCCTTTGAGGACATCCAACAGGAAACACGGAATCCCCCATTTTTTCCCTAGGATGCGCCATACATTCGTCGCGCCGATGTTGCCGCTGCCGTGCTCACGAATGTCGATGCCATTCATGCGACCGATCAAGAACCCAAAAGGCACAGAACCAGACAAAAAGGCAATCAGTGGAAATGACCAATCAGGCATAGGAAATATCAGATAGAGGGAGCATGTGGGCTGCTACGAACTTTAAGGTTAATAAGTTCCACACAAAGAGAGAAGGCCATAGCAAAATAAACATAGCCCTTGGGGACATGAAAGCCCATACCTTCCGCGACCAAGGTTGTGCCGATCAGAATCAAGAAGGCCAGGGCCAAAACTTTCACGGAGGGATGTCGAGAAACAAAGGCGCTAATTGCACCACTCGCTGCAAGCATCACACTCACCGAAATGAGCACCGCGACGGCCATGAGGGAGATACGAGAAGGATCATTGACCATCCCTACAGCGGTAATGACGGAATCCAGAGAGAAAACGAGGTCAACCAAGGTAATCTGGATGAGTACAGCACCTAAGCTCAATGCGGCTTTTTTTACTGCGCTAGCTGGTTCGTCCAAGCTTTCGACCTTGTGGTGAATTTCTTTAGTCGATTTGTAGATGAGGAACATACCGCCACCAATCAAAATGAGGTCTTTCCATGATATCCCCATGACTCCTTGGGGATTGACCAGAGCATGTTCAGGATCATTTCCTGACAGTCCAAATGCTTCGATGAGCAAGGGATGGATTGGCAGATGCAATACATCAGCTTTTAGGCCCATGATCCAGGTAATGGAAGCGAGAAGTATCAAGCGAGCAACGAGTGCTAACCCTAGTCCGAAAACTCGACCATTCTTGCGGTCCTTTTCTGGCAAACGGTCGACCAGGATGCTAATGAAGATGATATTGTCAATGCCGAGAACGATTTCCAGCAAGGATAGAGTGAGCAACGCCCCCCAAGCACTGGTTTCGCTAGTCCAAGAAAAATCCAAAAATGATGCGGTAAAAAATAGATCGGTCATGATGGTAGCTGTGAGTAGATAAGAGCGCGTTGTTTCATTTGTGTCGCCATGAGTGCAAGGGCGTTAGCCCGAGTTGGGGCGAGGTGCTCTTTCAGCCCAGTTTGATCGACAAAAGAAAGGTCTGCGGTGAGGATGTCGTCTGGCTTTTGGTCATGAAGGACTTCGACAAATAATGCGATCATTCCCTTCGTGATGAGGGAATCGGAATCGGCAAAATATTGCACCTTACCATCAGCGAGTGACGCATCGAGCCAAACTTGGGATTGGCAGCCTTTGATCAGATGATTCTCGTCTCGTGATGCTTCTGGAAACGGTAAAAGTTTTTTCCCAAGTCCGATGACGTATTCATAGCGTTCTTGCCAGTTGTGGAAAAGTGATAAATCTTCGATAAGTTGTTTTTGTCGCTCTGAAATCGTCACTGCGCAGCGAGAATAAGATGGAAATGGATACGGAGCAATCAAAGAATTGCCTCAATTGGCGGAAAACAGAAACGGCCTGACGAATCACTTCATCAGGCCGAACTTATGATGCATTGTCGGAAAACCCAAAAACCAACTTATTGCTGTTCAAAATTAAGCAAGTGTCGTGCCAAATCTGATAATAAAATCATTACAGATAATTTTTTCTGAAAATCACAACTTTATAAAGTAAGAACGGCCTGGCGAATTACTTCGCCAGGCCGTTCTTTTATTGTGCCTCGTCGGAAAACCCAAAAACCAACGTAGTGCTGTATGAGATATAGCTGGATTCGTGCCAACTTTGAAAATATTTTATCTTTTTTTCATGGTGTAATTTATTTGCATGAGCCGAATGACGGAAAACACCCGAAATATCCTTGTTTTATAGGGTTTTTTGGCGTGATTGGGGTAAAACATATATCCTTCGATAGCTGAAAAAAAAATTATCGAAATAAAAACGCAACTTATTCGGGATCCATCGTTTCAACTTACTGAACACCATTATTTTTTTCGATGAATCAAAAAGCACTCTATCCCGTTATTACTCTTCTTGTTGGCGCAGCAGGAGGTTTTTTTGTTGGTAAAGGTAATCCCGCAGATGCAAAGGCCACTGATGTTTCTGCCGATTTGACTTCGACATCGCGCACGAGTCGAGCCGGAGAGCTAGGCTCATCTAAGGCGAATGCCAAATCCACACCTCGCAGAGCAAGAAATACCCAAGAGATCTTGCAAACGCCTGGGCAATTGGCACGGATGCAAACCCTTTTGGACTTTTATTCATCGCTCAGTCCCGAGCAATTGGCAGAAGAAGCAAAGAAGCTAGACGATGTGCCTATGCCCGAGCGGATTATGGCCTCGTATGTGTTGTTTGCTAAGTGGGCAGAGACAGATCCATTTTCTGCCATGGAACACTCCGGAAAAATGGGCTTTGCGGGGATGTTTGTCAAACCGACGATCATGCAAAGCTGGGCTAGCGTCGATGCCAACGGAGCGGCTAGCTATTATAATACGAATAAAGGGGAGTTTTCTGCGATGAGCATGTTTGGCGGTGGACGCGGCGGCGGCGGCCCAATGGGTAATGGCGGTGCATCGATCATTGCAGGTGAATGGGCGAGACAAAACCCAGATGCGGCAATGACTTGGGCAAAGTCTCTAACGGGAACTGAATCAGTAAATGCTGTAAGTTCAATTATCAGTCAGGTTGCGACCACCGATCCAAAGAAAGCCATCACACTTGCCGCCTCCTTGGAAGGTGATCAGAAGATGCGTGCCAACAACCAAATTGCACAATCTCTCGGAGGCAAAGATTGGAGCGAGGCGCAATCTTTTATCGCTAGTTTGCCTGCTGATCAACAAGTCGAAGCTCGCGAGCGTGCGTTCGATGGCCTAGCTCGTGACAATCCGCTCCAAGCGATGAATGAGCTCAGCTCGATCACTGATGAAAAAGAGCGCAAAAATGCCACTACCACTGTCGCAGAAGAACTTTCGAAAGTGGAGCCACAAAAAGCCTTTGATCTTGTGATTTCCTCTGCCATTGACGACGAGGATGCGATGCGCAATGTGATGATGAACTATTCACGACAAGACCGTGAAGGTGCATTAGCTGCGATCAATAAAGTTCCAGAGGGAGAAATGCGTGATACAGCTATTGGAACCTATGTCTATTCCAATACGGGTACGGACTACGCCCAAAATATATCCTTGGCAGAATCGATTGCTGATGAAGGTTCACGGAATCGAGCCGTAGGTGTCAGTGTCGCGCGCTGGATGAGCACTGATCCAGAAGCCGCCAAGCAGAGAGTCAAAGAATCGACTGTGATCTCGGATGAAATGAAGCAACGCATTGAACAAGGCAATGTCTGGGGTGGGCGCGGTGGCATGGGCAGGTTTGGCCGATAACGCTAAACTTGCCAGAGCCACCCCGCTGTCCTCAGCCGAAACTTGACATTTCTTTTTATGTTTTTATCTTTCGCCTGATGTATTTTTTTGTGGTTCGTTTTTTAGCTGCGATTTTCGTATGTTTTGCTGTTGCAAACGCTGCCCCTGCGATCATCAGCGGGCTGGAGGTGGATTTTCCCATAGAGTTGAAAAAAACGTTTGATTCACAAGAGCGCAAGGATACTCCCTTGAGCCCTTCCGTTGCGGCGTCGGTGACGCATCATGGAAAAAACGCCGAAGGTTCGATGGAAATCACGGTTAGTCGGATTACCTACGTGGACGCTGCAAAGCCATCTATTGAGCGAGATTCTAAAGCCCAGTTGATACGTATGGCTCGAATGCCGGGTGTGACGAATCCAGCACAAGCGATGTCTGATGCAAAAGTATCGGGCAAAGAAGCCAAGCGCTTGAGTTTTAAGTGTGAGCGTATGGGAAAAAAAGTAGGGATCGAAGCTCTCTATATCATTCGGGGGCAACATTTTTACGTGGTGCAGTTGGTATTCTTGCAAAATGATGCCGTACGAACAGAAGCCGAAAACATGCTTGCGAAGGTGAAGTTGGCTGCGGAGTAGTATTGTCCAGTATTCCGCAAATCATTCTGTAGAAGATGATTGCTTCATCATTTCCAAGAACTTGCCTCCCGCTGCCATGCAAGCATAATCATCATATTTTGGTTTTTCGGTAGGTGGCCAAAATTTTCGTGAATCAATCATTTCTAGGATCATCTCCGCGCAAGACAGTGCGGACTGTGTCAACGTTTCGTCATAATTGACCCATGGATCGAATTTGATGTTGGATTCTGATTCGCCCATGACAACGTAGCCAATTTCTGGATGATGCTCGGTGACTTTGCTCGCGGCATAGAGGGGGAGTTGCAAATTGGTCCAGAACGATTTACCGTCTGGCTGAAACAGTCGTGACTCGTCGGCCAGGTGTGCTGGGCAAGATCCCTGATTTCGCCATTTTTTCGAATGTTCTCCGATGATGCCACCTCGCAGATTTCCGCTTTTGTAATCCCATAGATGCCAAGCTCCAGTGGCTTCATGCAGATCAATACGGTCGATTTTTCCGCGGATGGTCCAGTGACCAATCTCCAAGGAAAAAGGAACTTCGACATTCTGCAACCGCCATCCAGCACGAAAGTGCAAGCACTGTTTCTCGGCGAACCAGCCGAGGCGGTGGGCAAGAGCCGCTTGCTGAATCACGATGGCAATGGCAGGGTTTTCGCCGTAATTGCGCCGCACGAGTTTTTCGAGTTCCGTATGTAGCCAATCGGTCAGCGCGATTGGGTCATCCAAGGTGCGGGCTTCGGCATTCTTGCCCCAATTTTCGAGAACAAGGTGCATGATATCGCCAAAATTACGAGCATTCCATTCACCACGTTCTGGTTCTCGAGTTTGCAATTTCACGGCATGTTTCAGGTAAAAACGGAACGGGCATGCGAGATAGTCCCTCAGTGCGGTAACGGAAATCGATTTTCCCAATGGGGTGGTTTTGCCGATCGTGGCATCCCCCGGGATTTGCCATTGCCAATCGGCTTGCCATGTGAGGTCGGTAGTTTGTTGCTCGACATGGGCAAAAACGTGACGGACGCGTTCTGCAAGCTCCGCTCCTTGTGCCTGTAGCAAAATTCGCGATGGTCGTCGCACGCTTCCATCGCTCGCCGTTTTCGAAAGAAATACATCCACTCGCCCCGTTGCCGCACGACAGGCACAAAGGCAATGGAAAAGATACGCATCCCGCGCCGCTCGCGAGGCGGATGTGACAAGATGCAAAATCTTGCGCGCACTTTCGCCTAGCCACGGGTCGCTGCCTGGAGACGAAGGCACGCTGCCATCGCTCATGCCACATAAAACCAGATGAGACGAATCCTCGAATCCAGCTTCGAGCCAGCCTTGTAGATCGATCACGCGCTGCTCGGGATTTTCAGCTTGTGGCTGAGGCCAATCGGAGCATAGCAACTCAAGCCAGAAATCATTGGGTCTTTGCACCTTGCGCCGCAATTTTTCCCAAGTGTCGAACAATTCCATGCGTTCACAGGCCACGGTGCCATCCAAAAATCCCGCACTGACCAGAGCCTCCATCAAATCTCGCAAAGCACTCGCGAAACTACTGTGGAGAAATCGATTCCGCCAAGTGTGCAGTTCCGCGAGTGCCTTGCGTAAAACATCCATACCGATTGGCTTGCGCTCCATCGCGATTGTTGCCAAGCGCTCCACATCTTCGGCGCTACGAACCAGCCATTGGTCGCGCATTTCTGCCAAAGCCGCGGACAATTCCTTCGCTGGCACGCTAGTCAGGCATGATGTTTCTGGCATAGGCACCATGCGCGCCAATGCTCCCAAGTCGGGATCTTTGATCAAGGAAACCCAGTGCTTGAGCCACTCGCCAGAGTGCGGGCCTTGCATCGTTTTGCCTGGGCGATGGATCACCCATCCCTGTTGGGCGAATGCCACTGCGAGTTCTTCATCGAGATCTGAATCGCAGCTAACAAGAGCCAAATCTTTCGATGAAACGCCAAGCTCGGCGAGGTGTGCGACGCATTGATGAGATAAACTACGTCCGCTCGCTGCTACGGAAACGCTGCCTGGCATGCCTTGTCGTCCGGGAAAAGGGCTTGAAATATCGAGCCACGAGGCAAGCGGTATGCCTCGATGATCAAACATCGCTTCTTGTTCTTGGTGCGTGCCTAACAATAACACGCAATCATGATGGCTCTCCCATTGACGCCATGCCACTTCTGATGCTTCGGTAATGCCTGCAAGGACGATGGTTTTTGCCTCTTTCACAGAGGAAATGTGGGTTTTTCCTGTTGAAACATCGCGCAGTGCTTGGTTGCGGCTCACGTAGCCCCAATCGCGCAATGTCCGTTCGACCATCTCTTCTAACAAAGAAAGCGCAGTCCAGCGCTCGGTGTCTCCGCCGCTCATCAGAGGCCGGGCAGCGTCACGAATCAACAATCCAGCTTCTTGCAAATTTCGCCGCAATGCCGCAAGAGATCGCGCAAATGCAACCATTCCCTCCATCTCAGGAGGATGGGGAAAAGCCGCCGCATACTTGGTCCAATCGGTAATGTTCTCTAACACATCAATCCACGCCAACCATTCCACCGAATCGTCGGCGACGCTTGAATCATCGAGTTGGAGAAAAAACGCCGGCGTGACCACCCGTAAACCGAAGATCGCCGTGCCGTGACGATCTGCCATATCGGCGAGTTCCCCGCGCAAGCGTCTTCCAGCTTGTGATGTTGGCACGACGACAATGCTATCGGGAAGGGAAGATCGATGCTGCCAAAGCCACTCTGCAGTTGTGCGCAGCAGACTCTGATCCCATCCCAAAAACACTTTTCTCATGGCGTGGATGTAGCCCGTCTTGCGATCAAGGGAAACTCAAAAATGGTCTAAGCCAAAGATTATCGTTGCTCGAGCTTCTGGGGCTGGCTCATCAATTCCTTGAGCTTTGCGAGGTGCTTTTCATACACGCCACGTGGAGAGCTTTGTTGTTGGATGGCAATTGCCGCAGCTTTTCCGACGATTTCGCCCATCATGCCGGTGGTGCGCATCACGCGAACAGCACCCAAGGCCTCGCGATTGACGCTGATATTGCGCCCTGCCATGAACAGGTTGTTGATGTTGCGGCTGTAGAGTGTGCGATAGGGAGCCCAGTAGGGGCCTTTGTAACTGTATTCTTTTCCGCGTGTGAAGGTGGAAATGAACGCATCTTTGTCGTGGCCTTTTTCATAGCGTTCGTCGGGAGTATGAATATCTATGTGCCAACTGCAGGGATAGCAGCCATCCTCAAAAACCTTGCCGTTACGGAAGTCCATTCCCGAGAGGATCACATCGCCAAGAAGCCTGCGGGACTCGCGTTTTCCGGCGATGAAGGCGGACCAGCCGAGTCGATGGTTGGGCAAGACTTTATCAACATTTTTCAATGCATCCCAAGCTCCAAACATCGCGCGCATGTTGAGATCGCGGATGTTTTCCATGTCGGCGATAGGATCTTTGTCGAATCCACTCTCCCAAAACCAGCCGCCTAGCTTGTTTAACCCGGCAAGATCGCCTTTACGTAGCTCATCACGACCAGGAAATGGTTTATCGGTCAGATCGATAGCCCACGGGCAACGCGGAAATGGCGCGGCCACAGTTCCTTGTGCGAGGGTGGTGGTTAGTGCGTCTTTGTCTTTGCACTCACATTTGATTACCTGTTCTTGATTGGCTTGATCGAGCACATTCCATAAATTGCTCGAACCCATATTGCCTTCGTTAGAAAGCTCGTAGTCTGCTCCGACAAGAAAGCCGAGTGTTGCATCGCCAGTGCAATCAGCAAACATCTTGCCGCGCACAATTTTTCGTTCACCGGTGCGAATGCTCTGAATTCCGATGCTTTGAATCGTCTTAGCAGCAGGTTTTGCGGAGATCATTCGATTCTCCAAAAACAAAGTAATGCGCTTTTCTGCGGCGACCACTTTGCTACGGCGGTCGTCTTGATAAATATCGCCCGCACCGGCATTGCGCCGCAATTTCGGGTCTTGCGGTGGGCTAAGTTCTTCCACGATCTCGCCGACGTGCGGATAAGGTTTTTGTCTTGTGTGGCCTTCCGGCCAGACACGCACTTCCGAGCTAGCATTGCCGCCAAGCACGGGGCGATCTTGTATGAGAGCGACGCTCAAGCCTTGTCTTGCCGCAGATACTGCTGCTGCAGTGCCTGCCATGCCGCCACCCACTACGACGAGGTCATACGATCCAGCATCAGCCGGCTGATCAGGAAATCCGAGAGATTTTCTACGAAAATCGACCAAAGCCGCTCCTTCATCAGGAGGTTGAAAATTCGGGTCGGCGGAAAAATAGATGGCATCGCATCGACCTTCGAAACCCGTGAGATCCCTTAGAGTAATCTCGGTTTTTGCTTTTTGAGATGCAGAAATCTCTACCAATCCACCATCGTGCCAATGCCATTTTGCGCCCTTAGTACCAAAGGTTTCCTTGAGGGGTTCGCCATTGATGATGATCTGGAATTTTCCGGGAGCACCAGGTGCTTGCCATGGTGCCACCCAGTCCTTGGTGCGGACCCAAACTCGGTAACTGCCAGCTTTGGGGAATTGGCAGGTGGTTGATGCATCGGCGACCGGGACACCTAGACCATGAGCCAGCAAATAAGGCGAGCCCATTTGCTCCATAAATTGTTGGTCAATGTCCCAAGCTCCCGTGTTGGCGAAATTTTCGGCTTCAAGGAACAGTCCTTCCGCAGCAGAGGCAACATGTGCGATGGCAACAAGCGAGGCCATAGCATGGCAGATTTTTTTCATGGGTATTTGGGTTGTTAGGATTTTGACGATTCTGGCATCTAAGGTCAGGACGAAGAAACCTGATGAAGCCAAGCTGGCAAATTGTAATACACAGAGACGCGGGTAATTTTATCGTTAGCGATATGAAAAAACGCTCCTGCCGGTAAAACATACTTTTGACCATGCGCGGGTGGTAGCCCTTCGTCGGCGAAAAGATAGGTTCCATGAACGACGAATTCTGCCGCTGCTCGCGTGCCATCGGCGGAGGTCATGATGACGATATTTTCCAATTGCTCGTGATAGCACTGTTTCATGCGCAACAAAAAGGCGCGAAATGCTTCGATTCCTGTTTCTCTGCCACCTTGATTGATGTCATGGATCACGTCGGGATCGAGAAGGGAGAGCATGGCTTCATGGTCTTCCTTTTGAAAGGCATCATAGTAGGCACGGAGAATTTCGACAGTGGACATACTCAAAGGAGAATTTGTTGGGGAATGTTGACGGGGGCTACACCTGTGATTTTGTTGTCCAAACCTTGATACTTGAAGGTTAGCTTGTGATGGTCGATGCCCATGAGTTGCAGAATGGTGGCGTGAAGATCTCGAACGTGGACGGGATTTTCTAGAATGTCGAACGAGTAATCATCCGTGGTGCCATAATTGAAGCCGCCTTTGACACCTCCGCCTGCCATCCAAATCGAGAACGCACGTGGATGGTGGTCACGTCCGTAATTGGTTTTCGAGAGTCCG
>JAIYDP010000313.1 GCA_027487435.1 Verrucomicrobiaceae bacterium | reverse complement strand
TCCATTGCGGTCCCCACCCCCCCCACCTCCCCCCCAAAAACCCCACCGACCCCCCCTGGGAAGTTCCCCCCCCCCCCCCCCCCTACGCAAGCCAAGGCACACCCCGAGGATCGGAATTCGCCGCCGCAGGCACTCTGCGATTGTCCCTGCGCGCATCAAATCCTTCGCGCCAAAAAGTCGAAAGTACCCGCTAGGTCAAAGTCTTTCGGCGACCCAGGCCCCGGCGAAAGGACAACAACGTCTGGAAGAAATTCGTCCATAGCCGCAGCGGCATGGGCGCGACGAACTGTCGCGACTTCTCCCCCCCCCCCCACTTGGCGCAGGTAGTTTGCGAGCGTGTGGACGAACGAGTCCTCGTGGTCCACAAGCATGACCCGAACAGGCGCGGGGGCGGAGGCCCCACGGCCTGCTGCAGCGCCGATGGAGGGGGGAGGGGTGGCATTGCAGGACGCAATGACGTCGATGAGGGCGGAGGCCTTTAAGAGAGTCTCGGCCTCCTCCTCGTCGGGGACGGCTGAGGGTCACTTTCGGAGGGACATTTTTGGAATGACACAAGTGAAATGACATTGACAAATGACATGACACAAATGAAATGACAATATGAAATGACATGAAATAATATGAAATAAATGAAATGACATTACATAAATGAAATGACATGACATAATATGAAATAAATGAAATGACATTAATGAAATGACATGACACAAACGAAATGACATGTATGAAATGACATGACATAACGCAAATGAAATGACATGACACAAATGAAATGACATGACAATATGACATGATATGACGCAAATGAAATGACATGACACAAACGAAATGACATGACACAAACGAAATGACATGACATAAATGAAATGACCTTAATGAAATGACATACATGAGAAATGACACGAATGAAAAGAAAGGACATTAATGACATGACATGATATGACATAAATGAAATGAAATAAATGAAACGAAACATTATTTGTTGAAAAGTGGAAACTTGGTGTAAAATAAAAGCGCACTCCAAAAATAAAAAATAACAGGAAAACATTGGTGTGGGGGGGTCACAATCGTAGAGAAGTGTAGCGCCGGCGCGGACTTCCGCAACGCCAGCGCTGAGGCGGATTGTGCGTAGGGTGAGGCCTGTGTTCATTGACCTAAGGGGGGGGGGGGTGAAAAAATATCAAAAAGAAATAATCCGCTCTGATTCGAACTCAAAATAAAAAACAAAATAAAATAAAAGAATGAAATAAATATGTACAAAATAAAATGTTGTTGTTAAATAATTTTTTAAAGAGAGAGCAACGGTCCCTGAATAAAAAGGGAAGAAGTTAAATCAGACCCCCCCCCCTTCCCTACCCATCCACGGCGAAGAATCCCACCGCACCGGCGTACCACAGCCTCGGCGTCTCTTCGTTCTCCTCCACAAACTGCATCGCCCACAGCTTTGGCGCCCCCGTGACCGTCACCGCCCACGCGTGCGCCACAAACGCGTCCAGCGCGTCGAACCCCCCCCTCAGCACCCCCTCCACGTGATCCACCGTGTGGATCAACCTAACGGGGGGGGGGGTGAATTTGGAACAAAAGAAAAAAGAAAGATGAAACGTCCACCCCTCCTCCACCCCTCTGCCCATGGCCGTATCACACGCGTATTACCGGGAATACATTTCGATTTGGCGCCGCCCAATCACGCGCACAGACCCCGCCGCGCAAATGCGCGACTTGTCGTTGCGGTCCACGTCCGTGCACATCGTCAGCTCGCTCTCGTCCTTAAAAGTTAAAAATAACAGGCTTGCCCACTTTTTTAGAGTTCAAAAGCTGGCGGATTTGCTCCGCGTCGTCGATGGCGTCTTTGCCTCGCCGGATGGTGCCGGAGATGGGGCAGGTCTCGACGCGCGAGCCTTTCACCTAGGGGGGGGGGGTGTGATTAGGGCTGGAGGGGTGCTGCATTTTCTATTTTTAGAACGGACAAATTCAATTCAGATTTCTTCTAAATACATGATATGATGTTTTTAATCAATTGGCTTCAAAGATATTTTATTAAAAGAAACGATGCAGCGCTATTTAGCTGGTAAACATATTTAAATTAAATTATTTTTTTAATTCTGAAGACAAGGATAAAATTGAATGGGATGCTCCGTCCTTCCCCCCCCCCTCACTCGGACATACATCTCCGGGCTGGCGCCGATGAGGTGCTCAGCGCCCCCGAGATTGACCACAAACCCATACGGCGAAGGGTTGCGCTGCCGCAGCGCCGCAAAGAGCACGCTGGGGGGTGCCGCGCATTGGCGGGAGAAAGTCTGGCTAAGGACTGTCTCAAAAAGATCGCCCACCCGAAATTTATCCTTCGCGCGCTCAACGCGCGCCGCAAAATCACCCGCCGCGGGGTCTGGGGGGGCTGCGCGGCCGTCGGGGCAGTTTGGCGCGGGGAGAGTCTCGCGGGGGAGGCCTGCGATTTTTAAAAATGTCAGAATATTTAATTTTAGTGACTTGAAGGGGCACCCCCCCCCCCCCGCACCTTTTGTTGACCTCCCCTCGAATTCGAATTCAAATTCTATTTTCGTGTACGACGCCGTCGAGTGGTCCGCAACGAGCAATGCGTCGGGAAAATAGAGCACGATCTGAGCGCGACGTCAGCACAGCCCCCCCCCCCCGTACGTCCCGCTGCCGCTCGCTTCGCTTCAGGACCGTGCGGATGTCCTCCAGCTGGCGCACGACGTCGTAGCCGAACGCCCCGTAGAAACCGACGTGGGGGTCCTGCGCGGCGAAGAAGCGAAGCGAAGCGCGCAGCAGCGCCAGCACCGACGCGCGGCGGGTGCGCTCCTCCTCCACGACGACGGGGGGGGGGGGAACGACAGTGCCTAGAGGGGGGGGTTAGTCCTCAAACAAAAAGGAAATGAACAACGGTTTCACCCCCCCCCCCCCAACCTGAGAGCAGCCCCTCCCCCACGTCGAGGCGCTCGACGGCGGCGCAAGCCTTCAGCGCCTTCACAAACGCGGGCAAAAGGACGCGGCCCCTGTCGTTGAGCGCCTCAAAGCGAAACGACCTTTCGCGCGCTTCAAAAACAAGAGGGGGGTCGGAAAATCCGACGTCCCAGCGCGAGTAGCGCGAGGGGTATTCGTACGTCGAAGCGAAGAGACACCCCCGCCGCGAGTCCAGCCGCCCCTCCAGCGCCTCAAGTTCCGAACGGTCGCGCAGCGCCGTCACAAACTTGTGGATGTCCACGCCGCCCTCCGTCCGAAGCGTCGCTGTAGGGGAGGGGGGGGGGGCTTCGCTTGCGTGCTCGCGGCCGGTTGACAGGCGCCGCGACAGCGCCGCGTACTTTTCAAAAACGTGGCGCGCGGCGCCGGAGGAGACGGCGGCACGCGCCTATTTTTGGTCTGGTTAGTTTTTTAATTTAACTTTAAAAAATGAGGGAATTAACATGGAATAGATTTAATAAAAAATGTAATTTAAATTAAATCAAAAAAATAAAATATTTAAAGCACAGCCCACTCCAAAAATAGATGCACACCTGGGCGAGGCACTCTCCGAAGGGTCGCAACCCTTTGGAGATAACAAAAAGGACGGCTGCGGCGTTCAGCGCCACAAACTCCGTCAGGGGCCCCCTCTCGTCTCCCGCCAAAATGGCGCGAAAAGACGCCGCGCGATCTGCAGCGCCCCCCCCAGAAATTTGCGCGAGGGTGCATGGCGCCACCCCCAGCGCTGTGGGGTCGATGACAAATTTTGTTACCTCGCAGATTTAGCAAATGCAAAAAAATATGACCGGGTGTGTTGAAAATAAACACTAAATTAAAAGACGTGGAGGCAAATGTTTAAAGAAATAATCCCAGAGCAAAATGAAGCGAAATAAAATAAAATAAAATAAAATAAAATAAAATAAAACAATCACACAAATATTTCAAAAAGATTCACAAGGAAATGAAATCCCCCCCCCCAAAAAAAAAAAAAAAAGCGCGCCAAACCTTGCCGTCGACGACAAGCCACGCGTCGGCTGGTGCCGAAGGGGTGATTTCGTCCGCGCCGTCGCGCGAGCGCACGACGAGCGTCGCGGCGGAGGGGTTGGAGGCTGCGGCGCGCGCGTAGAATTCGGCGGCGTGGGTTGAGGCGGCGCCGATGACCATGTGACGTGGTTTCACGGGGTTCATCAGCGGGCCCAAAAAGTTAAAAAACGTGCGCACGCCGAGCTCGCGGCGGATGGCGGCGACGCTGCGGAGGGAGGGGTGGGCGTGCTGGGCGAAGATAAAAGCGTAGCCGCATTCTTTTAGCGCGACGGACGCAGCGGCGGCGTCGAGGTTGAGGGAGACGCCGAGGGCCTCGAGGAAGTCTGCGCTGCCGCAGCTGCCGCTTGCGCTGCGGTTGCCGTGTTTGACAACCGCAGCGCCGCACGCCGCGGCGACGAAGGAGGCGGCGGTGGAGGCGTTGAAAGTGTCGAGGCCGTCGCCGCCGGTGCCGACGATGTCTGCGGCGTCTTCGGCGCCGTGGACGTGAGCGAAGGGGCTGGCGGCGATGAGGGCGGACGCTGCTGAGAGGAGCGACTCGGGGGGGGGGGGTGCTGCGGCGTGGAGGAGGAGGAACGCGGCGATTTGGGAGGGGGGGACGGCGCGTGCGACGATTTCTTGGACAGCTGAGGCGAAGTTGTCAGGCGAGAGCTGCTTCTGGGTGCCATTGGCTGCAGCTTTGACAAAGTCGTCGACGATCGTCATATGGCTCTTCGACGCTGCAGCTGAGATGTCTTAACTAAAAAGTACAAGTGACTCTGTTAATTTAGATTTTGGTCTGCTCGGTCTCCATGCAGCAGAGGGAGATCCTTGACGTCGCGATCATAGGGGCTGTCGCTGTGCACACTATTTTCGTCTTGGGAGCGTCCGCTGTCGTCCTGATAACCAGAATCGGCACTTTCTCGAGCTTGTGGCCCTCTCGTCTGCTTATCCTCTGGCTGGGCCTCATTTGGACCGTCCTTCCTCCCATCCCCCTCGCTCACGCCATAGGCCTCCTTCATCCTCCGCTCCTCATGGTTCCTCTCCTCCCCACAATGCACCTCCTTCATCCTCGGAACCCACGCGATCGGCGAACCCGGCGTCCTCCTCTCCATCTGCTGGATGCTCCGGTCCCAAGCCGAGTTACCCCCCCCCTCCCTTACTGACCCCTCAGCCGCATGATGCCCCCCTCCCCGACCACCAACTCCCGCCCCGCCCTCCTCTCCGCCCTCTCCCTCCTCGTCCCCGCCGCGCTGCAGGTCGTCTTCGTCTTCGTCGTCAACGCCATCATCGGCAAGGCCGTCGCAGACCACCCGACGTTTGCCGCCGACGCCGACGCCATCGACCCCTCCGCCGTCTGCGCCGTGCCGTTTCTCAACCTCCTCATCGCCGCGCTGTTTTCGATCGTCGCCCTCGTGTTTTCGGGTCTGCCCCCCCCCCCCACTGGCATACAACAGCCCAATAGGCCAAGGTAGGAATGTAAAACCCTGTAGGGCCCACACACGCAAACACAAAATACAATGTGCACATATGA
>JAIYDP010000101.1 GCA_027487435.1 Verrucomicrobiaceae bacterium | reverse complement strand
GCTAAGCCTGCCAAAGCCGCTAAGCCTGCCAAAGCTGCTAAGCCGGTCAAAGCTGATAAACCAGAAGCGAAAGTAGAAAAAGCCATCATCATCGAAACGCCAGTACCCGAGCCAACGCCAGCACCAAGATCAAGAAGCTCGTCTTCCTCAAAATCTTCCAATGCACTGCCGCCAGCAACAAAAACCACAACGCCGAAACAACCTTTCGTTCCTCCTGCGAAATCAGCCTATTCCGTGCCTTCCATCAAAGATGCCCCCACCATCATCGTTGAGCCCATTACCGACCCAGAGTTCCTGAAATTTGTCGATAAGCAGAAACAACGCCTGCTCGACCTGCGCGATGATATTGTCGATGCCATGACTGGAACGAACCGCGAGGCCATTCGCAGCTCCCCCGAAGGCAGCGAAGCTTCTGGTAGCGGCATGCACCAAGGCGATGCTGGATCAGACGCTTATGACCGCGACTTCGCCCTCTCCATGCTTGCGAAAGAACAAGACGCCCTCTACGAAATTGAAGAAGCGCTTCACCGCATCAAAAAACGCATTTACGGCATTTGTGAAATGTCTGGCAAGCGAATCCCCGCACCGCGACTCGAAGCGATTCCTTTCGCCCGCTTGACTGTCGAATGTCAGGCCCAATGGGAAAAAGAATTTGGCACCAAAAAATTCCGCCCTAGCGGCAGCGTTGGCTTCAGTGGTGGCGGCATCTTTGAAGATGACGAAGATTCTGACTCTCTTCCCATCGACGACGACGATGATTGATCCCGATAAAATCAAGCATCTTTCCCCTTCTAGGGGACATCATTCGATAAATTTTAAAAAGTTTTCGAAAGTTGTGAGAAATTTGCTTGACCTGTGAACCACCATCCTTATAGTCCGCCCCCCACCAAGTAAGCACCATGCCACGCGATATTATCATCCTCGAATGCACCGAAGCGAAAGCAGAGGGAAAACCAACTTCACGCTACGTGACCACACGCAACAAAAAAAGTCTGCGCACTCCTGGTCGTTTGGAAAAAGTGAAGTTTAATCCCTTCCTCAAACGCCGCACCCTTCACCGCGAGATTCGCTAATCGCCATCACCCGAACCATCTTCACGCATTATGCAAGAAACTGAACCAAAAACTATCGAGCGCCGCATCGCCTTTCGTAAGGCAAACCGTCGCATGACTCGTCGCCGCCAGGATGTTCCTGTGGACAAAATCGCCCATACCAATCCTGACTTGTTGAGCAAATTTACTTCCACCACCGGAAAAATTCTTCCTCGTCGTGTCACGGGAGTGCCTGCCAAAGTGCATCGCCTCATCACACGTGAGATCAAACGCGCTCGCGTTCTCAACCTCGTTCCGTAACGGTACGCGTTTTTACGATTCATCAGCGTGCCCTTGCATTCAAAGGCACGCTTTTTTCGTGGACGGCTCGCTACCGTTCCATCCGATCCATCTCTCCCCTGATTTTTCACCATCCTCGCCAGCACCTTTTCTTATGCGCTCCCTGACCGACACCCAAAACGAAAAAGACGACCGGAATCTACCGATCGATCGCGTCGGGGTGAAGAATTTGCGCATTCCCATTCAGGTGCCACAACAAGCTGGCGGCTTGCAGCATTCCATCGCCACCGTTGCGTTATCCGTCGATCTTCCCGCAGAATGCAAAGGCACCCACATGAGTCGCTTTGTGGAAGTGCTGAACACCCACGGCACCATTCTCGATCTCCCTTCCATTCAGGCTCTTCCGCAAGAACTGATCACTCGCCTGCAAGCGAAACGCGCCTACATCACCTATCAATTCCCCTTCTTCCTGAAAAAACTCGCTCCCGTCAGCAACGGCGAAAGCTTGATGGACTACGAAGTCCGCATCGAGATCCATGGATCTGAGGCAAGTGCAACAGAATGCACACTCACCGTCTTAGTGCCAGTCGCCACCTTGTGCCCATGCTCAAAGGCCATTAGCGATCGCGGAGCCCACAACCAGCGCGGCCTCGTCACCTTTTCCGTTCGCTCGCACGATCCGGTCGCCATCGAAGATCTCATCGCTCTCGTCGAACGCTCCGCCTCATGCGAACTCTACAGTCTGCTGAAACGAGTCGATGAAAAACACGTCACCGAAAAAGCCTACGACAATCCCGTCTTTGTGGAAGACCTCGTGCGCAACGTTGCATCACAAACAAGGGAAATGAAATCCATTTCCTGGTTCCGTGTCGAAGCCGAAAATTTCGAGTCGATTCACAATCATAACGCCTACGCGATGATCGAGTCTCACCACGCGTGACGCAACACGATCTGCTCGCCTGGGCCATGCACGCCCTCGATCAGAATCCCTTCAACGTCTGCTGTCTTGGATGGCCCCGTACACCAGATGATGTTCGGTGAATCCCCCAGAGCCGCTATCGCCTCAGGAATCGTCCGGTGGATTTGCTCTTCACGCAAAACCGCCACATGAACCCACGGCGAAAGCGCCGCCAAACGATCTGAAGTATGCTGGTCATCCAGCACCACCGAGCCAGATTCGGCAACCGCAGAAGTCGCCAACGTGATACCGAATTGATAGGCATCGTAGTTTTCACGATCATAAGTGGATTCGACCTGCAAGCCAGCGGCAGCGAGTTGATTCCCCACGCTGTCCATCAGCATTGGGTCACAATATCCACGTTGCCAGCGATTCGCTTGCAAAAACGTCACTAACTCAGCTACGGAATCCATCGTTTTTCCATTAACTGCACAGAAATTACGACGAAACATTTCCCACAGCGTGCCGCCTTGCAGCCGCGGCGCAGAATGGAGCATCGCATCCTCATACGTAGGGTATTCCACCTGATGCGGCAACCGGCTCACCGCAGCGCGCACTTTCTCCAAAATTTTCTCGCGTGACATGCCCGCAAGCTACGCATCCTCCCGCAAATTGTAAAGCCTCCACAATGCCAACATCCCGTTCGCTACGTCGATCTTACAAAGTCCTACAACCGTAAAATCATCGCTTGCCAAAACAACAGGCTTCGACTAATCACAGCGCGCACATGAAAATACCATTGATGCTTTCACTCGCTGCCGCCTCCGCAGTCGCTCTTTCCAGTTGTTCTGATCGAGTGAAAACAAATGACCCCACGCCCCAGGGTGGCGGCAGAAGTGCTTTTAAAAACCCCTATCCTGCTGGCACTTACGAGAATTTCACCGCAGAGCCATCCTACCCGAAAACCTACAACATTTTCAAAGACCAAGAAGTTCTCTCACAAACCAACGAGAACAATGCGCGCATCATTTTGGACACCACCAAACAACGAGCGATGCTCATGAATGGCGACCAAGTGGCCATGGACTACCCGATTTCCACCGGCCGCAGCTCCCATCCGACGCCAAAAGGCAATTTCGCCATTCTAGAAAAAACCATCGATAAGCTCTCGAACACCTACGGGAAAATTTATGATGCCGAAGGCAAGGTCGTGAACAGCGATGCCGACATCCGCACCGATGTTGTTCCCGAAGGCGGCAAGTTTGAAGGCTCGCCCATGAAATATTGGATGCGCCTGACATACGATGGCATAGGCCACCACATTGGCAAAGTGCCACGTTACCCTGCCTCGCATGGTTGCATACGCGGCTACTACACAGCCATGCCCGTAGTGTTTAGCAAGGTCAAAGTCGGCACCCCCGTCACCGTGAGATAATCTCCCCACAGCGACTTTTTTTCGTATCGACCCGAGCAAAAGAAGCGCTGAGTTTAACAGTCATGCCTTGCTAGGCTCATAACGAATGTGAATCTCGAGATCTTCACCTTCAGATTTCGGGTTGAAAGGTTTCGCTGTCTTTTCTGCCTTTCATTTCTGCGGGAATTTTTTTGGGAACTTTTCTTTTACTTTCCGTCCCAACGGGACGCTTCATACCAGCCCACGATCAAATCGTGGGTCTCATTTCCCAAATAACCCATCGCGTCCTAACGGGACGCCTTACTGCAAAGTGACGATCCCTTTGCATTCGAATGCTCTCCACCGTTCGCGCGAACGTTCCGACCTTACGCACGAATGCTTCCCACCTTTCGCGCGAATGCTTTCCACCTTACGCTCGAACGCTCTCCACCGTTCGCCTGAACGTTCCTTCCTTACGCACGAACGCTCTCCACCTTACGCACGAATGCTTTCCACCTTACGAACGAATGCTTTCCACCTTACGAACGAACGTTCCGACCTTATGTGCGAATGCTCTCCACCTTACACACGCATGCTCTCCACCTTACACACGCATGCTCTCCACCTTACACACGCAT
>JAIYDP010000297.1 GCA_027487435.1 Verrucomicrobiaceae bacterium | reverse complement strand
GTTCTTGAACAGACCCGATGCAATGACGTACAGCTGCATCAATCAGTCATTACAGCCAGCGCCGACTTCAGCAACAGTGTCGATCTTCGTCACGTGAGCGCAGTGATCAACCATGACGTCGAGGACGGTGTAAATCTGGTCAAGAATTTCGACAGATGCAGCAGGGGGGGATGCATTTTTTTCACTCAAAGGAGCAATGGCCGCGCCTGTTAAGTCTGCGTCCGTCAGATCTCCGCGTGAACGTGACATACGTATAAATCCGATCGCAATATCGGCGTTATATCGACGAGGGACAACGGGAGTGCCCGAAGCGATAGAGTTGTGGACATGGGGCGGTACGACGCTACGGAGTCAAACAGCGTTTAGACACAAACGGACAGGGACAGGAGCTGCAGAGTCTTGGAAGCCTTGAGCTGGAGGATGACGAGATTAGCAAAGAGAGAGCGCTCCTGAATCTCGCCGAGTCTGCAAGCGAGGCATACCCAGCCAAACAAGAAGAGAGCAAGTATGGCCTTGAAATAGAAATCAAAGTAACTGAGGGCGCTGCGGGCCTCAGGCCATTTGACGAGATAGGAGACGATGATGAGCGCGGAGAGGGCGGGCCACATAGCCGGTGCAATAATGGAGTAGCGCAGGCGGTAAACCAAATGGGCAAGAATGAATGCAATGGAGTGGAAATAGAGAACTCCAAGCGGGGTCGCGAATTTGCTGTCGGATTGTGGGGTGAGAATGTACCAAACCCCAATGCACAGGAAGTTGGCTGAGGCGCAAATTGGCATCACCACGTTGTTAAAACGGAGCTCTTGGGAGAAGGAAGCTCCTCGCATAAAGGTGAACGAAAGGGTGCCGGCTAGGAGAATTTCCAAGCCGAGGAGGATGAGGATGAGAGAATCAGCGTCAACGACTTTTGCATCGACGCTGGAGTGTTCTTTATGACCTACGACGCCAATGATAATGTTAACAAGGCCAAGGAGCAGGAAAAATAAAGCTGCAGCAAACATGGATGACATGATACGGCCCCGCTGCTCCAAAGTCCTCCAAATGATGAAAGCGCGCTCCAGCTTTTCCGACTGAAACCGTAGCGTCAGCGGATTCCTGCGGAACACATTTGACAGCGTGCCAGTCGTGGAATTGAACACCTTCCCGAAGGATGATCTCAACAGAGCTCCGATAGGATCGAGCTCCACCCCTGTAGCTTGCTGCCTAACCGCATTCATTCCGCTACCATCAATCAAGTCGATTGTACATCAGTTCGAAAAGTTACTTGGGCTCCTTTGTGCTGGAGAGGTCATAATCCTGTTACATCAAAAAACATGATTGCCTCCTTTGCTCTGCCTTCCTGTTTATGGCCTTGAATGTTAGCATCTCAATTTTCCCGAAGTTATTCGTTAATGAGCCATGAGGAAGCTGTTCTTGCTTCAGCAAGCGTCAAGTGTATAGACGCAGCAGGGATGCGGGAATATCTTGAAGTAGTATCCTCGGTCAATGCACCAGAGAAGCCGGATGTTGTTGATGACGTTGTTCTTTGTTTGTTGTCCAACTGCAGGATTCACGTTGGAGCCTTCGAAGTCCTCGTCCGGCATATGGATCAGTCGGAAAGCATTCAGAGATATGAAGAGGTTTGCAATCAGCCGCCTCCCCTGAATGCCTAGGCCGTTTCTGCTTTGTCAGATCTAGCCGTGCTCGGCGACGACCTTTGCCCGTCGTTGCCACCAGATTGGAGGCAGATTTCTGCACACTCCCTCTCTTGCTTGCGGCTACTTACATGGGCTCGTCTTCTTGTTTCGCTTTGTAGCAAGCGTCGCACTGTTCTCGACAAGCTGAAAGCATTGTCCATTGTAAACAGCAATATGAAGGTTGAAGGTCTGCACTCGTGTCTGACATGTTGAGCAGGTGTTCCTCGTTTTGATGTGCTGTGGCAACAACGTCGCCTCTCTTCAGGAAATGAGGAAATCTGATGTTTCGAACGACATCGTTGCGTTTCTCCTCGCTGACCCCGGCTTTGTGTCCCTGACACTCACCTCTTTCGATCATTCAATCTGCATTTTTTTTGCAAGTGAGATTAGGGCTTATCGTCTCCGGCTCATCAACCATCTTTTGAGTTCAATTTGTGTCCTGTGTGCTGCTTGCCTCGACGAAGATTTGTGCGGCTCCTCTTTCAATTTCTCACATTTCAGACCTCCCCTCTTGGTCTTCTCACATCTGCAAATGCTCTCAAAGATCGCCGAGGGCGATTCTGCGTCCAAATGGGACGTTCAGTTCGAGGCAACAGCTTTCATTGCGACTCTGCGAAAAGCAACTTCAGCGAGACTAAGAGCCCTATTTGACAGCAAGTCGCTTTTATTTCAATGATGCAGAGTGCATGAAAAGTGCGCGATCACGAATCCTTTGCAACGGTCTCGACACCTTGAAGACCCTTGTCCCGCTGCGCCGATTCGTAACGGTTGCGGTAGGCGTCTATGCGCTCTTCAAGTTTAAGTTCGCTTGTCAGATGCTGCCTACCAAATTGCCACGGGAAGTTGACATTGTAAAGGAACTGACGGAAGTCGAACCGATTGTCCTTGCGCGTCATCATATGGAGGCAACGAACACGAACGTCTGGGGAGTAATTCTCGGCGTGATAGGAAGGAGTTAGAGTTGTCATCTTGTGTCGATTGATGGCGTAAAATCGGAAGAATCTCTTGACTTTGTCTGCAATGATTGCGGGAGAATGCTTCTGTCCCCATTGACAAAGCAGCTTCGTGTACATGGCGTAAGGCCCGCAGCGCTGTACCTGAGCCATGTCAGTGGCAAAGTGGATCGCCACCTTGCGGAGGTAGCCAAAAACGCTGAGCTCAGCGTATGACATTCCCATATCCTCCTCATCAGACTGCTTGTGCGACTCAGTCGAAGGCGTCAGCTCCGCAGTCGGAGTGGCATGAACAACTTCGATGAGAGCAGGAATATTGAGAGCATCAGCGGCGTACCTGATTGCTCAGATATTGACAGTCGTATTCTACAGAAGGAACCGATTGATGTCTTTCTTGCTGACAGAGCCGATCGGATTCAAATCTGCTGCGCTGCAATCGTACTTGGTGAAATATCCGCGAAGAGCCTCGTCCACGTTGGAGGTGCCCAGCACAAGCAGTCCCCCCGAGCTCAACCTTTAGATTCATCCCTTTACAGAGATACCTTCCGCGGCTCCAATTCCCGAGTTGAGCGAAGAAGTAGCTGAGCACCATCCTCTGCCTCGCTTGGATGTTCTGCAGCGCCAAGTTCTCCTCCGTCGACCCCGTGAACGACGGTTTTTTCCCGATGGCTTGCTTCGTTATCAGGACTGGCAATAAAACAAAACTTCAAGGACATCCACGACAGCGGCGACAACTCCGTCAATTGCAATGGTGCGATGAAACGATCCAATCGACGATGCAATCTTGGCAGCTCTGTCCTTCGTCTCTGCAGAGCTGAAGAATCAGCGAAAAACAGGAATTTCGACCTGTTGACGGTGCCCATGTACACAGTGTGAAGAATTCGATTCGTTATGTCCTGAGCTGACTTTCTGAGTATGTCAAGGTCCAACACAAAATTTTTTACGGCTGAAATGTCGGATCACGAGTGATTGCTCGCAGCTCTTGCAAGGTGCTGGCATTTCCCCCTTCAATTGCCTTCATGACTAGCGTGGCCATTGAAAACACAATTGATGCTACTGCGGCAGAGTCTGCACCTCCAGAGAGCTTCAGGGTGAGTTGCAGTGTCGTCAAATCTAACCGGCAGGAAGAAGCCGCTTAGCCGACTGCGTCTCAAGTAGTCCCAGAGCCTAGACAATGAACGCTAAGGAGACAAATGAGCGCACCAAATGGACGGCCCCAACGCGATCTCTTCGACACTGGAAACATCATCGCGCCATGGATGGAACCGTACTCTTGATGGTAACGCAATTCGATAGCCGCGGTCGGCTGAAGAAGGATATCGTCAGAAGTCAGCGCAAATGACACAAATATGTGCTGAAACGTAGGGGCTATTGAAGCCTATCACATGTTCAGCATGGGCGCACGCAACTGCACCTGAATGCCCCTGGACCCAATGGATTGCCTGTAGGAGCGTACATCGAGAAGGTTGACAGTTGCGGTCACAACTTCGACGTCTGTGATTGAGAATTGGGACCCTTGCACAAGAAATGAGCCGTTGGCGCAGATCCTGCAGGATTACCAAACCGGCGAGGGACACCCACATGGCAGAGCCGTCGTAGTAGAGCCTGCCCCCGTCGCAGCCTGCACGTTGAGCAAATCGATTCCCGTTGATATTTATGAACCGATTTGATTGGCGTACAAGTAGACTCCCCCTGCTTTGCTCGTCGCTGATTTGATCAAATCTGCTCGAACGTGCAGCTTTCGAAGGGTGTGATGAGAACCCGAGCCTACCGAATCAGCAAGGGACTCGCAATGTGAACCATTGGTAAATATTTCAACGCCATCAAGCCCGAGGTCGATGTGAGGGCTGTTTGATGTGAACCTTATTTCATAAGAAAAGAGAATCAACACAAAACAGTTCCTCGCATGTTTCAGGAGCGATGACAGTATCTCTAAGACATCAGAAACTGATGATTGAATCAAACAGCGTTGCAATGACCGCATCGCCAAACGGAACGGTCGTTTGGCCAGTCACTTTCTGAACCATGCGGGGGAGGAAGAACTCCTCAACATGCCTGTGAGGATCAAAAGGGGCAGATGAAGCGAGCGACTTCGGGCGACTCCAGCGAGTGAACCACCTGTTCTCTCTGTAGTTGCCATCTTCTGCAAGGAACATCTTGGGTCGAATGAGAACGATGCGGCGATTGAGGCATATGACACGGCAGTTGTAGCGGACGTTACGATGTGCAACATGAAGCATTAGGATTAAATGTGCAGCTCTAACTGGCATCCCAATATCACAAATAATGTTCTCAGTTGTTTCGTCGGACAATAAATCCACAAGAACTTCCCAACAGTGAAGAAGCATATCCTATCAGTAAGTGATTTCAACAAAAAGGGCACTTCTTCGTAGAAATGGTCTTCACAACCATACCCAGGAACTTCTAACTCTGGTCCAAGCCTGTAGCGGGCCCCTTTGGCCTTGGAAATTACGATAGACTCTCGAATGCGTTGCAAGTTGCCTTGAAAATCCAAAGACCACTTGTAACATTACTGAATGTGCAATGGAATCCACCTGATTGAGGCTGCATGTTGATAAAATGGCCAGTTTCATTTTGCAATATGTAAATGAATAATCCCTAATTTCTGTTTAAGGTGAGAGATCATCGAATGTTTTGGGAAGTAGAGATTGAGAAAAATGTCGAAGTATGGGCGTCATCTTCGAGGCTAATGCTTCTGAGGTGAAGCCAATGTTCTTTGGTCCCAACATTCACACACATATCCGTCGCATCCTACGAGGGCTGGTTGAAGGAACGTACACTCAACGTCATGGCCTGTTTATCCGAATCACAGAGTTTTTCCTTGACAAGATCGAAGGAAGAATTAGAGACACCTCAGGATCTGCCATTTATACTGTGAAATTCAAAGCGCTTGTGTTCCGAGTGTTTCCTCAAGAAGTTGTAGACGTTATTGTTGAAGATGTCAATCCAGTGAGTCCGTTTTCTTCATGTTTTTATTCCATTGTCCAATGCCGAAGTGTCTTATCTTCCAAGCAATGCGTATCATGCCGTATAGGTCCTGCCAAGGTCATGATCGGTCTTCCGGTCATCTTTTGCTTCTCCTGTGGGTCTTATGCGAAACAGAATATTCCAAGCAATTTCAAATATGAAAATTCTATCTTCCTCTCTGCAGATCAGAAGTGGAAGATAAGCCCTGGGACGATTCTGAGGGTGCGGATCATGAACTACAATTTCAGGAATGGAGACTATGTCTGATGCGGCGTGTCACGCGCACTGACATTGCAGGTTTGTATAGCAAGAATGAATCAAGATTGGCTTGGTGTCATCGACAATAGCATGTAGATCGGCCTGTAGAGTACTAGCAGTTCGTATTTATGTCCTCCCGTTGAGCTCTCATTACTTCCTTCTATCGCTGTACTCCATGCTAACTCCATACTACGTCGTGTCACGTCCACTTTGTGCCGTCCGTCCGACCGATCTCCGATGTACTTTTGACTTGGGGCCAGAGAATGGCAGAGTCCATTATAAGCAACGCCTTGAATCAATACTTTACGAAATTTCTCGTTGGATTCGACCAGAAGAAGGACTTTCATCTAAATTTCTTCCGAGGGCGCAGCGAAGTTGCTTCAGAGCATCGATCCTAACAGCGCAGATCAAGAACATGAATCTGAACACGGCAGCGCTGAACGAGTACCTCAAAGGTCTCCCGCTGGAGATCGTTAGAGGCTACGTGTCATCCATTCGTGTTTCAGCGTCGATAGCTCATATCCGATCGGAGCCAGTCGTTGTTAAAATTGAACGAATTGAGATCGAACTTGCAGAGCCTGGCCAAGTACTTCCACCCTCCGACGACACGGATGGACAGTTTACGCCGTCTGTGCTTGAGGGCGTGAAAGAAGAGAAGGACGCGCTGAGTGCATTGCTGAAGAAAACGGTAAAACGAAAGAAGAAGAACTATCAGCTCTTGGAGAAGGTGGCTGACGGAGTCCGCATCGAAATAGGTTTGTGCTAGTCCGGTCTTCCGTTTATGCTTCAGGTGTGCTCATGATTACGTTCAGAACTATGGGCGTCCAGAAGACGAAGGAAGTTGGCTCATGGACTCCCCCAGCTTTCCGCCTCACGCTGCGGGATTTTACGATCTTCTCCGTCGACCATCGTTGGCAAATAGCGTCGCTGAACAAATGCCGTGAGCTGAGCAAGGCGTACAAGGAGGAAATCTACATTTTCAAAAAGGGGATTGGAATGCTGTCATTTGAAATCATCCCCAACGATCCCGAGCAGACTATGTCCCTTCACAACATCCCTCTGCACTTGTTCATCGCCATCCACAAGCGAGCAGATCCCACTCTTCCTTCCGGCAGCTTCAATGCAGTGCGAGGATTTGACCTTCGCGTCGAGCTGGACGATATCACCCTCGCCATCAAAGAACGCCAGCTCCCGAACCTCCATCATTTTCTCCAAGGCATCTTTTCTTGCGCCGATCGAATTGAACCGCCTTTGAAGCCTCGCCGGTACGGTGTTGTGCTTGATGGACCGATCTCCATCATTTCGTTTAACGTGCGTCAGCTTGTGGTACAGTTTCTGTTGGGGGGCAGCGAACGTGCGAAGGAGGGGCTTGAAGTTTGCATCCGTGACGTGAAGTTGAACATCATTGGGACGGGGGTGGACTACGAAAGCGTGTATCAACTCACACTAGACACGCTGAGTGTGCGCGACATCACCCACATGAAGCCCTTTTTCAGCGGAGCGGCAATCCACAAATCGCATGTGCGCGCTTTCTGCTTGTCGTTCTTGTGTTTTCAAGTATCTTTGTTTTTCCCGTCAGATGCCATGACATCCTTCTTTTGATCACTTCATCATTTCATCTGATATTCACGCTTGTGAGCCCTATGCTGACAAATGCTGCAGTTGGGTGCAGCCCCAATCGACATTCACTTCCGTCGACGGACGATTCATCCTCAAATTGAAGAGGACCTCGTCGCAAACGGTTTCATTGTGGTCCGCGTCACTAACAGAAATCCTTCTGACACAAACTTCCGCCCGCCCCCCAACATTCATGAGTTGGAGGTCTTCCTCACTGTCAACCCTTTTACCCTCGTACTGGACCCTCCCCTCCTCCGCCACCTCTCTCGAGTCTCGGACGTGCTCGCGCAGTCGAAACCAGATTACCTCCGGGTCGAGCCCAAGATTCCCCCCTATTCGCCCCCCCCCCTTCTGCTTCGCCGCATCATCGCGCAGTTTCAGCTTGTGTCCCCTCTTGTTACATTCACCCTACCCCACCTCGGCCCTGTGGCACACATTACCACAGACATCTTTTCTGTATCCTGGAGCTCAGATGAAACAGAGCAAGAGCTTTCTCGCTTGCAGCCCCTGGATATTGCCAATCGCGTCACCGTCGAGGCGCGCATCGGGCGGGTAGCCCTTGACACCATTGCTGCGCGCTCAAGCGAAAAGATCGAACGCGCCACGGTCGTCAGAGTGAACTGAGTCCCCCCACTATGAATGACTATTCCAGGTGACGGGGTTATCATTTCGCGGCCACTTTGAGGTTGACGCAGTGTCGCGGCTTGCATCCATCAATTTGACGTTTACTATTCCGGATTTTCGTACAACTCTTCGGCGAAGCGACTTCGTTTTACTTGCGTTTGAATTCCCTCGACACTTCAGATCAGGCCGTGACGCCGCTGTGGTAACTGTGCACCAAAATCTGCTCCTCACCACCAAGGCGGAGGCTGAAAGGCGGCAGTCGTACGGTTCGCATAGAAGGCCAGTCTCCTTCCTCGTCGTCGCACATGTCTCGTACGTGGAGGTGGTGATGCAGCAGGCGGCGCAGAAGTAAGCCACCTGTCTCTTGCTCAATGTTAAATGGTTGCAGAGTGCTGGAAGCGTATGTGCAAGACGCTATTGTGACGGTGCAGCGCACGACGGAGTTGCTAACGCTCTCGTTTCTCTTATCAAAGCTTGCAGTTCAGTCACTTGGCAAGCCCATATTCTCCATGCAGCAAGGGGCGTCTAGCGTAGCGCAGATCCGCTTCTTATCGCATAAGAACTCCCTCATCAAAAAGCTCGTTGACGCGGCAATCCAAGATCCTGAGTTTGATCCGTCGGAGCTGCTGGACAATCGAGGCGAGGTGCAAGACGAAGGGCGGGCACGTTCGGACTCGACAAAAGTCGTTGGAGACACGCTGCAGTGTGTCCTCAGCGGCTTGTGCATCTCTTACAAGCCGCACTGCTTCTCTCAGGTCGTGTACATGCTCCGTCCCCCTGCCGACGTCGACTTGAAGGCTCTCTTCGAGGACGGTCCAAAAGAAATTCAACCTGGCCGGCAGGAACGAGTGTACACGGTCGCAGATGCTCTTGCGTTCCTGCCGGGCAATGCAAGCATCAATTTGAAAGGTTGCGAGGCTGACCTGCAGTCGTTTCACACTGGCAACCGCATCGCTCTGCTGTTTGATTCGATTGAATTGACTCACGCTGCGGCAACGGCAACTAATGACTTTAATCTTGCAATCGCATCGCTCCGGGTTCAAGACGACGCCGCTGTCATATGCGATCCTATCAATTTGGCTATTGTAGCAACTATTGGGAAAGTTGATCGCGGCCACGAGATAAAGCACTTCTCTGTGAAGATCGACCCCCTCTCGTTGGCGTTAAACCGCGAGAGTGTCTCGAAGCTATCAAAAATCATAGCAGAGCAGGTTGAAGCTTCCAAACTCGTAGCCGAGGCGCTTCTAACTGGTCAAATGACAGATCTTACATCAACTGCAGCCGTGACCCCTCAGCAAGCTCGAGCCCCGTCTCCAGGTGAGATTTCGTCGAGTCCGCAAGATCCAGCGCCGGGCAAGACAACGAGGACCCGCCGCAGCGGGACGCTTTCTGCTCTACCGGAGGAATTGACGCCGAGATTAGAGGTGCTACAGCAGCACCTCGAGCGGTCCGCGCAGCTGCTGCGGACTGTGCGGCGGTTTTCTGTCGCAAGCGAGAGTCTCTCAACTCAAGACGTGTCCGAAATAGCTCGCAGAATGCGAGATGTTGAGACAGGGGTGCCCTGCCGACGGTACAAAAATGCCTTTTCGAAGCGACCGACTCTGTTCAGCGGCCAGGAGGCTGTAACGTGGCTCGTGGCGTCACTCAACCTGACGTCTCGAGTTGCTGGAGTCCAAATTGCACAAGCGCTGATGGAGCAGCGCGTATTCGAGCACGTGGGGAAGAAGCCGATGTTTGTCGACGACAGCGTTGACTACAGGTTCTGCAAGGACACTTTCGAAACAGGGGCACATGACGAGGCGGAAGAGGACATTCGGAGCGCTTTGGAACATGTGGAGCAGGAGCTGACCGCTGCGTTTGGACACGCAGCAGAATTTCATGCGATGGCGATAAGTGCTGTCGAAAATGTAGGGGGCGCAGAACCTGAGCCTTGACAGTTTGTGCATTGAAGCTTCAAGGTACATTGTAGGTGTAGGTGTGCGGATTGTGTGTGAACTTGAACTATTATGGTACAATTATTCAAAGAGAGAGGCCTTCTTGGACCCAGCGGCGCTGTTTGCAGCCAAGTACGCGCTGATATTGAAATCATCTGATAGCTTTGACGCTTCTGACGTTGACGCCATGCCGAAGAGGTCATCATCAAGGTCGCCCGTCGCTGAGGGCTTTTCTCGTGCAGAACCGACGTTTGCAAGAGCTGGCTGAGGTATCATCACAAAAAGGCACATCAAACATGCGACACAGGCAACGGCGCAGGCTTTGGTTTGGCCTCGAGGAAATCAATGTCGTCGTCTCTGCGAGCATCAGCTAGTTGGCGATGAGCACAAGGGGACATGGTGAGAAGCCCGTCGTCTAAGCGCTCGATCTTGATACCGACAGCAGCACCTTTGTCGAAAAGGGACTAACGTGTTAGAAGGATTGGCATGCAACGACTTTCTCGTCCGACTTGGGGATAAAAAGATCATCAACCTTCTTTTCGAGGTTGTCTACGTGATCTGTGCGCTCGAAGAGCGTCGACTTGGCTGTTGTCGGAGCAAAGAGAGTAGATTGAGAAGAAGACACGAAGCCTCGTGCTTGCGTCTGGCTGTTTCTTCGCATGGCCTTCTCAAGCTCTTGCTCTGCTGACTGTGAAGGCTTTGGGGCGATGAAGTCTATTGTAGAATCCCCGAAATTCGAATCATTCACAGCCGCAGAAGGGATGGATTTCTCATGGACTTCTTCGACTGTTGTCGACACTTGTGCTTGCTGAGACCTCGAAGGCTCCGACCGCTTTGCCTCCTGCCGCACATCTTCGCTTGCTTGCTTGCTTGAAGATGACGGAGGGACAGTGATGACGTCGTCGTCGTCACTGAAAAGGCTCACGGCCCTCTTTGGGACAGTTTTCGAAACCTCTTTCTTGTGAAGTCGACTCTGGTCCGGAATGTACGTGAATGCCGTCGGAATTGACTTCATCGTTAGCTGCGTGCGTCACAACCATACCTTTGCCTCTTCAATGACATTGTCAACAGGGTCCGGATTGAGTAAAGGATCGAAGAAAGCCATGGTTTTACAGATTTACTTTGCCACAGACTGTAAACTTGAAGATGGATCCGTCATTTTCATCGGTCGTCAGTTCAGATCGATTTCTCAACAGAGAGTTGTCGTCATTGGAGTTCAATGCGAGAGTGCTCTCTATGGCTGAGGATCCGCGCCAGAGGCTGATGGAAAGGATCAAATTTTTAGCGATCTTCAGTTCCAACATGGACGAATTCTTTGAGATTCGCGTTGCTGGACTGAAGAATCAACTGGCTGCAGGAATCGGATCCACCACTCCGGATATGATGACTCCTTTGGATCAGCTGAAAGCTATTCGAGCTCGTGTCATCAGTCTTCTTGATAAGATGCACAACATTTTCCAAAGCGTTTGCAAATCCCCTTCAGCGGAGCTCCATCTAACCAGCTGGGAAGCTCTCAATGAAGATGAAAAGCAAGTCATGATCCAGCGATTTGAAGAAAATGTGTACCCAGTCTTGACTCCCCTCGCGGTCGACCCAGGCCATCCGTTTCCATACATCTCCAACTTCTCTTTCAATCTCGCTCTCATCGTGAAAGACTCAAATAGTGGTGAACGGCGCTTTGCGCGTGTCAAAGTGCCGAGACTCCTTCCGCGGTTCATCACTCTGCCCGACAACCGACGTTTTCTTCCCTTGGAGCAAGTTGTGGCCGCTCGAGTGCATACTCTCTTTCCTGGCATGGAAATAGAAAGTTGTCATGGCTTTCGGGTGACTCGCAATGCGGACCTGACTGTGGATGAAGACGAATGCGAAGATCTGTTGTCTACCGTCGAGATGGAACTTCGAAAGCGAAGGTTTGGCAGGGCAGTCCGCATTGAAGTAGCTAAGGCCATGCCTCCAGAAGTGATGTTCTTGGTGCCGTTCTGATCAGCTAGATTCGCGACGTGTTGATGAAGAAATTGAAGCTGGGTCCGGATGATGTGTACGAGAACGAGGGACCTCTCGATCTCTCCGGCCTTTGGGCTGTCGTCGACTTGGATCGTCCTTCGATGAAGGACGAGCCTTGGAATGGCGTTACGCAGCCAGGGCTTCCTCAAGATACTGATGAAGTGGTGGCTTTTTGATGTTTTTTGTCGTTTACAACGTAGGTTGACATATTTGCTTTGTTAAGGGAGCGTGACATCCTTGTCCACCACCCCTACGATTCGTTTGCGACTAGCGTTGAGGCCTTTGTCATGCGCGCAGCATCGGATCCATTGGTTTTGTGTATCAAGCAGACGCTTTACCGGACATCGGGAGACTCGCCCATTGTTCAAGCTCTCATCAAAGCTGCTGAGAAGGGAATTCAAGTTGTTGCGCTCGTTGAGCTGAAGGTATGAGTCGCATCTCTCAGGCTTGACATTCCCAGGCTCGGTTTGATGAGCAGGCCAACATTGCATGGGCCCGAGCATTGGAGCAAGCCGGCGTCCACGTCGTTTATGGCCTGATGGGATTCAAAACTCATGGCAAAATCGCAGTTGTGGTCCGAAAGGAGAAAGACGGAATTCGCCGATACTTTCACGTTGGTACCGGCAACTACAATCCCAAGACTGCCAAGATTTACGAAGATGTTGGGCTCCTGTCGTCAGATCCCGATATTGGGTTGGACTTGATGGACTTATTCAATTTTCTCACGGGTTACTGCACCCCTGTGCAGTACAGGAAGATTCTAGTGGCGCCAACTTCTCTGCGGAAGTCTTTGTTGGCCAAAATTGAGGAGGAGGCGGCCGTTGCGAGGGAAGGAGGGGAGGGTCGCATTGTCATGAAGATGAACAACCTGGCTGACATGACCATCATTGAAGCCCTCTACGCGGCATCCTCTGCTGGAGTGCAAATCGACTTGATTGTCAGAGGCGCTTGCACACTTCGTCCAGGGATCAAAGGCCTTTCAGAGAACGTCAAAGTTCGCAGCATCGTTGGGAAATATTTGGAGCATTCCAGAATATTTGCTTTTGGAAATGGGACAACGAGACCACAGGTTGAACTGTTCTCACTTTCCTAACATGATGACAGCAATGGTACATCGGCTCTGCCGATATGATGCTCAGAAATTTGGATCATCGTATTGAGGTGCTTTCTCCAGTGTCAGCTCCAGGTTTGAGAGAACGTTTGCGCAACATCATCGACTTGAACCTGTCGGATGACTCCTATTCATGGAGTCTAAGCGGGGACGGGACATGGTCCAAAGTTCCAACTGTTCGAGATATCAGCGTGCATCGCGCGCTTCAAGATAATGCGTTAATGCGAGCTCGAAGAGATCCTCCTGTAGTATCAAGAAATCGACTTCTGGCATCAGCCACGAAGCGGTTGAAGAGATATTCCGCACCTAAGTTGTAATCGAAAGATAAAAGCGAACATCCACATGAGGAAAGGACGTGCATCCAACACTTTCGTCGTGAGGCATGCTGCGAACGACGGGCGCACTGCGGAATTCGTCCCAAAAGTTACAGACAAGAGAGTTCCAGCTTTGGATCCCTTGGATGCTTCGGACGATGAGGATGATTGGGAGGATGGGGAATTCGTTGACGACGATGACTTCCAGGATGATGAATACGAAGAAGAAGAAGAAGACGGTTGAATTCTAAGAGCACGCAATGACTTACCAGTGGATGATGACTTTGATCATGAATCATCTGAAAAGAAGCAATCGAACAAAGGAGGGTGTGTCAAAGTGTTGACTCTTTCTGATACCTCAGAACTTTACTCGATGACGCTCTCAATTATGGGTTTGCTGATGATGGGTATAACTACTCGCAGCACTTGAGAGATACGGGATCTGGTGTATTCATTACAGCCGCAGATATTCCCATCACGTACAAGAAAAAGCCGCAGAAGGTGTTTCCATCAACGTCAATGCTAAGCGGCTAGGTTACAAATGATGAGAGTGATGTCATCCACCAACTTGAATCTCTACCTGAGGGAGGAAGTCTGCAAGAAGAGGGTGATCTGGACGACGACTTCATTTCCATCGCAGGTGGAGTTGAGTCCAGGCGCAAGAAGTATTTAGCTTCTTGGCATGCAATAAATACGCAGAGTTGCTGCTGATGGAGGCGATGATCCGAGTGTCGTTGGTGGAGTGGGCTTTGTCAGAGCAAGTGATGAGGAGAAGAAGCGGCTGGACAAGATGTTTGAAGAGGTAGAATCCAGGTTGGCTCTATTGACCTAGCAGATGCTGGATGAGTATGACGACGATGAGATTGGAGAATTAGATCCGGAAGATCCGCGAGTCATTGGCAGAGAGGACTTGGTCACGATTGGGGCGCTACTTCCGACTGAAAAGGAGCAAGAAGACGCTGCAGTCATTCAGCCTTGCGATCAGGCGACACGAGAAGTGCTGCATACGACAATTTGAATTGATCGTGAGCAGAAAGTGTTTGAGCGAATGGCCGAAATGAGTTCGGGGTCCGATGAGGAGAAAAATAACCCGTTTCTGGCCGAGAGCTCTGAGTCTGATGGATGGGATTGTGAGACAATCATAAGTTTTGCTCATTTTGATGTCGGTAACCGTGCAGCAACATATTCGACAACAGACAACCTTCCTGCGGCGATAACTGAGGGTGGCATCAAGCTGTCTCGAAAAGGGCTTCCAATGGGAGCACGACCCCCTCGTCAGCGCACCCAACTGTAGGCGAGTGGATTCTTGTTATTTGATGGAGTGAGGAAGGACGAGGAGCAAGCGCCAATGGCAAATTTGGGTGCGCCAAGGTCGAAGCAAGAGACAGTGGAAGAGAAAAAGCTGAGAAAGCAGGAAGCAAAGCAGCGTAAAAAGGTTGACTGTGAACGCGACGGATCTAACGTCATGAGGAATCCCGAGAAAGTAAGAAGCTCTTGAAGGGAGCCTTCAAACAAGAAATGATGCTTGCAAAAGCAACGAGTGGGGGTTGTGTCTCAGTAACACGGCTGTGAGCACCTCTGTTCGAAATCATCCTCATCAACTCACATTCCCATACGTTTAGTCATTAAGCGAAGAGGCAGCATGTCACTGACACCCAATTCTCGTTCATATCAGTCGCCTGCTAGTGAAAATGCAAGCCCGTTTTCTCTTCTTGGTAAGCACCTTTGCTATGCAGCAATGCATGGGGCGCATTGTCCTTGTTGACTTCAAGTTTGCTGCAAGGGAATCAAAGTTGTATTTGCGTGAAAGCATGAGGGCTGTCGCTTGACCTATTATGACATCGCTTTGTTACCTGTATGTCTCACAAATCATATTTCTCTCTCAGTTATCCATTGTTGGTGTATAAGTGTCCAACACGCGGTGCAGAGAGCAGTTCGGTTTCACATGCAAGCCACGTCTCTCAGGGCAAGGCCGGAGTGGGCATGTTTTGCGTATTCGAAAAGGGATCCATTGTCGTGCGCCAAGTCCTGGATGGAATGTCCGCTCAGCTGTCCGGTCGAGTTTCGAAGGACGACGTCATCTTCAGCGTTGACGGCTGCGATGTCGATGGCATGACGCTCGACACTGTGCGAGGGATGCTCGTTGGAGACGAAGGCACGTACGTGACGGTAGGCTTCTTGAGAAAAATGCCTGGGGGTGGCTCTGAGCGTTTCACGGTGGACCTGCTTCGAGGCAGTGCAGACTTTTCAGTTCTGCGTGATAGGATTAAGGTGATGGGTTGCCTGGCAGTGCTGATAGCCATCAGTTTCTCACAGCTGAAAATGCAATCCTTAGGAGTCAAATCACTTCGAAGACGGCAGCGGACTCCCGATCGGAAGAGATTAAGGAGCTGACAGCCCTCAGGACGCAAAGCTCAGAAGCTGCCATTCGGCTCACGGTCTGATGCTTGTGTCTGCTCTGGTTGATTTAAAAGGTCCTTTCCACCAGGCTTGAATCTGAGATGTCCCGCTCTGCTCAACTTGAATCGTCGATAGCAGAGCTGACAAAGGTGAATCGAGAGGTGCAAGCTGCTATCTCTTACAAGACGCGCCAAGTGGCCGACGCAAATAACGCGACTGCAGCTGCGATACGGGACCGCGCAGAGCTCCAGTCCCGTCTCGAAGAAGCGATGCGAAGAGCTCAGCTTGCTGAGTCTGAGTCCGCATCCTGCATGCAGCGACTTCATTTGGCCGAGGAACGTGGTGCCCAGGCTCTGTCCCAAGTGTCATCCCTGGAGAAAAGGCTCACAGATGCTGAGGACAAAGTCCGTCTTTTCATATTGTAAATTCACCAAACTAGTTGCGGCGAGCTGAGAAAGAGGCCTCTGATGCTGAAATCAGCTCTCTCCGAATCAAATCCTCGTTTGAGGGGCAGGTTTGTTTCTCTTTGTCGTCCGAATGCCAATCTGAGCCAGATCTCCATCGCGAACTCCAAAATAGCCGCCATAGAGAGTCTCATGAGCACGTTACAAGGAGAGCGAGATGATGCACTTCGCAACGCCCACATCGAGGCTGCAAAGGCAAAAGTTGCAGGCACATCTGACGGCGGGTTGCAAGCGGCGTTGGATGCCACGCAGGAGGCTCTCAAGTCGGAGCATGCAGCGAAAGCGAGTCTGCTGGCACAGGTGGCAGCGCTGGAAGGGCGCTTGAGCGAAGCAACTGCCCGCACTGTCGAGGCGGACGTGCAGCATGGCGCCCTGATTGAGTTCCTAAAGAAGACGAAGGAAGAGGAGGCGACGTCGTTTGGGGCGGTACAACACGAGCTGCTCAAAACGCAGCTCGCACTTGCGGAGGCACAGCGGGAGTCCGCCACTCTCCGCACTGTTGTCGAATTGAGAGACAAAGCGATCGAACTGTTTTCTACGCGCGAAGCAGAACTCCTTCAGCGTGAGTCCTCAGCTGCTGCACTTCTGCACGAGGAGCGCGCACACAACACTGCACTTGAGACCTCTGTTCGCGGACTTACTGATGAGCGCAACGCATTGCAAGAGGCGCTGCAGCACGAATGCTCATCGTTAGAGAGTGAACGCTCCGCTGCTTCAAAGCTGCGGGTGGAAGTCGCTGAACTGTTTTCTACCCGCGCCTCTCTGGAGGACGCTCTCGCTAGGGTCTGTTTACATCAACGATGTTCCTGACGTGCTCAGTTGGACATGCTTCGCAGCGAAACCATGTCCCAGAAGGATCTCATCGAGGAGCTGCGGCGCTACCTTGCGCAGCGCGATACTGAGTTTGAAGCCTTCGCGACCGCGAAAGGAGGATTGGAGTCTCAAATCACCGAATTCTCCAAGACCTTAATGGAGCGCACGTTGACTGTGGAGGAGCTACAGCGGCTGAACCGCGACCTCAGCCTTGCAGTCGACTCTCATTTTTCTGTTGCTAATTCAAGAAGGTACCTGAGCTGAAAATGCAGCGCGACGCAGCGATCAGCGATGCGGCGGCATCATCCAAAGCCCTTGAAGATATGTCCGCGTCTGCTGCCGCCGCTCAGCGGCTCCTGCGGGACCATGTTGCCGAATTGGAGGCGGAACTCAGTATTGCCCGTCAGCAGCTGCTGGAAGCTGCTGATGCGATGGAGAAGGAGCGCCAAGGGGCGCAGCGTGTTGAGAGCGAAACGGCACTTCGCATGCGGGCTGAGCTTTCTGTGGTTTGTGATAACTCCGCCCACAGAGCTCAACGGAACAGGCAACGTCGGAGATTGCGTCGATGCGCTTGAAGGAGGCGATGCTCGTGGAAGAACTCAACGCTGCACGTGCTGCGGCGCACCTCGCTGAGGGAAAGCTTGCGGAGCAGCGCAGCAGCTTGGCTGACGACGCGTCCAAGTCGGTTGAGCTCCAGGTCTGTGTCTGTCGATTTTTTCTCTCACTGAGGCAAAGGCAGCTCTGGATGCCGCAAAGATTGAGGCTGCGAAGGAGAAGAAGCGCGCAGAGCGGTTTGAAACCCTCAACGCGCGGTTGCGTGAGGCGCTGGAAATTGTCCGTTCGAAAGGTGCGCGCAAGCGGACCCCGTCTCAGCCAATAGTGCGCGGAGGAATCGGCATCGAGATTTTCTGCGCGGAGGACCAATCCGTCATTGTCACGAAAGTTTTCGAAGGCTTGCCGGCCCATCTTAGCGGCAAAATCAAAGTTCTTCTGCTTTTTTTGTAGTCCCCCTCACTCTTTCAGACAGGCGATCGCATTTTGGAAATTGACGGCGTCTCCGTGCGGGGCAACACACCTCAGGCTATCCGCTGCTTGATCACTGGCCCCCCCGACTCGATTGTTACTCTCACAATCCGACGAGGCGAAGATGAAGGGCCTGCTGAGGACGTCGAGATCGAGCGGACAGGTGGTTTGCCGTACGCAGATAGGCTGTCAATGTCATTGCGGAGTTCTGCGTCAACACGTGACTTGCGTCCTCATTGACAGCTTATTCATGCAGCAGTGAATGCTCAAGCCTCAACTCCCGTTGAGGAGTCCCGTTCATTTGTAGACGTCATCACAGCGCTTCCAACGAGTTGGATGACGTCCATCTTCTCAATGAGCTCGCCTTCGCCGTCGTCAAAGCTGGCGGAGCCGTCAGAGCTTAAGGCGAAGGATCTGGCAGGAGCTGAGGGAAGTGCACCGTCAGAAGTGACGGCGAAGGAGCCATTGGATGCGGCAGAAGATGCAATGAGCGTTCCAAAGGACAGCTACCTTGCACTTTAAGCGTGCTCTTTGGTGCTAGGGGGTTGTGGTTTCTCTGGGACGCAAGCATTTAGTAAAGGACAAACGCAGACAGGCACAGACCGGGAGAGGGCCAACTTGTGACTCCTCACTGTGATGACTTCGACGCGATGGTGGTCAAGTTGACGATAAATTTGAACGGGCTACTCAAGAGATGATGGCCCTTAGCAAAGAAACAACGTCGTGTGGGTCCACTCGGAAACAGTCACTGCGCCATAAAAAATCATTCCAAGCCACTCACAGCATGACGGCAGTGTTAGGAGAAACGTCTTGAGGGGGGGGGGAGTAAATCACGTGGCGGAGGCCCATCGCCAGCGCCAAGTGATGGAAAATTGCATGAATTGGAAATTTGCGGTACGTCGGAGGGCGGAGCTCAATCACCTGACCAGTGAGCACACCTCAAGTTCCCTAAGTCAATGTACCGCAGTACCCGGCGCCGTGAAGATCATGTTTGTTAAGCCAGCGCCGTGGGCGCCAACGATAGCGTCAGCGGAAGAAAACAGACGGATCTTCGCCTGTTAGCTCAAAACCAAGAGACGCACCGTCTCCACAACATCGTGGTCCGACGAGTCGAAGAGAACAACCTCCTTTCTGCGACGGGGTCAAGAAAGCAAAGAGAACTTCTCACGTGGGAAAAGCCTCGCGGATTGCTTCAACGAGATGTTCGAGGTTTAGGATCTCGCGCACGCGGCATTTTCCTTTGCTATCAACGTCATGCCATTGTTATCGAGGACCTGTTCGGCAGGCTTCGGAAATGGTAAAGTACTGCACGTTGCGGCCAGTGCGCTTGACGACGATGATGCGGCCACGGTGCGCTGGGATTGCGGCAGAGGCTTCAAGAAGGAGAGTGGTGGCTTCGCGGAGAAGAGAGGGGGGAGGCTTGTGTGACTCCGTCGGAGTTACCATACGGATCGAATCGGCGTGATAAATGTGTGAAATGTTTCGATAGACAACCTTTTCTGCGGGCTCAGCCTCGTAACAAACCTGACGCAACCCTGCGGGATGTGGAGGAGGTCAATGAGGGGGCGGATCCACTTCAACGCCCCCCAATTCGCGTCGATTAGAATTTTTGCCTGAGGATCGTTTTCCTGTCGAAATGGTGAGAAGCCGAGCGCACATCAGGTCAATGACAATTCTATGGACAAGAACTGACCAGGAGCCTCTTGCAGAGAGGGAGCTTGGGTAGGACTTCAACGAGGAAGTGGTAATACGCATGGCCAGACTTTTGGATGGGCACGATCAGAGAAGGGAAGTGCTCGCACTCAGAGCTGGAGAAGCTAGGAAGAGGCCAGGAGCTGCAGGAGTCGAAGTCGGGGCCCCACCGCACGGTCACTCCCAACTTCGACCTGGGTCTGTTAGCACATTCACACGTCGACGAACGCTTGGGGTCGAACCATGACAGGATGATCCACGCTCATTCCAAACATGGGCTGCTCAGCCATTTTCAGACTTGCGGAGATTACAGGGCTGTGCAAAAATGCGCGCTCTCGATCGAAGACAAGCCCTTCAAACCCGACGTATGCGTTCTTCACTTCGGCGTCGTATTGGAAGACAGACCGAGACTCTGCGAAGACATATTTCGAAAAGTCGATAACTTGGCCCTTGCCAAAGGTCTGAGCTTCATCCAGATCATTCGTAATGTGGTCAACATAAATCTGGGACTCTCGTGAATGAATTCGAGTTGTTACAGACGACTCATTGAAAATTGACTCTACAGCTCGCAACAAGTGCAGTCGATACAACTGCGAATTAGTCGTTGCGCAGAAAACGATGAGAAGGAGGAATCTCATATCACCAGCGTAAAAAAATAAAATAGATGTATCCTTCTTGACATCCTAAAGTAAGTTTTTGCACAAATATGGAATCAGATTGCTTAAATATGAATCTTAAATCGTAGTTTTCAAAGTGATTCCAAGGAGGAATTTGTTAATTTTAACAAAACTCAATTTCCCATTAGTCTTGAAATGTTTGCGAGGAGATTGGTCAGTTCCCTTCATCGCTTCCTCCTCGACGCTTTACCTTTCCTTTGCTAATGTCGTCAGCTTCAGAGGTTTGCAGCTTCTGCAGTCCGGACCGCCCAGGGGAGTGGTACCCGAGCAGTTTCTAGCGGTGTCATCCGTCAAAAGCGCTTGCTGGCCACGGTTTCTATCCTGTTTCGTTTTCTGAATGAGATAGGGCACTTCGGCTATCGTTGCAGGAGTGGGATTGGGTGCTTTCGCTTTGTGTGAGTTTACCGAGCCGCCATCAGCCCTCAATTTGGAGGGAACAGACGTGCTGGTTATCCGATCACCTAACCAGTCAGCCGAAGACATGGGACATTATATTGTATCAGTATGAGGTGTGCCCATTTTGCTGCAAGGTCAAAGCCTTCCTGGACTACCACAAGATTCCCTATAAAGTTGTCGAAGTCAACCCCTTGTCAAAGTCCGAGATAAAATTCTCGTCCTATCGCAAGGTTTGCCCATCATTTCTTTGCCACTGCACTTCGAGTTAAGTGATTCAGGTCCCTGTTGCAGTCATCAATGGCGTGCAGATCAATGACTCGACCGTCATCATTCAAACGTTGAATGCAGGTCTACCAAAGCCCAAGTTTCTTCTCCCTTCGTTCGAGTTCACTTCCCAGCTCTGGAGCTAGACCGATCACTGAGCTCGCATTGCACGAAGAGAAGAAATGGCAGGAGTGGGTCGATTCTTACTTTGTGCTCAGGCGTCCAAAAAGTCTGACGTCAAAGGTGCATCTGCTCGCCCCGAATATTTATAGAACCCCTCATGAGGCGTTTCAGGTGCTGGCGTCTCCTCGGTTCCTTCTCACCCCCAAGGCGTTTGAGTACATTACCATGTACGGAAACTTCACATCTCTGCAGCGCAACTTGGTTTACTACAGTGGCGCATCGTTCATGTATCTGGTGACAGGTCTTTATTGTTTCATTGTTTACGTTCACAGATTTCGAAGCGATTAAAGAAAAGGCATAACATTGACGACGAACGGAAGGCGATCTACGAAGCAGCTGACCTCTGGGTGACTTCGGGTCCTGTCAGCTCACCATTCAAGGTGAAGGGCCTCGGCACGCGAGACCTCCTCGGGGGTTCGAAACCGAACCTTGCGGATTTAGCAGTCTATGGAGTTTTGTCGGCTATCAAGGACATGGAGTGGAGAGCATAGCTTCATCAATGACGCTTCAGCACATTCAAGGATGTGATGGTCCACACCTCCATTGGCCCGTGGTACCGCCGGTGCGCCACCTTTGATGACCGCCTCTCATTGGGCAGCGTCGAAAACCTCGTTGGCGCCACCTCACGAGTGGCAGTTTGAATGCCATCAACAGCCCGATTTTGATCATGCGCTCTCGCTCTAATTGTAAATTTTACACACATTGGCTCGATCTTGGCATGAACTTGCTTATACCGCCATGACTACTCCCTATTCAAGTCCTCGATCTGTTTCCGAATCCGCTCCTTCAAGACGAGCCTCAAGCCGGGATGAAGTTCGTCCTTCGACTCCCGCCCCGTCAGCTCCACAGCCGAGCCGTCCTCAAAGATGAGGAAGTGGCGGAACAAACTCCAGCTCTTGCTCAGCATTCTCACCCCCTTCTTGTGGGGGATCGTGTAGACGGCGGAGTGCACAAGAGTCCGAAGCTTCCCATCAACGATATGGGCAAACTCTTCGTTGCGAAGGACTCGATGAATGCCCCGTCGGGACTTGATCATTTCAACTTCGACCTCGGAAGCGGTCAGGAAGGAATCATGTGGGCATTTCTCCACTTGCGCTGTCAAACGAGTGACCGTATCCCCAATGACGCATCCATGATAAAATCTGAACCAATAAGACAAGACGCAAGCGACAGAAACTGCAACATAGAAGAGAAACGGAGGGGCGAGGACAAGAATTGCCATGGCGCCGTTGCCCTCCTGTGTGCTCAAGTAGGTCCAAATCTTTGAGTAGTCCCCGTGCGCGCCATTTTGTTTTGCTATATCATGGATGATCGTGACGACTGGGTCGACAACAACAGCAAAGCCAAAAAGCCCGCCAAATAAATGGATCGGACGGGGAAGGTGCACCGTCGAATGGACAGCGGAGATGACAGACACGAGCGCGACGAAGCTTAACAGAACACCAAACGGCGCAATGAAAGTGGCCGATGTTTCGAATGCCAGGCCTCTGCTTGTGTGGACGTACTCAAGGATGCCGCCAAACACGTCAAACGAGGTGAGGACAACGCCCGTTTTAGCAGAGACCAGATAAAAATAGAGTATGAGATAATGTGGCACAGCGCGAAGAAGGAGAGCGAGCGCGAACAAGGCAAGCGACAGGGTGGCGCGGGCTGGGGTAGCGCACGTTTCAAAACAAATCATCCTTAGGAAGAGGGGAGCGGCAGACTTTGGCTCCACATTGTATCGGAAGGCTTGCAGCTCCATCGCCTGCGGCATAACTTCGGACGCATCAAGATGATAGAAGCGGGGAAGTGGTGCAACAGGGGAGACCCGAGAATGGCCGAAGATGGGGCGGAGATGCTGCTGGCGGATGGTGGGCCATGTGGCTGCGTCAACGATAGCTCGTGGGTGTTGCGACGGAGCTACCGATGTCAAGACTTCGTCGACGAAGGCAGATTCAAGCCAGAGTGGATCGAGTGGAACTTCGGCGACCAGCGATGTGAGCTCTTGGCTGAACGAGTCTGGAATCAAAGAGAGCGGAGTGGGAGTGTCGACAAGCACTCGCTGAGAGTCCTTGGCAAGAGAAGAAATTGAAAAATAGATCGTTCCCAGCCAATCAAAGTGCAGCCGATCGGCAACACTTTCAAGAGCTGCAAATGTCCGGACATTCAGATCAACCTCGCCATGAACGAGGAATGTCTTGAATTTGCCCACGGCAAACCGACCATCTGCTTGAAGGAGAGGGAATGCACCCCATGCGACGGTGCGAGGGTGAGCGCCATTGTGAAAGACTTGGAACAGAAGGATCAGCGAAGGGGCAGCTTCTCGCCGTGATGGCGCGACAATTTGAAGGTCCTGATTGATATCGCAAGTGAAGGTGGACCACTTGTTGTCGATTTGAATGAGGGTGGTGGAGTCTTTGATGGGCGAATGCAGGTTTGTAAACTTCATCGGAGGCTCTCCAAGTGCAGAGCAGACCGACGCCTTGACAAAGAACCGCCCCTCCAGACGACGCCGAATGCCCCGTAGACACCTCACGTTCACTTGCAGAGGCTGCACCACACCACGCGTTTCGAACACCCATTCTCGCGCATCCAGTTTCGCCGTCAGCTTCTGCCAGTTCCTCCTCAAACTGTGCTGAAACCAAGCCTCGTTCCGAAGCCATTCAATCGTTAGGTCGCGAATTTTCTCCCGCCGCAGATCGATGAGAGGAACTCGATACTTCCTTTCGGAGGAGAGCGCTCGGTCGATTTTCTCTTGCGCCTTTCTTCGATACCTGTCGACTTCTTTTTCGACAGCTTGCTTCTCAGAAAACCGCCGGCGTGCAGTGGTGGCTCGGTATTGTATGACTTCGATCTGGGCACCAATTTCCTGCCTGAGTGCTTCATCCGCAGGTATCTCGGATAGCGCGACCGTTTTGCCTGCAGCCTCACTCTCAAACTCCACGAGAACTTTCTCCGAATCAATTTCGTCATCGAAAATGGACCGTTTCAATTCTTCAATCCGAAGACGATGCCCTCGAAACTGGAGAGCTTAGATGCTCACACGACGTGAATTACATTTGGAATAGGTGGTAACTCATGGCCCATGCCTCACCAACAAACTGATCGATCAGGCAGCAAAAAATAAACTAATTTGTACATTTGATCTGCACATTCAAAATTTTCTCTTCTGTGAAACCAAGCTCAAGCCGTTGGTTGACAGCTCACTCAAGTGGAGGTATTGTCTTCACTTGTTGCCCCTATTTGAGGAATGTCTGCGCAATCGTATTGTGGTCTAGGACGTTTTTTCTGCTTTTTTGCATTCTCAAAGAAATGTGCAATCATTGAAGAAGCACCCCGCAGAACATTCGACTCATGCATCCGTGTCCGTGGGCCCTTGTACGTGAATGACCTGTACAGAGCTGTTTCTTGCTCCCTCCACATCATGATCAGGTCGTCCAAACGTTGAGCATCCCACTCCTACTGAGCGCCTTCTACTGTCTGCTGCTTTGCATTGTTGCATTTTTATCAAGATTACCTGCTGCCTTGTTGAGTCGCCTTGGCCTTGAGCGCCATGAGGCACAGCAAAGGCGTTGAGAGCATCTTTCTTTCTTTTGGAAACAGTTCTGCTTCTCTTCTAAGGCAAGGGCTTCATTGGAGGTTGGACACGCCAGATGTTTGATTCAATGGAGATAGCGTGGTTTAGACGCATCAGCAGCTCCTCTGCGCAGCGCCGTGTAAATACACGCGCCCATCGCCTTGGTTCAGCACACCCTCCATTCTTCATTTCGCGTTGCCAGCCGGATTCACAGCAGCTCTCTGCCCCTTATCGCAACCCCGACCGTCACCATCCCGTTGCATCGATGCAATTGGATGTTGATGAATCACATTTCCCTCACAATGGTGGTGCGGTTATGGACCTCCCGCAGCCACCGACGGGGCCTTGTAAAGGCGACGTGAGGGTGGACACCTTCAGGCACTTAGGTTTTGAACACGGGGGCGACTTGGCCAGTTTGACCTGTACTTTCTCACACGGAGCTGAGTCACACTGCTACCTAAGATTCCTCGTAAGTCGGGTCTCATCGGGGCCACAATAGTTTGCACAAAAGGCCTCAGAACGCGCTCGTGGGCTGCTTCAATGAGTGCAGAGGTCGTGATTATCAATCAAGTGCATCTGCTTAAAGGTCACCGAAGAGCCGCGTGATGAAAAGACAAAGAAGCAACGTGTGTGGACGTAACACGCGCGCCACCTGGTGATTCTGATGGATTTTCACTGAGCTCAGTCGCTCGACGCAGTCTTGGCAATCAATTTTGCAATTTTGAAGTTGACAAATTCACTTTTACACTGACGCAGGGAAGTTGCTGACATCAAATTGGTCAGTAACCGCGGAGCCATTGACTTTGTAGTCGATCTTCACTTTCATTAGAGTAGGTTTCTGCACAGTCAGGACAAGCTGTCGCAACGCCTTCGACCTGCCCGTGCAACGAATTTTGAACCCGCAAGACCTGAGAGACAGCGCCGCTCTTTGCAGCTGGGACAGTTGTCGATGAAGCCGGATTGAGCTGCAGCTTGATGTACTGAACTGTGACGACCATGTGGTGAAATAAACCTTGGGAACTGCGGCTTGAAAAACGAAATCGACGAGGGGGAAGCTCAACGAATTTGAGAATGACGCGTTAATTTGGGTCATCGACACGTTCGAAGGATGCTTCACGAAATCGAACACAATCCCCAAACCATTCTTGTCGTACACGACGAGCTGAGGAAGCGCATCTGCCGTGTGACAAAAAGTCATGTACCCGCGAGTCCTACGTGGATCTGAGGCTGAGGAAATCGCCTGAGCGGCGACAACTGGGATTGCCTCCATTGTTACCATGAACAAGAAGATACAGACCTGCTGAGGAATTGGAGCACTTGAAGTTGACAATAAATCCATCAAAAGGTCGCTCGTGGACTGCTTGGGAGGGGCAGGCTGCTGAGGCTGCGATGAAACGATGTCGATTAGACTCGCATTGGACTGAGGGGTGGACGTGCGCTGCGTAACCGCTGCCGCATCAACAAGCAAACGAAGATCTTGACGCTGCGAAGATGGCTCCCTCTCCTCGTCCTCAGTCGTCGGCATTTGCTCAAACAAAGCTTTGCTGCAGCATTAGAACTGACGCTGTGTCTTCACCGCAAGGCCTCAAACTTGAAAATCTGAGAGTACTCGCAGGCTCGCTGTTGCATTTCGAGCAAGATAAATCTTTCCAAATAAGCGACAGGCGATGAAGAGCAACTCTCTGTACGAATTGATGATTTGGAATATTCGGCCAATTTGATTCTCGTATCGGACCGTCAGCTTCATCAAGGCCGTCATTGCAACAAGGCGCACACTGGAGGCATAGGCGGAGGACCGCAACACCGTTTCCATTGACGAGACGATGGAGTCGATTGGGATCTTCATGAGTCAAGACGTGACACACCCAGGTTACTGGTGTCAGGGATTGCTCATCGTCGCCGGTAGTGGCAGTCGCAAGCAGCTCACCAAACTCTCCGAGACACCACATGGCCACAGCAACCAGCTGGTGCTGAGACAGGGTCAGACAGGCAGCGGATTTGAAGACCTTCCCAACCTCCTCAAGCATCGCTCTATACAGTCGGTGCACAGAATAAGCCTGAAGCTCGGGTGAGCATGCGACGAGGTTGACAAAGGAATTGCATATCTCGTCAGAGACATGTTCCCCCGCCTGGAGTCGTGAGACCAGATGTCTCGACACCCCCACGATGGAGAGGATGCGCGTCATGTTGTCAACATGCCACTTCTTATTTGGTGCATGACGTTGTACGAGGAGGCAAAGCTTGTCAGTCAGGCCGGGCTTGAAGTCGCCATCCTGCGGGTCAAACTGATAGCGCAGCTCATACAGCGATGACGAGATAGCTGAGCATCTCCTTGACAATGGAGCGCACATTGGATTCGTTCACAAGAAGGTATATAAGATCAAGAGCTCGTCGGCGAATTGAAATGTCGATGTCTTTCAGACATTCGACGACAGTGGCGCGATGACGCTGCACTGACTGCATGTCTGTGCCAGATACGTGTGCAAGCAAGTTGAGTGCGACGTAACGGATGTTGTTGTCGCGATTCGACAGGAACCTCCCCAGAATGTTGATCGCAAGGACACGGAGACCACTTTCGCTCTGCCTCCATCAAACCGATAAAATCGAATGCAAGTACGGGAACTCCCATGATCGTCTGCACGCACTCGTAGAGAATAGCATTGCCTGCATTCTTGGAGCTCTCAGTGTTCGTTGCAACCTTGGACACAGTAAGAAACGAGATCAGCATGCAAACCTGCGCAAGGATGTCGCTCATCGCCTCCGCAGACTCGATGTCGTCGTAGCCCATGTACCTCAGGGCTCTCAATATCTTCACTTGCAAGAAAGGGTCAGTAATCCCACTGACGTCGTGATCAGGACTGAATCCGGAAAGAACCAGGCCCTTGAGAACTCGGACTAGCTGAGGTACAAGTTGCTGGCGGTTTGGTATGAGGAGGCGCACGCGCTCACCCTTCGAAGCTTGTTAACGTTGGCAGGGGATATCTCGCAGAGCTCGCATATTAATGCCAGGGAAGCAATCAAAACGCCTTTGGGTTCATTGAAAAATGGTCATGGCTCACCATGGTTCTTGTCTTGGAGTAACGAATGAGCGCATTCAACAAAATTCTCGACGAGTTCAGGGCACTTCCGGGCCACTCTGATGGCGCAAAGCGCAGCCTTGACTTTCAGATAAGATACATCATGATGCACCTTTTTCCTGACGTAAGGATTTGAGTCCTTCAGGAGCCGCTGCACTTCAGGAGCGAGGTCACGGGCGATGTCAACAGATGAAATGTCTCCCTTTCCCCATTAGACTCACACGAGTGGAGCCGACCAAAGTGCATAACGCAAGTCCTACCACGTACTGATTAGGACTGTCAAGATCGCTGAGATTTCAGACGAGATTTCGTTCGAAAACTTCTTCAGGGAGTTGGTCACGAGCATGAGTACTTCTTGACTTTCATCCAGAAGAAGCATAACACCCAAGTAACCTCATCGAATAAAGAAGAGACTGCTAGCAAAGTACCGATTCTCTTCTCTGGAAATCGTGGAGATGCAATCAACTTAACGCATTCCATGTGTCCAAAATAAGTGGGGTATCCGAGCATGTGAATGAAGAGAAGTTTCGCAACGTTGCGATGGCGATAAGGATTCTCTTCGTCTTTGAAGCTAGTGCGAATTGCAGCACATTCCTTGGCGATGCAATCGCGTTCTTCGGCAGCCGTCTTGCATGCCCGCACAGCACGAATCAACTCTCTGCGAAAGTTTAGAGAGTTTAACAGCGGACAAGCGATGAAGAGGATGCAATCAAAAGGGGCATGTGTGAAGGATTGACGTTACCGCAGTCTGCTGCTCATTGAGGCTCTGAACTCAATGATATATTAGTTACTGTTTAGCTCTCATTGCTTCAATCAATATCTTTTAACTGGAGAAGAACCGGAGCTAGCGTCCGTTTCGGCTCGATGACGGATGCCAATTATCAAGAAGTCGCCATTGCTTCTGCGGAATTCATTTGCCTGACTTGCTGCAGCGTCTCGAGGAGTTCGCCCGACACATTGGCCTCGATCTGGAGAATGAGCCTGAACTCGTTTGGATTGCAGAGAATGCAGTGAAGGAACCTCTTCCTCGTTGAAATTTGATTTCCGATCTTCTTACATCTCAGATGGGTGGACTATCAACGAAGATCCTGAAGGATATGTGTACTTCTACAGCATCCAGCTCGGCGTGAGCACATGGGAGCACCCGAGATCTGAAGAATGCCGCAAGTTGCTCAAGAAAGTTCGAGAAAATAGTGATCCCAACACGATCCTTGTGTCTCGTGATGTGCGGTAATTTTCGAAGTGGTGCTAACGCTCCCAGGACGCAGCGGCAGTCCCCGACGTGGAGCCCGGTGACCGCACACTGGCGATGAAGCAAAAATTTCTTCGGCTTGACATTGAAGACTGTCGGAAGCAGCTTGATGTGATCCGTTCTTCAATGAGCAGCGTCCGCTCTCCGTCGAATGTTCCTCATTTGATCAGATCTCTCTGCAACTTCTGACGAGGGACCCTTCCAAGCAGCAATCGTTCCAGCTTCTGCGACGCTACGACACATATGTCGAAGAGGCTGCAGCTCTGAGCGAGCGCATGTCGCTATGTGAGAAGTCGCTGGATGCACTTCAGTCGGAGGAGGAGACCGCGCCGAGCGACGTCGTCACGCCGTTGGACGTCATGGCCGTGGCTGACTTTTTGGGGCTGCGAGTGGGGGATGCGCCTCTATTTGAATTGTATTGGATTGCGAAGCAGGCTGCTGAGGCTGCATTGCCGGACGGGTGGGAATTGATTCATGAAGGGGGTGTGCCCAAATACTTTAACAGAAGAAACCAATCTGTTAACGACCGCCACCCTTTGGAGGATTATTTTGTTAAACTCGTATCCTCCGTTCCCTTCGTTTGTTCACTTCGTAGGCAAAAGAGCAAACGCGCATATATCTGTCAAAGCGCTCTCCAGTTAAACTCTTCCGTAGTAGTTTATTTGGTGCGCCTGACCCATCAGAGCCGTGGATGAGGTTTTTGGATTCGGAGGGGGTGCCTTACTATTACAACTTTCGGTCGAAAAAAGTCTCTTACACCCCCCCCCTTCGAAAGGAGGATTATGCCGCATCCAGGATTCAAGCCCGCGTAAGGGCGATCCGGCAGAGAAATGCCCTTCGTCGACGAGGCGTCCGCGTCAAGGTCATTCGGACGGGTGGTGGAGGGCGAAGCGGCTATGACGAGGAGCTGTTGCGACAACTGGAGGACGAAGATCGTCGGGATCGAGCGGCTCAGCGAGTCGCATTGGCTTGGTTCTGTCGACTTGCGCGGAGGGCGCTCGAGTACAGGCGGACGCGGCGTGATGGGTCCAAGGTCCTGCAGCGGTGCGCCCGCCGTGCGCTAGTGTTGCCCTCGTGGTTAAAAGTCCGCGCAGCGTCTCATCGAGTGTTTGCGTCCACCATCGCCGCCATTTTTTTTCGAGCGCAGCTTGTGCGAAGTGGCGCGTTGAGAGAAATTGCGGCTGCAGCAAAGTGCGTGTCTGCAAATCGATCGATTATTCGATTACGAGCCGCTCAAATCAATGTCATGCGGCGAGTTGATGTCGTCATTGCGCGTCGCAAGCGGGACTCATTCGCTTGTTGGATTCTCAGCTTGCGGTTGTTGGGTTGTCTCCACAGAGACGCTTTTGTCGCCAAATCGTCCGCGGGGATTTTTCTTTCGAATCTCGTCTTGGGACAGCGCGAGCGTCGAGACTTCTTGATTGTGTACAATGAGAGATTGGAGGAGATCGAGGCTTTACGGGCGGAGGAGCGAAAGCGACGGCAGGAAGAAGAGGAGAAGAGGGTTCGCGAGGAGGTCGAAGCCGCAGCTCGCCGGGCGGCGGAAGAAAGGCTTAGGCTGGAGGAGCTGGAACGTCGCCGTATTGAGCTGCAGAAGCAGCAAGAAGCGGAAGCGATTTCCCAGCTGATCACTCAACTACTGGTTCAGACAGCCGATCAGATCACCGATCAAATTGAAGCGAAGAGGGCTGCTCTGTCTGCTGCTGAGAGCGCTCTAGAGACTGCGCTGCTAGCAGCGGAGGAGGTTTGGTCAGCTCATGAGCGTGAGGCTGCTGAAGCGGCTGCAGATGCCGCAAGATTTGGCGTCACATCACAGCTGATTGTTGACGTTGCCACGGCTGCCGAGTGGACGCCAGAAGATTTGAAGGCAAGCGAAAGTGATGGGGTGGCGCAGGCCGAGCGGATGGAGCCAATCCCTTCAGCGCGTCGAGGTCGCAGCGCAAGACCTGAACGCCCGCTGTCTGAAAGACTTTTTGAGCCTCGTGGCGAAGCCGGTGAGCTAGTCCGGCCTACGACTGCTCATGAACGGGCTGAGTTTGAGGCCGACCAAGGCGCTGACGAAGAAGTTCTGTTTGTTGATGTGATGACCAAAGATGGGCGGGATGAAACGGCTCTTCGACTTGCTGACGATGATGAGAGCGATATTGTCGCGTTGGTGGAAGACAAGGCGACGCAATTCGAGGAGGACGCAGCCGACGCATCACCCCAACACGCGGAAATTGTCCCTGACGATGTCGCCGCTGCCGAGCCATCGCAAGTTGCCGAGGCGGCGGTGGTGGACGTTGTCGTCGAGAAGGCGGGTGTTGCGCAGGACATGCGTCCTCTTCTTGAAGAAAGCGAGGTTCCACCAGCGCTGTTCGTTGAGGGCGGTTCTGAAGACCGGCCGAAAATGCAGAAGCGCGAGGCCGATAGCGCCCTTGAGCTGGCGCTGCGGAAGGAGCGGGAGCTGCTCGCTGCGGTGACGCTTCAGTGCGCCCAACGAAGCCGCATAGCCAGATTGTAG
>JAIYDP010000060.1 GCA_027487435.1 Verrucomicrobiaceae bacterium | reverse complement strand
GTATTTATCTAGATATTTGCTGTATTTATCTAGATATTTGCTGTATTTATCTAGATATTGGTTGTATTTATCTAGATATTGGTTGTATTTATCTAGATATTTTCTGTATTTATCTAGATATTTTCTCCATATTCCTAGATATTCACATGCATCACCTCACATGTTTCACGGGTTTTCCTCTGGTTTTAACAGCGACATCTCACTCTCTTTTAGCCCGACGCATCGTCCACCTCCGACCTCTCAAAGAGTGACCTTTCGGTCCTCGGCTGCCTCGGCGCCGTCCAACAAATTTGTGGCGACGCCGACTCTGACGACGCCGCCCGTGCGCGCCCGCGTTAACGAACAATGACTCATCTTTTAGAAATTCAAGTCGACCCCCTCGCCATGCGCGCCCTCGCTCACGTCGACGCGATCGCCCGCGCCGCCATGCGCGCGTAGGAGGGGGGTCTCAAAGGGGAAGGCTGGATGACATAAAAATGCGTTATTTTTATCTTTTAGCTGCCGCAGCACCACCCGCCCTGTGCGCGCGTGCGGGCTGGAGACACTCCGGCGCGCGCTGACGCTTTGCGACGTGGCGGTTGCGCGCGACGGCGACGCTGCGGCGGGCGCTGTCGCATCGGCGGGTGCGACCCTCCCTTCCTTTTTTAAATTTGAATTCTTTATCGGAGCACCTTACTTTAATTATCTGTTTCGGCTTATTGTTTACTCTTACATTTACACCCCCCCCCAGTCGCGCAATCGACGGCATTTCTCCTCGCGCTCATCAACGGCGCCGACTCCTCGTTCGGACCCCCCCCCCCGATGCCGTCCTTGCGGCGCTGCGTTGCGTTCGAAAATGTCCCCCCTCCTCTGCCGCAACAGAGCTCGAGGTTTCCAAAAGTACCCCCCCCCCTCAATCCGTCCACGACCCTAACAACCAGCCGCCATTTCAGTCTTTAAGACGCATACCGACGCGCTTGTGCGCGCAGAGGCGGTTGCGGTGGCGGGTCGGTCCCTTCGCTCGGCGCTCCCTTCGCTTCGCCCCGGTGACGCTTCGCAGAGCCACGATCTATTTTTAGAACTCCGAGACCTCCTCCTCGACGCAACGTCTGACGCCGCCGCCGCCGTTCGAAAGTCGGCGCTCGATTCGCTTCGCTTCGTCGCCCCCCCCCTCATCCACCGCGCCGCCACCCTCCCCGACGTCTCTTCGGTCCTCGAGCGCTGCCTGCCTCAAAGCGACGACTATTGGACCGTCCGCGTCGCGCGCCTGCAACTCCTCGCCGTTATACCCTTCGCTTCGCTTCTCTTCGTCGCATCCTCACACCCCCCCCACGTCGCGTGGGTCAAGCGCTTCGCCCTCGAGGCTCGCACCCTCGCGGCCTACGCCTTCGTCGACGTAGACCCCCGCGTCCGCGCCGCAGCTGTGGCGGCGCTTCGCGCGCTGAGCAAAAATTTTGTGGCCGTGGGCGCTCTGTCCCCGCCTCAGGTTGTTCGCTTCGCTTCGGTTGCGGTTCGCGGGGAGGATGAGGTGCTCGCGGAGTTAACAAGATTTGTTATTTTAGAGTTTGCCCCCCAGGCCAGCGCGCAGACCTTCGCCGCGCTCGTGGGAGGACTCGCCGCGCTAACAAACAGACCCCCCCCTGACCTGTTTGAGGCGTCGCTGTGGCCAGTGCCCCCCCCCCTCGCAGAAGTCATCGCCGACGCAGCGGTGCTATTTTTAGAACGCGCAGTCTCCGACATCGCCCTCGCCGCGGACCCTGTGGCCGTTGGCGCCGCTATTTTTAGCTCCGCTGTGTCCCTTGCGGCTTCAAACCGCGTCCTTTCGCACGCCCCTCAAATTCTCGCCGCAGTGTCGGCCGCCTTCGGCGCGCTTGCGGCCGCAGAAGCGCCCCCCGCTGCGGACCATTCGACCCCCCCCTCTCCTTTTGTGCGCGCGCTTGCGGCCGCTCTTTGGCGGGCGCGGCGGGTGAGCGGCGCGGCGTCAGCGCGGCGGCCCGAGGAGGCGCTTTTGGACGGCGTGTGCGAGGCGCTGCGGGCGTTGGGAAGGGGGGGAGGGGGGCTGGGTTCGGCCGAAGCGAAGGGAATCCTCTCTCTTACGCGCACGCTCCCGCTCTCTGCTCACCACACGTTTTTGACCCTTCGAATTCTCGGCGCCAGCATTTTTTCCCCCCCCCCCCCCCAAATGTGCGACCCTTCGGCTCTGGCGGCTCTCACCGCCGCGGGCTCGGCCGCCCTCCGCCGCTTTCGGGACGCGCGCGACGGCCCTGCGCTTCGCGCGTCCCTTCGCTTCGCAAAATTTGCGGTCGAGGTCAATTTGCGGCTGCCGGAGCTCGACGCGGATGTACCTTCGCGCGCCTTCAGCCTCAGCCACAATTTCGACGCCGTTTCGGCCGCGCGCTGCGCCGCGCCGCTGATGGACCTCCTCGTCGCCCTCACGACGCGCCACCCCCCCCCCCCACAGCCGGCGCGCACGTCACGACCGCGACGCTCCTGACGGTCGTCCCGCTCGTGACCCGATCGGGCATCAACTGCCAGCCGCAAAATCTGGCTGCAATCACCGGCTTGACAGCCGCAGCGTTTGCGCCTCTTCGCGCCGCGCTTGTGGACGTGAGCGACTTGCGGCGGTTCGTTGCGCTATTTTTAGCAAAGCACATCGCACACCCGGACGCGCTGCCAGTCGCTGCCATTGCGCTAAAAGGCCTTTTAACTTTACCCGACGCCGACGCCGCCCCCCTCCGCCGCCAAATCGCAACCGCCGCGTGGGACGCCTTCGCTTCGCCTCGCTTCGCCGTCCACAACTTCGCGGCCTTTCGCGACGTCCTCACCCTCGTCGCGGACATTTTCCCACCCGAGCGAACCGTCGCGTTTTGCTCCGCCCAGCAGCCGCTTGTTTGTGGCCCCAGCGACGTCGGCGCCGCACGCGTCGCGCTGGCGCTGCGCGTCGCCCTTCGGCAGCGCGCGAGCGCGCTCTTCCCTTCGCTTCGCGCCGAACCTCCAGGGGCAGCCCCGCGGACCTCAACCCCCCCCCCCGCTGCCACGCGCTTGGAGGATTCCTCCTCTGCGGGGGAAAGAGCAGACCCCCCCTCTCGCGGCGACCCTGCGCAGGTCCTCCTGTCGCTCTTACCCCCCCCCCCCTCCTCTTTTTTCCCCCACGTCCTCGACGCCATCGCCCTTCTGCTCGCCCCTCGAGACTCC
>JAIYDP010000206.1 GCA_027487435.1 Verrucomicrobiaceae bacterium | reverse complement strand
GCCCAACGAAGCCGCATAGCCAGATTGTAGGGGGGGGGGGGGGTACTCTTTGTATTGACGATGCAGTCACTTTTCAAGCTTCAAGAAGCGAAGCGAAGAAGCGAAGCGCATCGCCAAGAAGCTCCGGATGGATTTCCTTAATTCCCAGACGATTCGCTCTTTAAGTATCTCCCGCGTTTACCGTGGACATATCGCGCGACAATATTTTCGAATCGCCATGGACGCGCGCGAACGAATCCGCCAATCCGCGCTTGTTGAGAAGTCGCGGATTGAGCGGGCGCGGCTGTTTGACGAGTCCCTTTTGATTGATGACGATCCACCCCCCGAGCACCCTGGCGACGTTGGACCTGCGCATGTGGTCGCGATGTATTCAAAACTGGCGCAGCGAAAGCCCCCTGACAGTGCGCTCCTCAACCGAATGGCTCTTCGGCTCCAGCGCAACGTGCGGCTCAAGGTCGCCCGCATTCGCTTCGCCCGGACGCTCAAGGCGAGGGTAGCGCAGCGCGTGCGCTCCCGCGCCATTGCGTCCCTTGCGATAACAGATCTGTTTCAAATCTGGATCATTGCGAGGAAGCACTACTTCACCGTCTCCGACTTCGCCCGCACGCCCCTCCAGTTAGTCGCCGCTGTCAAGTTGCAAGCGGTTGGGCGCGGCCATGTCGTGCGCGCGCGTTTGCGGCGGTTCAAAGAGGAAAAAGGCCGCGCAGAGCGCGCCCGGCTGGATCTGATCGCCTCTCGAATTCAATCTGCATTTCGCGGCCATCGCGGCAGGCTGCGCGCAAAGCAGCGAAGGGAAGTCATTCTTTTCAAGAAGCGCCGCGCGCAAGCCGCCAAACGTCTTAGCGCAGTGTACATCGGCCATTTATCCCGCAAAGCCTACCGCGCCCGCAAGGCTGAGCGCGAGCGTGAGCGAGCGCGTCTTAAGGCGATCGAAGCGAAGCGAAGAGCGGCAGCTGCAGCGTTCATCAGTCGCGTTTATCGCGGCCACGGTGGCCGCAGAAAGGCTCGCGAACGTCGTCGCGCGCTAGAATACGCGCGGATGTCTTACGAGAAGCGGCGGCGCGCTGCCGCCACCAAAGTCCAGTCTGTAACGCGCGGCCATTTCGCGCGCAATTTTCAAAAAATTGTTGCGCGGCGAGCGAGGGAAGTTTTAGCTGCAACGAACATCCAGCGTGTCGCCAGGGGTCATGCAGGGCGTGTAAAATCGCGCTATTTTTATCTTTTGTCTCAAATGTCGACGGAGTCGCGCGCTAGTTTGGTTCTCCAGCGCGTTTACAGGGGGCACTTGTCGCGCCTAAATGCTGTGAAACGCATAAGTTATTTGAGGTACGTCCGCAAGGCGGTTTGCATTCAGTGCGCGGTGCGCGCTTTTAACTCGCGCCGTGCCCACCGCCGCCTCATCCATGCGCAGTTTGAGGCACGCGTGGCAACGCACCTCCAAAGCGTGTTACGAGGCCATTTTGCTCGCAAGCTGACTCAAAGAAAGCGTCGCGCAGCAGCAGAGCGCCAGGCGGTCACTTCCTTGGCTAACTCATGGCGAACCCGCCGTGCGCGCCATCTTTTTCGTGGCCTTCGTAGCGCAAGGTATGAGAAGAGGCGGAAGTGGAGCGTTGCGGTGCTGCAGGGGGCTTTTCGACACCTTGTTGCGAAGAAGCGGATGGGGTACTTGTGGAGGGTCAATCGCGCTATGGCTAGGGTTGAGGCGATTCGAAAGGCGCAGGAAGATTTGAAAGCGATTGCGACGGAGGGACATTGGCATGACTATCAGGTTTCAAGCTCGCTTTGATTACTGACTCTCTTCAGGCGCCCCTCGAGTACATTGGTAAGTCGGCGGATTCCATTGCGCTTGCGCTTAAGACTGAGCGCGAATTGGACAACTCCCTCGCCATGTCGGGCGCAGAAACCCGTGTGTTGGCGGAAACCTTGCGCGCACCCCTCGTTCCAGCCTTCGCCTCACCAAAGTCGCTCAGCAGCCCTGTAGCAGTGACGCATGTGGATGCAGGGGTTCAAATTGAATTTTTTGACCCTCCTATTGACAACACCGACGGTCCCTCAAGGCGTTCGGTGCCTGTCAGACGTGGCCAAGCGACAAAGCCAGGACCCCTTGCGAAGCAACTGTCAGCCAAGTTTCAACCGTCTCCTGTTTCTTCTCTGCTTCCTCCCTCTCTTCCGCAACCTGCCGCAGCGCCATCTGTTATCAAGCCTCCTCGCACTGTTGCCGAAGTTCGCACAAGAGCTGAAGCGAAAGCTGCAGAGGTCGCAAAGGAAGTGGGTGCCCTTTTGGAAGCGGAAGAAATGCGAAGCGATGGAAGCGACGCAGGGAGCGACGGTGAGGTCTACGAGAGCGATGACGGAGTTAAAAGTGTCGGAGCAAGCATTTTCGAAAGCCTCCCTCCCTCCATGCCGGACTCTCGCGCTGGCTCACGGCCGTCTACGTCTGGGCTGTCTCTTCCCATGTCGCGGTCACTCTCGCGGGTGCACACTCCCTCGGGTCTGCGCGTTGCACAGGTGCTGCCTGAGTACATGCGCAGCACTCAGTCGAAGCCTCTCGACGAGGATTTGTCCAGCGCAGTGTTGCAGCAGATCGTCCCGTCGTACATGCGTCCGGCTCCGAAGGGCAAGCGCCCCCCCCACCTGTCAACACCAGCAGACTCGGGGTTTCTTTCGCCGTCGTTTTTGTCACCAGGTATGCTAGCGGGTGGCCGTTCGGATGCTCCTGTGGGGTGGAAGAGCCCTCATGCAGCAGCAGGCGCTGCAGCCGAGGTGAAAGGACGCGTAACAGTCCCAACCTCATTTGCAATGTCCTATCCTCTGCCGTCTGCGTTGGCGCCACTCTCTGCCGACGAGCTCTCAGACGAAGATGCACCTGGGCTCGACTTTGAGTACCAAGTGATTGTCCCTGCAGTCCGCCTCCCTCAGCAACGGAGAAAGAAGGGCGTGAGCAGCAAGTCTGTTGGCCCAGTTGATTTGAGGCGAGGCACAGGAGCTGCACCTCGCACTCACGTTCAGAATTTGGTTAACTTGAGTCCTCTGTTGCAAAAGGATGCGGGTGAAGAGAGTCGTGATATTTTTAACAATGCACCTGCATTCAATGCGGGGGATGGAGTCATGCCGCTTCTTAGCAAGGATAAGGAGGCGCGGCTACGGAAAGCAAGACCCGTCGGGACGGTGCTCCCTCGCATCAATTTGAGGAATCAGAGTCGATGATTGTATGTACGATTAGCTTATGTCGCGCTGTAGGATGTTCTATGTACATTCTCTCGTTTCTTAACAATATTCTCATCTAGCTCTCCCAATGGTAGTCGACGCCGTCTACTTTCTCATACGTGGAGCGCTTCCGGCCCATCAAGGACTCCGCTTTCTGCTTCAAGAACGCGCACCCGTCCTTTAAAGTAAAAGAGGACAGAGAGAACGAACTTTGACGAGGTTCGGCAGATCTCGCCAGAACTCAAGATTTGGGAAGGCCTGAATTCCAAAACTGACTCCCGTCTTGACAACGTTGTACGTGCAGCCCATGCCGATGTAGAGAACAATCACGGCTACGATGCTTTCGGAGTGAGAAGCACAAAGGAGATGATGACAAAAAGAGGATTGGCCATCCAGACGACATGCTGCCTTGAACGGGGCACCCGTATTCTGTCGGCCACGTGATGCTGTAGTGACAGCTCTCTTCAATGACAAAGTAGTCAAGAGGACGTCCGATTCCAGCGGTCGGGTCGCAGAAGAATTGAACGCTGTGAAGTCAGAGCTGAAAAATGAGCAAAATACCGAACGTCACGAGAAATTCCGCCTTCGCATTGTTCGCCATCAAAGTAGTACAGTTCAACACCAGCCCGCTTTTCCTTAGCATCTTATGCAATGAGAACAGAGAGGATAGGAGAAACCGATGAATTCCCACTCAACTGACCGCAGCTGCCCAAGCCAGTAGCACTCTGAAGAATTTGTCACCTGATACGCCGGCGCACTTGGAATGTGAGTGTGATGAAAACAGGCCCGTACCTAACAGCCTTTGCCAGCGACATGCAGGCCTCTGGCACTTCGTTTGCATCTGCAGCGACGTTGAAGTAGTACAAATTGCCATTTCTGTCGTCTGCGATCCAGTCTTTCTGATCTACTGGCTTCTGAAGTGGACAAAGATTGAAGTAAGTCCCATCAGGGAACGTGTGATCGCATGGAGCATGGACAGCTGAGACAGACGATATCACAAGAGCGAGACAAAGCAGACGCATTGCAAAAATAGACTGCCGCATTAAGTTAAATGCGCCCCTCTTGTGAATTGAACGGCACACTGCGGCCAACCAGATTCAATGAGAAATTTGTGCGAGATACACTTTTTTGCAAGTAAATGAGGCAAAAGCAGTTGCTGGAACCATCCGCAACTCTCAAACAAATAAATAATATTTATTATTGGAAGTGAGAGCTATGTCGAACGAGAACGATGATGCTCCTCTGCGGGGAGGGTTTGAGGTGTCTCTTCCTGAGCGAGCGTCCAAAAGAGATTCAGAGAAGCGCAGAGTGAATGCTCATTGTGAAGGTTTTACTGGTTAGTTGGCTGTAGTGAAGAAAGCGATTGCTGTTGTCGTCATTGTTTCAGTGTTGACCGCAGCTGCAATTGTTGCTGCAGGTCTCGTGAAGAAATCTACACGTATTTGTACATTGTGCTGGATTGTTAACTCTTCCAGAAAAGATTGCCGTCAAGCTTGCCGATGTTGCAAACGTGTCAACGGCCATTGCTCACTTACGAGCTCTTGACACGATAGCCCGGAATAGCATGGGCAACCGGGCCTTGGGTAGTCTTGGGTTTGGTCGCAGTGTAGAATATGTTGCAGCCGTCCTTCGCAACGCTGGCTATGATCCTCTCATCTACAACTTCTCTGTCACTCGGTTCTCCGTTCAGCCGAATGCTCTGCTCCAATCTGTAAATTCTACTGGTTACGTTCTCTCCACGTTAGAATACAAGTCCGAGTTCGACGTGCTGACTTACAGTGGAAGCGACGATGTGACAATGACTGCTTTCTTGGCGTCAAACTTCGGGTGCAGCGCGTCCGATTTCCTCAATATCACAATTGGAAGTATTGCTGTCGTTCGGCGTGGCAGCTGCTACTTTCGAGTCAAGGTTGTCCCATATTGGATGAATCTGACACCTAAAGGCCCTCAACGCCCAAGCCGCCGGTGCTCGAGCAGCTATTATCGTCGATACCCGTGACTCTTCTTCGAAGCCATTTGGAGGGACTCTTCAAGCCGACACGCCCGCTGTTTCGATTCCTGTTGTGGGGTGTTCTCTCTCGTCGTTCTCGAAGCTTCTCACCGGCGTTTGCCTCTCTTCGTTTTCTCACGGCCCTCTTGACGTGACGTTTCGGGTAAAAGTGGATTCTAGTCTCGATCAAGTGTCCACGAGTGACATCATCGTTGACTATCCGGCCATGAATTTCACAGCAAGCCCGATCCCCAACTCAACGATCGTGATTGGGTCGCATCTGGACTCAGTCCCGCAAGGACCAGGGATCAATGACAATGGCAGTGGTTCCAGCATGAATCTCGCGCTTGCCACGTTGTTGGCAGACAATGCCGTTGCGACGTCTGTTACATTTCGATTCGCGTGGTGGGGCGGGGAAGAGGAAGGATTGTTGGGCAGCGATCGCTACGCGCATGTTTTAAATTCTAGTCATCACGTTGACGCAGTTTTGTTCAACCTTAATTTCGACATGGTCGCGTCACCAAATTACGCCATGATGGTTTACAACGGCTCCGATCCGTCTGCTCCAGCTGGCTCGGATCGCATTGCAGATCTCTTTGTCTCTAAGCTTAAGCGCAGAAATTTGCCTTACTCATTCACTGAGTTTGATGGCAGGTCAGACTATGGTCCCTTCTTGGATCTGGGCATCCCTGCAGGCGGCCTCTTCACCGGGGCAGAGGAAATTAAAACCGTTGAAGATCGTGATAAGTTTGGAGGATTGGCCAACGCTGCTTACGACCCTTGCTACCATCAGTTTTGTTGCGTGAGGTCGGCCTGACATCCTAGATCTTGCGATGATTTCGGAAACATCAACCTTGAGGCACTAGAGCAAAGCTTGATGGTGACCGCTGATATCATCGACTATTTCTCGGTTGCTGACGTTGTTTCGTGGCTGCGGCCGTAGTCTTTTTTTGTATTTTTGTATGTGCAGGAGGATAGTGGAATCTCGCTGTTATGATGCATGGATGACTTCGATGTAAACTGTGTGCGAAAAAAATCTCAAATTCTAGGATGAGAGCGCTCTACTTGCGGCCATAGCCGCCGTGGAAAGCTCTCATAGCGTTGCAGCGAAGCCAGCTGTCCAACCAGCTCGCCCCTCTACCACGATCCTGAAGTTCTTTTCCACTTCATTGAACGTTGGCCAGCCACATGAGCCAACTCCTGTTGCTCAAGGGAGAAGCAAGCAGAGAAAAAAGAAGAAAGAGGAGCCCTCTAAAGGCGCAGGATCGATTCAACAGCACCTCCGACCTCAACAAGAATTGTTGGAGGTGTCCCAATCAACTTCTATTGCGACTGGATTAACGCAACTATCTTCGCATGGGAGCCAACTTGATGCATCTGGCGCGCGCTTGGATAGGATTGAGCACCTCATCTATCCATCAAATCGCCCGGTCCGAGAATATCAACGCAGGATCATCGAGCGCGCGATATTTGAGAATGTCCTGGTGTCATTGCCAACGGGGTACATTATTTTGCTGATGTGCATGTGACGTTGCAGGCTTGGGAAAACGTTTATCGCAGCGGTTGTCATGTACAACTTCTGTCGGTGGTTCCCTCAAAAGAAAGTTATCTTCATGGCGCCATCTCGCCCTCTTGTGCTTCAGCAGATCAACGCATGTCATACCATTGTAGGCATACCACGCGCAATCTCAGCCGACATCACTGGTCTCGTGGCGAAGGGCAAGCGCGACGAGCTGTGGTCCAACCGCCGCGTCCTCTTTGCGACCCCCCAAGTGGTACATCAGGCATTAATCCACCAGAGGCTGGACCCAACGGAAATAGTTTGTGTTGTCGTTGACGAGGCTCATCGTGCAACTGGGAATCACTCGTTCTGCTCTGTCTTATCGGAAATGTCCAGTGGGGGGGGAGCGTTTCGAGTGCTGGCCTTGTCAGCTACGCCAGGATCACAAATGTCGCGCGTGCAGGCAGTGGTCAATAATCTCCTCATCAGTCGTATCGAAGCTCGTGAGGAAACGGACCTTGACGTTGCGCCTTATGTGCATCGGAAGACAAGAGATGTCATTGCAGTCACCCCGACAGAGTCAATGAAGTGCCTTCGTGCTGCGTGGATTGACGTAGTCCGAAAGCCCGTGCGGCGTCTTGCAGCGCATGGAGCCATTTTCACTAGTGAAGCTTCAATTGACAAGTTGGCACTCGGCGCCATAGTTGACGCGCAGCGGAAATTTTTTGCTTCCCCTCCCCCGCGATTGTCCAACTCTGAGGTCCTGCTGCTTCAGTCAGACTTTGGCCTGGTCGTGGCAGTGTGCCACGTCCTCGCACACATTGAGCGCCGGGGATTCCGCACGGCGCTGGCTGCAGCTATTGAATTAGCTAATAGCGCCTCTGAAAAGAGAGCGGGGGCACGGTTTGAAGCCATTCAGAGCGGAATCCTTCAAAATGCCGTGGATGTCTTGAAGGGGGTTGCGTCGAAAGAAAAGCACCCCAAGCTAGCAGCCCTTGGGACGATTCTCCGAGATCACTTCGCAGATGGGGACGAGCGTTCGAGAGTTATTGTCTTCGCTGAAGCCCGTGAGTGCGTGTCTGAAGTCGTCGACTATCTTCGACTTAACGTTGATATCGTAAGGCCAGTCGAATTTGTTGGCCAGGCCGTCCTCAAGCAGCGCGAACAAGGGGAGGTCCTGGCTAGGTTTAAGCGCGGAGATTTTAATGCACTCATCAGCACATGCATCGGCGAGGAAGGATTGGACATTGGGCACGTCGATCTTATCGTTCATTTTGACGTCGTTCAATCTCCGGTGCGATCCATCCAACGTTCCGGTCGCACAGGTCGCGATAAGGAAGGCCGCGTTGTCATCCTTGCCACAGCAGGCGCGGAGGAAGCTGCAGTGGGGTCTGGGGATAAAAAGGCGAAATCTATGGCAGCATCTCTGAAAGGAGGAGGATTGGCATCTCTTCATTATTTTGATGGCGCCCCTCGGTTGATTCCCATTGGAACCAAACCTCGTGTCGTGTTCATGAATCTGGATGTTGAGGATTCGTCTCTTATCGAGGCTCCTCCGGTGCGCGAAGCCAAGGTCCGTGACGTGTTCCGAGATGCTGAGCGCGATCAGTACTTAAAGAAATTCGAATCCGTGATGCCATGCTCGTTATCGTTGCAGGCGCAGCTCGACTTTCAAATCTTACCAGCTTCTACTTATTGCGTTGCGCATGGCCGCCAGAGCCGCGCGCTGGTGAGGCTGATGCAGTCGATCCGGGGGGTGCGTCGCCCACCGAGCAGCGTTGCGAAACAATCCGTCCTCGTTTCCTTTCTTCGCCAGCAAAGTGATGAAAGGAACTTCGGCCCACCGCCTCTTGCCGTCGAGCCATCCGCAGCCGATCAAAGCCAAGTTGATGTTGTGGATGAGCAGCTTGCTTCTTGCCCCCGTCCATTGCTTTCGGCGCCTGTCCGCGACAACGAATGTGATCAACCGCTTTCCCAGGAGCCTGAATCTGTTTTCGCTGAGGGCTTGCCTTCTCTCCCTGAGGCTATCGTCCGGCTGCTGGATGGGAGCTCAAAGGGATCCTTAAATGGGAGCAATCAGCCTGCTGAGCAGCAGGTCCCCGAATCTCAGCATTCTGAGCTGTCATCATTCGACGCTTATCTCGCTGAAGTGCCATCATTTGTCTTCGATGTTGCTTTGTCGCAAAAGCAAGACCCGCAGGCGTCGCAAGAGAAGGCCTCCACACGAGCACTGCAATCAGATGACCCATTCTCATTCTCAGTCGAGGACGCGATTATCGAGCAGCCATCTGTCGCTCCCCAAGCGGCATGTGATCGGCCTCTGAATGCTCTTTTTTCTCCGATAACGCCAACCCAGATGCGTGGTCACCTCTTGCCTGGCGAAGAAATCGCCCCAAGACGCCTGTTGGTTGATGAACCTCCTGTTCAGATATCTCAAACACCTGTGCGTCGTAGGCGAGCCGCAAGAAATGTCTCCACCGTCGATGATGCCGCGCGACGTGATGAAGATGACGAATTCGAGTCCGACGGAGGTGCGGCTCGAAAGAGAGGATCGAAGAGACGCCCGCGTCAAGACAATGTCGCATCGGGTCCTACCCGGCGGCGGAAGTCCGCGTTTGTAGACGTTGAGGCGGAGTGGAGCAATATTCGCTTCGAGCCTGACTCGTTTACAGGGAGTCGGATCTGGACCGCCGAGAATCGTCTGACGAGTCCGAAGATTCGTTGGATGAACTTGAGGAAGACGGCTTCATTGTCTCTTCAGCAAGTGATGTCACATCATCTGCGTAGACCAACAGGTTTGCTATTTCTAACTTGTAAGGCCTCGTGCATTTAGTCAGGGACCACAATTCGAATTTTCTCCCATCTTCCGTGGTCGCGCGTTCTCATTGACAACGCGTCAAAAGCATGATGTCATTGACAGCGACGAGGACTTTGCAGAGGCTGATGAGGACGGCGGCAGTTCGCTGGACTCTTTTATCGTGGCGGATGCTACTCAAGACGCCAGCGCTGACGATGATGAACCCGAGGCTGTATCAACGGATGGAGGAGCGACCCCTCAACCTCAACGGAAGAGACGGAGGGTTGTGGTCGCCACTCAGAGCTCAACCTCGTCGCAATTTTCTGAGGCCGCTGTCGCCAAGGACGAGATTGCCTCAAGATCCTGCAGCCAACCGAAGCTTTCCTTGCGTAGGGGATGCGTCGGGGTCTCCTCTCGCGAAGTCAGTGGCGGTATTGTTGCGGCACTGCGGCGAAGTGGTGTGCCCGTGTGCGTCTTCAGCTCCGCGCTGTCGCTCTTCGCCGTGTCGCCAAGCTGCTGCATGCTCCGCGCCAAGTGCACAGACTCGTCCGATGATGTGCGGGCCGCCGTCAGTGCAGCGTACTGCCAGTTTGACGAAGTTGTCATCATTTTTGAAGCCCCTAACTCAACGGCGTCTGAGCTCTTGATCGTTGTTTTTAACAAAGCAGAACTGAAAGCAAGAAGTTGCATTCGATTTTGTGCGATCTCTCAAGGACATCGGTGCGATACGTTTTTGGCTTCTCAGCCGAAGTAATCGCTGCTCTCATCGCCGATGCCGCTGCAGAGGCTGGAGGGGTGCCTGACGTGTCTCCAATTTCCTCAAACGTTGTCTAACCAATTTTCGTTTTTTGACCCATGCCAGCCCGTGTTGAATCTTTTCGCCGCCGCGCCGTCCATGAACGTGTTTGCTTCTGCTGACATTCTTTCTGAGTTTGGAACTGCATCTGCGGCTATTGATGTCACTGCGGATGAGATCAGGCGCAGGGTTCCGACGCTGACCGCTGGTCAAATGGATCGATTCATTCAGTTCATGAATCGATCTGTAGATGTCGACAAGATGTCAAAAAGGTGCTGACCTTATTTGAATCTGTGTAACGTAGACGTGAGTGGACCTAGATGTTACATATTTACATTACACTCCAGAAATTTCAACACCATGGTTGGTCGTCCAACTATGCCCACACCCTTCATGACAACACACAAACATGAGAGTGAAATGCTTCTTATTACTTGTTTCGGGATCGTGGAAGTAGACGGCCTCAGTGTATCCACACATTTCACAGCGAATTTCATTTGTCCGAGACAAGGTCGGGTCATCCCGAACATCCGAAACAACTTTTGGCCTCGACTTGGAACTACTTGAGAGCGATCTAACACTGTCAGAGAGAGAGCTACTGAAATAAGTGCTTCTCTTTCTTTCCAAGTGTAGAACTCCAGACGCAATTCGTCTCAGCAGGATCCTCAATCTTGCATTTCTGGCACTCATACACCAGCTCAAGCGATTCAGAGTCCTCTTTCACTTTCATGATATTACTGCTGGGAGACATTGAGCAGAGAAAGACAGAGAAGTTACCATTCTGGACAGAACTTCATGTCCTCGACTTAAAATTAACAGGTAACTCCGTGAGAAGTTGAGATATAGATGTCGAACAAAGTGTTTGTCGTCACAGGCGCCTCGAGAGGGGTTGGGAAGGCCATTCTCAATTGGATCAAGGCTCGATGTTCGGAGTTTCTTGTCATTGGGACTTCTCGAAAAGGTGTGAACCCCGCTGAATTCTTTTCCAAGGCAAGGTATCGTCACGGGGACTTGTGCTCCTTGGATGTCACCAATGATGAAAGCGTTAGAGCATTTTTTAAATCGCTTAAAGATACGCTGGGTCGCATCGATGTCCTCGTGAACAATGTATTCTAGTCTGTTGATACCTGTCTAATATACTAAGGCAGGAATATCACATGCATGCGTGCTTGCGAAAACTTCTGCAGAGGCTGCGAAGCTACCCTTTGAGACTAATTTCTTTGGTGTTGTCCGCATGATCAGTGAGGCAGCGCCCATCATGATATCTCAAAAGCATGGCCATATCATCAATATCGGTTCCATCGCGGGACGTATCGGCGTGCCGTTTCATGGTATCTATTCAGCTTCGAAGGCTGCTATTGAAACATATACGGAATCCCTTCGAATGGAAATGCATCGACATGGCGTTCATGTGTCATTGATTGAGCCTGGCGACCTTCGACCCGGCGGCGACACTATCAGTGGCCCGGGAATCGAAAGTGATTTAGCGGCTAAGAAGGCGATGGAAATTATGAAGAAAGAGGAAGCGAACGGAACCGATCCTGTGAAAGTTGCGCAGACTGTGGAGCGAATTTTGAAGTCCTCGAATCCTGCCCCAAGGCATTTGGTTGGTCTTGATGCGTGGCTGGTTTGGGCTTGTGAGCGAGTATTCAGCCGCGCCATGTGTGAGTGGTTTCTCATGGATCACTACAAGGTCCCGAAACAGTAAACATAATTTACATAGTTTCCATAGCTGTATGTGCATCCTTGACAGCTTTAGCGAATTCCTGCAGGGTGAGGGAAGCATGCGAGTAGCGCACATTGAACTGTGGAACAGAGAGCTCGACGTATTTCGTTACGACACACCCAGCACAATCGCTGATGTATAACATGAGTCCCACATATGGGGCCGAAAGGGATGAGCAGGAGTCCGACGCTACTTTGAATGCCAGATTCCATTCAAAGTTGACGAGGTGTGGTACATTTAGACGAAGCTGGGGCGCTTGGGACTGCTTTGCAAATGTGTCGCAAACAATCGTGATAGCAGCTTGCGATAGATCTGTCAGCGAAGATAATGCTGCTTGCATGGCAGCGGCGTCGGAATTCTCGGACGCAGCTTGCCTGATATATAACGTAAAGAAAAAAGAATCACGATTACCGATAGAGGTACTCAATGAAATTGGTCGCCCTCTTTTTGTCTAATTCAGACAGAGTGGATGAGTTCACGTTCTGCGAGCGATCAAAAGTAACGTGAATAGGGGGACCATATGTCCTAGGTCATGCTTGGCCTTGACGACGAAGGCAACGACAGAAGAGCACTAATGACTTAGAGAACGCATTTGAATCACACGATGTCCTGCAACGATTCTGCATCTATCCGATTGAGTATTGCGACTGCGGCTACGATTCCAGGATCAATCGTTGCCAGCAAGACCATAGTTTTAACTACTATCAAAAAGTAGAAAACAGAGATAGCTCTTCCAAACAATATAAACGTCCATTGAGATCGCCCAAGATACAATGTGGCACATAATTACATGGAATATTCCAAAAATGTTAGACAATGGAGGTTCACCCCAGAAACTTTTTTGAGCATAAGTCATTAACCTGGAAATTTGAAATGGGAAGAAGGTTATCGATGGGAGGATCGTCCCCGACCACATTGCGGGACGTCTCCAATCTTCCAAAAGGAGCAAATTCAAAGCGCTCAAAGCATCCAGTCAATGAGTTTGAAAATGACGACGAGGAAGAAAGGAAACAGGCTACTCCAAGTTCCAGTTTGACTCCTTTCAAGAGTCCTTTTCAAGTCCGTCGCAAATCGTTTGGAATGTCGGAGCGCACACTATCTCCGTCAAAGCTGACGGAGCTCTATCAAAACTGCATCAAGCTTGCCAATGAGAATGTTTGGGTGCTTCGTGTGCGGCCACTGACTCGCCCAGAGAATCAATCAGAAGAATACGTGGCAGCTGAATCTAATTGACCACATGAAAGACGTCCTTCACACTGATCGTGATAATGAAGCCAACTTTGTCGCAGCCGGGTGCACCTTGGAAGCCTCGATCAAAATCTACGCCTGTCGTGTGGACTCTGTCCACACAGACGCTTTCAAAGTGCTTGGAGGATTCAGCAGGACAGCAAATGGTGGCAAAAATTCTTCCAAAGTGACCCCAGCAGATGCGGAGGGAGAGGATGAGGACGATGACGGGGAGGATGATGATGAGGCGGACAAAGAGACAGAGAGGGCTGAGGAGGAGACGAAGGCAGAGAAGAAAGAGAAGAAAAGGGCTAATGCTCCCACAATAGAGACTAATCTCGACAACATCAATCTCAAGAAAGTCGAGATGGTTTTGGACCACTTACTCTGCGACCTCATTCGAGCAGGACTATGCCATGGATCCCGTCTCTCAAAAAATGGCGATTGCTTTCGACTCGTCGGGCCCCAAAGGGCTGCTTCTGGCTCATCTACCCATCGATGCAGCCCTGCGGCTTCGCGTTGATGCTGATGATTCCCCCATCGACTCGAAGCCCAAACGTGGGGAGGACGCGAAGATGGTGGATGTTGCGGATGTGGTTGGTGCGTTGCGTCCCTTCCTCTCTGACCACAAGCAGCTGCCATGCGATCCATTGATTGGGCAGCTCTGCCCTTGTGGAGTCAGACGAAAGCTGCTCTGGGGCAGCCGTTTGTTGCTCACCGAATTGCCCCCATCGTCCAAATTGATGCCGAGGAGGAGGACGATCTTGAGGCATACGTTGGCGACGTTGTGTGTTCGCTTCTGTTTCTCACCCTCCAGAACTCTGCAAACATGGAGTTGCAACTTGCGGCTGAAATTGAGATGGGGGGAGGAGAAGAAGAAGATGATGAGGAAGTCACGATGGATCGCCGTGCATCCCTTGGTGTGCAGCATGCCATCAACTTTGACGAAGGGGTTGCCGATGACGAGTTCTTTTGATGCCCACTTGACTTACTCATTAGATTCGCTGCATTCCATGCACCCGGCTCGTGGGCGGGGCTCTCTCATTGGAAATTTGCGGCAGCACCCTCCGCAAAGCAAGAGGAAGCCAAGGGGAAGAAAAAGAAGGAGGCGATGTTTCTTGACTTTTCGCAGCCTATCGACTCGGTGAGTCCTCGCCATGCTCATCTAAACTTAAAAGGATCAGCGCAAATTGTTCAGCTCGAGCAAAGCAGCGACAACCCTTGCGAATTATGCGGAGGATGTCTACTCACCTCTGCTCCCACTCAAACCCCAGGTTCCATCAAACTTTAACATGCTGCCAGAGGATGTGCGTTTCTCCATCAATCAACTCAAGTGCCTCTTCTTGAGGCCGAGCACAAAGGTCTTCTCGTTTTTTCTTTCCAATCGCTGACCTGAAGTGGGCGGAGGTGCGCGTTTCGAAAGCTCCAAAGAGCCCGACGATGGTTGAGGGGGAGACGTTTTACGACGCTGATGGGGGCGATGATGACGACAACGGTGACGAAGGACTTGATGTAGTCGAGACCGTTGATATGGGCGGCAACGCAGATGTCGTTACGGAGGAAGGCGAAGGGGGGGTAGTGGAACTTGTCTCTGAGCCCCGGAAGGCGGAGAAGATTGGGATCGACTTTGCGAAACGAGCGAAGCTTGTTGATGTGAGGGCTCTGAAGGAGCACATTTGGAAGGACATGGAGAAGCAGCGGCGCGCAGGGAAGGGATTCGTGAAGCTGAGCGGTGCGCTGTTTGACGTCTCAACGCTAACGCTATCAAGATACTTTGAAGAGAGTCCCGCTGGATCGATTTCCAGACGTTTCCGTACGTCCAAGCCGTGCCGGTGTGACATTTCAGGTCTCCTTTGTCTTTCTCAGCATACTCCATCTTGCTAACGAGCACGGCCTTGCGCTGGTGAGTGCTCGTGACGTGTCGCTGAGCTTGCAGTCTGGGCACTCGGCATTGGACGAATTGGAGATCCGCTGGGCTTCCCCTTCGTCGTGATTCTGTATGAGCAGGTTGTGGATGAACTGGGGCGCCGTAGAAGTACATTCGAAAAGACTCTCTCTCATCCGTAAGCGTTTCACAGCTCGGGTGGGTGTAGACCCCCTCTAAAGCACGATCCCCCCACCTCTTGCTCGTTCTGTTGGGTCAGCATCCGCGTCGCTTGCTCTACAAAGTCTGCCGGCGGTATTCAGGAAACGCCGTGTACTGATGCCTCTCACAGCAATAACTACTACATAAACAATCAGGGGCTCAACTGCGATGAAAGGTCAGTCAGCTTGGCGTACACGACGCTGGTGATGGGGATCCTCTCGAACGATGCGGCCGCATGCTTCCTGAATGCAGCAAACACCTGCCTGTCCGGCGCCTCTTGAAGGGGCCCAACCAGCACACCACCGACGTTGAGAGCATTCAAGTATTGATACTGCAGTTCGTGGCTCATAGCCGCGCCCACGTGGATGATGTCAAACATCCCAAGTGATGAAATGTCTCTACGAGCGTCCGCGACTTTGAATTCGAGGCGACCCCTCAAATGTGGGCACGCCCACTTGACTGCTGCGCTTGCAAGGGCGATGAACTCCTCGACGTGATCGATGCCAATCACACTGCATTTGCCATCCGAAGGGGTGGCAGCCTCAGCGATGACTGCGGCACAGAAGCCGGTGCCGCAGCCAACATCAAGGGCCTTCAAGCTGGGGCGTCCAAGTAAACTTTGAACTGCAATCAACCCTGCTAAATGAAGGTATGGGGCGGACATATTGACGCCAAAGCCCAGTGGGGCTGGCGAGAGATTGTAGCAGCGGGCGCTTGATGGCGACGTTGATGAGAGGGCAGCCCATGCAGTTGTCGACTCCGAGACATTCTTCGATGCGCATCCATTGGAGTTGCTTGTGCAAAACCACGCTCTGTCAATGGCTCTAAACGCACGCAATAGCCCAGGGTGAGGTTGCATCGGTAGCTCCGATTTCCACTTGGAGATTTGCTCAAGCGAATCATCGACAAGCTTGAGCCACTGAGACGTAGGGGACAGTTTGTTTGACGGGAGAGGCTGTGGAACAGGAACGTTGGTGAGTTGGCCACGAACAAGCTGCAACGTATTAGCGCCATCATTGACAAGCTCGATATGCACATGCAACGTGCCACCAAAGTCTGCTGCACTCTTGACTTCAAATTGGGACCCTGGAAGAAGAACAACCTCGTCCTCGTGTTGGAAACAAGAGAGACCCATGACAGGAACAGCCGTATGTGCTCTGTCGATTGCGAAGAAGACGTTCACTGCGCTCGGGTCCGCCCTGGGGTTCATGAACGTCGTGACAACGGACATTGTCGTCGTTGCAGACGTGACGGCCCACCATTTGAACTTGAATCCGCTGATCGAATACCTCGTGGCTGCCTCCTTTGGGATGAGGCTTCCTCTCCATATGGAGGCGCACCCAGAGCCAAGATTCGGGAGCTTGATGAGACCAACGAGAAGAAGTTTCAAGAATGGCATCCAGGGAAGGAGACATGAACGATCTCGGTCCCGCAGATGTGAGTTCAAAACTTGAAATAGAGAAGGACCAGACTGCCACTGCATGGTGTACAAGTTGATTGCGGCTGCCTCGTCTTTCGTCAGCCTCGTCCATCCTCTCAAACACTCCTCCTCTCTCCTGCGCGACGTCAAGTATGTCTCCACGGAAGAGAGAGCATTGTCCACGAACAAGTCAAGATCTTGGATGTCCTGGACACGAGGGCGTTTGTAGCGGACTTCGTCCTTTGTCGGAGGCACGTTTGCAGCCGCGGAGACGAGGAAGTTGATTGCTTCAGCTAAGGAAACAAGCCTTTCGCTCCTCAGCCCCTGGATGGGGTTATGCATAGCCTCTGGCTCCAGGTCAACGTCCAGAAGTCGAGATCCAAATGCAGACATCTCTCGCAGTCGGAAAGGGCAATATGTGGTCGGGAGGAGTTGTCAAGTCAAGTCAAATGTTTTAATGTGTGTTTTATCGATGCCGTCCACTGTCGCGATGATGGCGAACGTGCTGGCCTTGAGCGGCTCAGGAACGTTTACTGCAGCACACGAGGAAGCATTTAGAAGCAGGTCGTGTCTGGGAACGAGATTTCTACTTGCGTGCTTCGAGACTCACCAAGAACGGAGGAACGGGGCGCTGGATGACTCCTGCCATCGCTGTTTTAACATCTGCTGTCACCGCAGTGATGTGAAATGCTCTAGAAAACGTCGCAAGAGCAACAGTGGCCTCCAGTAAGGCGAATTTCTGCCCGATGCAATTTCGGTCCCCGAGGCTGAACGGGATGAAAGATCCCTTTGGAATGTCTCGTTCGTTCTCAAACCGTTCGGGGACAAAATCGTCTGGATCCGCCCACGAAGTAGGGTCTCTTTGAATGCAAGCGATTGGAATCCAGATGTCCGTACCAGCAGGGATTTTGATTCCGTCAAGGTCCAGATCAGAGTCAGCTGCTCGAACGGTTAAAGGGGCTGGGGGAAACATGCGAAGGGCTTCCTTGACGACACAATTGCAGTATGTTAGCGCTGGCATATCCTCGTGCTTCAAATCCCTTGGAGGAAGCTGCTTTAACTCCTCAAAGAGCCGCTCTTGCTTGGCTGGATGCAGCCCCAGCAGCGCCGCCGCGTAGGTCAGAGTCAACGACGTGGTGTCGAACCCCCCAAACATGATCGTCATGATTTCATCTGTGAGCTCTTCGTCGTTGAGGCCAACGCCACGCTCATCCTTGGCGTCCATCATGCGGTACAGAAAGTCTTCATCAGCCTCGTTCCGCGCGACCTGCCCACTTCGCCGCAGCCGAATCATTTCCTCAATCTTCGACCTCACGAGGCTTCTTGCAGCTCGGTGCTTGAAATTGCTCGGCGTAGGCAGAGAGTAGAACATCGAAAAAGGGTTGATTGTGTAAGACCTCCGAGATTGCTCTTCCAAGAGGAACTCGAATGCTTTTGCAACATCGTTGAGTCCCTTGGTGATGTCCTTTGTGCTCTCAAAGTCATAGCCAAAGGCAACCTTGCCAATCACATCAAATGTGACCATTTTAAAGAAGGGCAACATATCAATAGGCTTGCGCTGATAATTCGTCCTCAATCCGTCCACCAACTTCGCGGTTGTCGTTGAAATAACGTCAACGAAGAGAGGATACTTTGAATACTGTAAGGCTTTGAACATGAGCTTGCGGTGGAAGGTCCATCTTGAGTCGTACAGAGAAACAAGAGAGTTGGGACCCAAGAAATTGTCCATATGCTTCTTTGCAGTTGGTATTTCTCTTCTATGTGCAAATAAGTGAAAAACCTTCAAATTAAGAACAATCAGACTGGAGGTTACCTTTCTCACATGCTCAGCCTTCGTTACAATCACAGCCAAGTTTGAGAAGATCATGAAACCGCACATACCGTTGTCTTTATCGCAAAAGGCTATGAAATCACTCATAACAACATCTATGTGCACTCATTAAATATCGGAGGCCAGCCAAAGCGTCTGGGTTTAAGCACGAGATGTTCCCCAATGGGAAAGATGGTTCAGGACCTTTAAACGTTGCCCGAATGTTGGATGCGATGGAAAAAAACTTTAGAATTAGCTGTGAACTCGACGACGAACTTGGCGCCGTTTGAGGATTACAAAAAATGAGACGGCTGAAGTTGCCAGAACGGCTAAGGCGACCAGAAACATCATTAACAACCAACTACTTTTGAGAATAAGTCTTGATGATTGTGACTGGGTATTGGAAAATTCGAGGGGTTTCGTTTGATACAGCGTTTGCTCACTTTGCAGCTTCAGCAGCCGATACGACTACTTTTGCAGTATTGCGGCCTCCCACACGAGGATGTGCAGTACATATGTGGAGATGGACCCGCGTATGATCGTTCATCGTGGCTCGATGTGAAGCACAGCCTCGGTCTCCCATTCCCTAACGTACTCCGATTTCTTGATCAAAGACTTACCCCCTAGCTTCCCTACCTCATCGATGGAGACGTGAAGATCACTCAGAGCAACGCAATTCTCCGATACATCGCCAACAAATCTGGTCTGCTGGCGCTCTTGTCATCTCTCACTTACAGGATGTTTCAGTCACAACGCATTGGAGAGCTCAATTATCGATATGATGGCAGATGAGCTCATGGACTTCAGGAATGTTTACTGGTTCGCTGCCGTTGTGACTCCGCAGCGCTGGGTGTCCTTGTGCTACGCACCAAAGGACCGCTATGATACCATCGAGCATCAGTACATCGAAGGAGTCAAGGCAGGGGCACTTGCTTCATTCGAGCGCTTCATGATGGGCAAGAAGTGGATCGCAGGGGATTCTGTGACAATCTCTGCGCACCCAAAATGACGGGCCAGTTGTCGTTTGCCGACTTCATCATGTACGAGCTTTTGGATCAGCACCGTATTCACACACCGTCCATTCTCAACGACTTCTCCAACTTGACTGCTTTCATGACCCGCTTCGAGGTCCAACTTTGTGACGCCATTTGACCACAAAGGAGCTGCCCAAAGTGAAAGAGTTCATGGCGTCCGACAAGTACTTGAGAGCCCCCATCAACAATAAGATGGCCTCATTTGGAAATTTGTAACCGCAATTCCGCACGGTAAACCCTATTCAGTGCCTGCATTCAGCAGCTTCGTCTTCAGCTCGGCAATCTCTCTCGCAAACTTCTTATTGTTGTCATTCATTTGCTTCTCCATCGACTTCGCTCTAGTCTCTGCCTTCTCCGTACGCAGCGTCAGCATCAGCCGCTCCTTCTCCCAATCGCCAGGCTTTGCTTTCGTTGTCGCTGCCGCACCAGCGGCATTCGACGCCGGAGGAGGGTTAGCCTGAGGAATGATCAAGTTGAATGTTTCTTCAGCTACCTCAAGACGCTTCATGTCGTCTTCAAACTTCTTTTGCATTTCAACAATGTGCGCCTCCATCGTTTCCACCTGCTTCCGCAAGCTCTCTTTTTCTTCAGTCTCTTTACGCAAGTCCTCCATCAGAGCCTCCCGTTCAGCCTCCAAAGACTTACTCCGTTTGGCCTCCATCAATGCCCCCTGCATCATTTCTTCTAGCTTCTCAATGACCTCCTCTTGATTTCGGGTGGTAACTCGATATTTGTCAATCTGAGGCTCTAAGATGCGAAGCAAAATGGACACCTTGGCCACTTCTTGCTGCATTTTCTGAATAAACTCCGCCTGAGCTACGTGAGCCTCTTCCAATGCTTTGTATTGCCGCTCAACTCCTTTCAACCTCAGGAGCTTTCCGTGCACATCCCGCATCTTCTCTTCGAGTTCTTTCCTTCGCCCCGTCTCAATCTCGTACGCCTGTACGGCCATCAGCAGCCTCTTCTCTAACTCCACGCGATCGAGGATTTCCAAATCATCAGTCCTCACTCGAACCCTATCAGGGCGCTGAACAATCTGCTGAAGTTCCGCTTTATCCTTCTGCAAGAGTCAACAAGCGAAATCAATTCAAAAGGCACCTGAAGCCGACGCACACGCTCACGGAGCTCCGTGATTTCGCCACCACACAACAAGACTGCCTTGGCGCTCTCTGCGACCTCCTCAACTAAACCTGCGATGGTACGCTGCTTTTCCTCCAGTGCCAGCTTCATCGATGCCTCGCTGAAAGGTCAGTGCATGAATTTCCGCTACCAACGTAGCATTCTTCGCTGAGAGAAACGAATCCCTTTCTGCGACCAATTTCGCCATTTCTTCTCTGTTCTTGTCTTCATCAACTCGTCGAGTCGTTTGGGGAGCGCTCATGAAGCCGCTCGGCTTCACTGCAGAAAGCGCCAATTTGAGTTTTTTCATAGCGGGATTGCCAGCCTTGTTGTGAGCCAAGTCAAAACGGACAGCCATTGACGGAGGCGTCTCAGAGGACATCATGCCAGTTCTCGCTACTCTGAAAAGATCTGTTAATGTGGGTTGCGCGGCATCAGGAGGCAAGGCATCTGGATTGACATCGGCCACAGCATTCAAAGCATCAGCGAGGGAGAATATACGGACGTAGAGCCGAGCTTCTACTTCTCCGGCCTCTGAAGGCATTTGGAATGGGGAAACAAGTTCGAAGTACTTCGTGTGGCTCTTTGAAGGCCCAACAACTGCCTCAGTTGTGGTCACGTCTAACAGGGTTACAGAATGCTTCGCTAAAAGAGAAAACGAAAACGGCTCCGCTTCTGCTGATGGGTTGTCAACTTTGAAAATGCTGACAGTGAGAGCGTTTTCGATAGAGCTTGTGGGAAGGACAACGGTTCGAGACGTTGCAATCGAACCTGTGTTTGGAACGACAAGAAACAATCGAAACGACACCGAAGAGTCGCTTGCAATGGAATACGGATCTCCTGACAACTCAACTGGCAGAGCTTTCAATTCTTGCGGAGCGCCGGACAGAGAAGCTGCCGCAACGATGGGCAGAGAAGATGACCCCTCGGCAATGACAATTTCGACTTCTACAAAATGAGAGGCAGATTTCTGTGCGCAAGCAATGAATGCAGCCCTCAGATTCCTTGGATGGGAGAGAAGGCAGAGGGTCCTTGTGTCGGTGGAGTGCACATCTGTCAGGACATCGGTATCGTAGTCAAACTCGGAGATGTCTACATCACCGTTCGCGAAGATGCGAGGCTCTTCAGCGAGCCACAGACTGACTTGGGACTCTGACGAAGATCTTGAACCGCTGGACAAGCGAGGCACAAGGAGGGAGAGCTTCTGGTTCCAGATCACCATTCCGGCCGAGTCAGCAACATCTGTTACAACAAATCCACCCGAAGCGGCTGCAGCTTGAAAGAATATACCATGTTTGTGGCTGTCGTCACCCTGGTGGTGAATTGTCGCTGCGACAACGTCGACGTTAAGAGAATCATTGAGGCTTTGATCGTTTCCACCAGAGATGATGATAAATTTCAAAACAGCAGAAGAGGAGCCAATAGCGATCGGAATTTCGACTTCATGATCATTAAGGAGCTCATCAAAATGTTCCGCCAAAGAAATCTTCACAGTCGAAACAAGAGTGGCCTTTGCCTTATCTTCATCTCTAGGAAGCGACATCATTTGAATCTCGATCTCAGAAGACCTCGTTTCAGCCTGCCCCTTGAACAAGAACGCAACTGGGCTTTGCTTTTGCAGAAACACCGACACGTCATTCTTTTTGAAGATATGCGTTCTTGTTTTCATGTCACCCCCAAGGCTCTTAGCATTTGAAAAAGTCAGGAATCCGGTCTCGACTTCTGGGTCGATCTGAATGACATAGCATTGTAAAACTTCCATCAGTTTTCGACCCTCCCACTTTTCCTGAAGTTGGTTCTTTAATGTACAAATGACTTCATCCATCTCGCAGTTTCGAGGTGCTGTCGATGACGTTGCCGAGGATGAGAGGGGATTCCTCGTTCCTGCAGCACCATCCAAGGCTAAGAAGCGATCAGCCACGAGAGATTCTGCTGTCATAAGGAGAGGGGTGGTCCGGTTCTTGATGGTTTGCATCGATGCATCCGACAAAATGGCGCTTCTTGACTTCAAACCAATGAGAATGACTGTTGTTCGCAATAGCGTTGAAGAATTTGTGAAGGTTTGGGTCGGTTTCTTTCTTTTTAATCTGAACAGAACTTTTTCAGTCAGAATCCACTGTCAAAAATGAGCTTGGTTCAGATGCGATCAGGAAAAGTCCAAAAGCTCTCTGAGATGTCTGGTACTATTCGGCACCACGTCGATGTGATCAAATCCAAGTTAGAAACGGCCCCAGCTGGGGTTTGAGAGGATGAGTCCACTCGTCTGATGCCGCAGGCAGCTTCTCTTCAGAACGCCATGGAAGTCTCTCTTCAGACTTTATCGTTTAGCAATTTTTGACCCTGTTGACCTTGTAGTCAGATTCCTTCATACGGTTGTCGTGAGATTCTGATAGTATTTGGGAATATTTGCACTATCGATCCAGGGGATGTCGACGAGACGATCCAAAGACTCAAGAGAGAAAAGATCAAGTTTTAATATGAGTATGTGGCCTAAAATATGAGGTGTCATGTCGTTGGGTTGGGCTGTGAAGTCTTCGTTTGCAAAAAAATTGCACAGGAGACTCAAGGTGGGCCGCCATTGAAATTGATAACGACTTGAGGATATTATCTAGTTGCAACGAACCCGGACTCATTGTCGTCCATATTGTCTAAGTTCTGCACACCACCACCCCAAGGTCGTGATATAGACGGAGCCAGCCCTCCATCAGAGGCAATTATGATGGGATTCCCTCAAAGGCAATTGCTCGAAGAGAGAGTCATCTGCGCCTGGTTTGATGATTCGTGACAAGTCTAACTTGTCAGTCACTCACAGTTTCAGTCCATCGTATTCCGTTGTCCAAGATGTAGTTCCCCATACTGGTTTGGGCTTTAAGTGTCATAACGTTGCAGTGATCTTCCTGTAGATTGTATCGTCTGCAGTCTCCCCCTCTCTCTCTCTGCCCATTTGGCAAGATCTTATCACCATCTGTTCCCCATTCCTGACTTTGATGAGCAAGATCTCGAGTGCACTATTTCTATACATACCTCACTTTCTAGCTCAAACTCCGGGTTTTGCTGTTTTGGCTGCAGCGCCTTCATTTTCTCGAGGAAATATTCTTGTGTCCGCTGTTCTTCAACGTTTTGGTTCGTCGTTTCCTTGCCCCGATTAATTTCGCAGTGAGCATTGTAATTTATTCATTCATGAAAGCTTGCATGTGTGTCCGTCTTGTGAAAGCTCTGTAAAATGATTGTATCTTAACTAATAACTCTTAATCCCCGCAAGGTTCATGAACATGGAGGTCTCTCTGACAATGCAGGTGCTTCAAGGTCAGCCATACACTGTACTCTATAACGAGAAAAGGCTTGAATCGATGTCATCAAATCGCGGTGCTCCATATGCTGCTCGCCCTGCTTCTAGTGGAAAGCGCTTGTATGTTGGGAACCTGTCGTGGAATGTTACCTGGAAGGAGCTGAAGGTTTTGTGCTCTTAGCGGTCTGATTTAGCGCTTAGGATCATTTTCGTGGCGCAGGAGAGGTCGTCTACGCTGAGGTGATGACCGAAGATGGTCGTTCGAAGGGCTGCGGGTTGCTGTGCTCGAGCGCTCTTAATTCTCCAGGATCGTTGAGTACGCATCCGCAGCAGAAGCTGCTAGAGCTATCCAGCAACTCAACAACACGAATTTCCTTGGACGAGCTCTGTATGTCCGCGAAGTAGTTGGTCATTTAAACGTTGATTGATTATGGAGGATCGTGAGGAAAGCGGAGCAGGAGGGGGGATGAAATTCTCCTCATCTCCACGCCGTGGACCCAGACCTGCTGCTGGGCTCAGCGACGTCCAGGGAAGCCGTGTTTTCGTGGGAAACATGTCATGGACTACCCAATGGCAAGCGCTTAAAGTTTTGTCGCTCTCATGTTGACTCAAACGATGCAGGATTTCATGCGTCAGGCAGGCAATGTCGTTCGTGCCGATGTCCTCACCGAACCAAGCGGGCGATCGAAAGGCTGCGCGTTGGGAATTGTTGTGAGTTGTCTGAACTTGAAGAATCGTTGAGTACTCGACCGTCGATGAAGCTCAGAAAGCAATTCTTGAACTCAGCAATTCTGAACTTGACGGACGACTGATCTTTGTTCGCGAAGATCGCGAGCAGTAGCTGGTGTTTTGTACGCCCACATTTCTCCAATTCGTAAACCCTGCTGAGCTCTTCTCCTTCCATTTAATAAGAATTCCGACTAGAATCTACAACTATGATTTCATTACTTAACGGGCACCGGCAGCGTCTCGGCTATAGTAGAGATCCAGCACTTTGTCAGGGATACGCTGCATGGTGAACGAGAACATATGCTGCAGACCTTGAGCATGTACCGAGGGAAAGTGCGGAGAAGAGACCACGCAATGTCGAGAGAATTGTAAATATCCCTCATCTCGTAGTTGCTCTGCTTCAAGAACTTGCCCTCGAACTTCTCAAGGAATTCAAGATAGAGGAGATCATCAGACGACAGCGCTTCCTCACCGACGACAGACTTCATCGCGGCTGTGTCCTTGCCAATGGCGTAATTGGCATACTTTAAGATGAGAAAGGCATTGGAAATGTCCTCACAAGTTGGTTAGAAACATCGGGGTGATCCTCTCTGGTTCTCATCTCTCCGTGATCGCCCTTTCCGATGGCACTCTTCATCAAACGAGACAGAGATGGCAACACATTGATGGGAGGATAGATCTGGCGATTGTGCAAATGGCGCTCAACGTAAATTTGACCCTCAGTGATGTATCCAGTGAGATCGGGAATGGGATGAGTAATATCTGTTTCTTGAGAGGGCGAAAAAAACAAAAAAATCACCATCGTTGGGCATGGTCAAAATGGGAATTTGAGTAATCGAGCCATTACGACCTTCCACACGACCAGCACGCTCATAGATCGTCGCTAAATCAGTGTACATGTAGCCAGGATAGCCACGTCGACCTGGCACTTCTTCGCGAGCAGCAGACACTTCACGAAGCGCATCAGCGTACGAGGACATGTCGGTCAAGATGACAAGAACGTGCTTATCACATTGATAAGCAAGGTACTCAGCAGTAGTCAGAGCGAGACGAGGAGTAATGATTCTCTCAATCGTCGGGTCATTTGCCAAATTGAGAAAGAGGCACACGTTCTCCATGGAACCATTCTCTTCAAAGTCTTGTTTGAAGAATCGAGCAGTTTCCATGTTAACCTAGCGTGTAAAAAAAGGCACTGGGCGAGGCGACTCCCATAGCAGCGAACACGATTGCGAAGTTGGAATCGTCCTCGTGAACGATGCCAGAGTGAGTTTTCTTGACCAACCCAGCCTGGCGGCAGATTTGAGCAGCAATCTGTAGAGTCACTAAATACATTTTCGCAGCTGACTTCGTTGTGCGGGAGACCAGCAGCGGAGAATAGAGGAATCTTTTGACCACGCGCAATAGAATTCATGGTGTCAATAGCCGAAATACCAGTCTGGATCATCTCCTCAGGATACACACGGTTAAATGGGTTAATCGGGAACCCCTGAATGTCAAGGAAGTCTTCAGGGAGCACTTGAGGGCCCTTATCAATAGGTTTTCCTGATAAAGTAAGAGAAAGATTCGGAGAGAAACCTGATCCATTGAATATGCGACCAAGCATGTCCTCAGAGACAGGCATCCTCAACGTTTCTCCAGTGAACTCCACGTGCGTGTTGACGTTGTCAATGCCAGCAGTGCCCTCAAACACTTGCACGACGGCTTTGTTCCCGCTGACTTCAAGCACTTGGCCGCGTTTTTTTGAGCCGTCCGCCAACGTTAGGTTCACAATCTCGGCGTATTTTGGAAACTTCACATTGTTGAGGACAACGAGCGGACCAGCAACTCCTTGAACAGTTTTGTAGTCTGAAGAATTAGAAACTGACGGGGTGAGATCACCAAGACGAGGCTTCAATTGGTAGTTTCGGGAAGCAGCTGCTGCATTCACAAGGAAAGAGTCCATGGCCTCTGCGGAAGTCCAACGCAACTTCTATTTGTCACCACAAATGCGAATGGACACAGAAGTAAACAGTAGGTTAATTGTTCGCGTTATCTTCTGTTGATGATTCTCATTTTGGCCGGGCTTGGGGTTGCATCCATTTTCGGCACCATTGTTAGGATCGCGCTTGCTGAGATGATCCGAAAGAGTATCCCCCTTTCTGGCGAAGCCTTCGAGATTTTCTTTCCCGACGTTTTGTCAAACTCGCTGGGATGCTTGTTGATGGGATTTTGCAAAAAGAGCACAATCTTCGGGAGAAGTCCTTCATGGTTACAAATTTTCGTGACTGCGGGTTTTTGTGGGTCATTGACCACGTTTTCCGCGTGGATGGTGGCTTCATTTCAAACTAGAAATTCCTTGTTCACCTTTGCTATGGTTGCAATAGGCCTTGCATTTTCATTGCCTCTATACATCGTTGGCGCACATGCTGCTGATGGAGTCGACTTTTTGTTCAACAGAAAGGATAGCTCTGATATCGAAATTGACGCCCATAAAGACTCTGATGCCCTCGTTGGTAGCCAGAAGCGAGCTTTCCCCGACAGATTCTTGCTGTGGACCATGCTTTCTGTGTTATGTTTGCTTCTTTTGCTGCCTGCGGTCTTTATTTTCAAGAGAATGTGGACGCGGCAGAGCTTCGCATGCATTTTTGCACCATTTGGTTGTTTGCTTCGATACTTCCTCACTTCAAAAAACATCAAATGGCAATTCCCATGGTTTACTGTGCTCTGCAATTTCATTGGTACTATTTCTTTCGCTCTTTCAACATTGTTCCGTATTCCTGATCCAATGGTAGAAGATGTCATTATCGGGTTCAAAACAGGATTCTGTGGATGCTTGACGACAGTGTCATCTTTGACAAGCGACGCATTTTCTATGAAGAGAACAATTTCTACCTATGGATATGTTGGATTTTCAGTTCTTGCTGGTTCAGTAGCTAGTTTGCCAGTCTTGTTCTCAGTGAGCCAGTAGCTACACGACACACCATCGTGTGAAGTGCAAGTGCTAAATTCTTCGTCGACGAAAAGGAATGGATTAACTTCATCCGTTCTGATTGCTGGGTTGGGCGACGTGAAATCAACACGACGAGAATTTGCTATTGCGAGCGCAAGATCCATTTTCGAGACTCTCATTCTTCTATTCTGCGAGATAAGATTTTAGGAATTCGCAAGCCGACTTTTTTCTTTTGAGCTGGCCCCTTTGTCATCGCAATTGATTCACACAATCCATGGACCCATCGAGATATTGTTCTTGCACAGTAAGAAGTACAAAGTGACACACAACGAACTCAACGCGTCAACAGAGGTGTCCACTATTCCATAATGTGGGTTTACATCCTTCAGCAACCGCCTAACTGAGAACGAACTGATCATCGACTTAATGAACAAACATTGGGAAAGAAGGGGTTCCATGTTCAAGCTGACTCCGTTTGCACAGCATTATGACTGGGGTAGGGGGTCTACTTCTTATTGCCTGAAGAGCCTCAGGAATGACAGGGCCGCAGTCAATGGTTGCCAAAGCACATTCTGTCTCTACGGGATCAGAGGTTCACGAAGGAGTGCCTTTCGCAGAGCTGTGGATGGGATTGCATCCGTCTGGACCAAACTTTGTTGACTCAGAGCCCATTGAGAAATTTCTGGCAAGGAACGAGCACCTGTTTGTTGGAGGTTTGCCCTTCCTTTTCAAGGTCTTGTCCATTCGAAAGGCCTTATCAATTCAAGCACACCCAGACAAGATGCTTGCCACAAAGCTATTTCACGAATTCCCGCAAATTTACAAGGACCCCAACCACAAACCTGAACTTGCTATCGCGTTGGGCGACTTTGAAGCTCTTTGTGGGTTTCAGCCGCTCACTGACATTGTGCGACATCTTCAAAGCTATCCTGAGTTCGACCTCATTTTTGATTCATCAACTTTGGCCAAATACTCAGAGATCAAGGGTGGCACTTTGGATTCAAAGGAGCCCATTCGCGAGCTGTACACACGTTTGATGAAGTCAGACAAAGCTGCGGTGGACGCAGTGGTCACTGTGATGTGTTCTATATTCGCAACTTACTGGCTAGGGTCTTGTGGCGCGTTTTAGTGAGGTACCGTCAGCGTCTCCTCTGCAATCTCTGTTTCTGCGACTCCATACTCAGTATCCAGGAGACATCGGCTTACTGTCTCTCTTCTTCTTGAATTACCTAACACTTTCTCGGGGTCAGGCCATATTTCTTGGTCCCAACATTCCCCATGCGTACATTTCAGGCGAGTGCGTCGAATGCATGGCTACGTCCGACAACGTCGTACGAGCAGGACTGACGCCTAAATACAAGGATATCGATACTCTCATCGGTATGCTGACCTACGAAAGCGGGAAGCAGCAGATTATGGCTACTACTCAATTTGTCTTGAAAGAATCAACAGGAGTTGTGGTGTCAACTCTGTACTCTCCTCCAGCCGACTTCCCAGAGTTCAGTGTGGTGCGAATTGTCCTCTCTGCTGGTGGATCTTTTCGCACTGCCCCTCTTTGGAGTTCTTCGATTATGTTGATTGTTTCTGGTGACGTTAATTTGACAATTACCGCAGGCGAATCTGCTGGAAATGAGAAGATTGATACCATTGCTGTGCGCTTGGTTGCGAATGAGGCCATTATGGATGCTTCCTCCGGCAATGGATGCGAGGTTTTCATCGCACTCTCCAACAAAACTTGAAGTAAAGTGTTTACTCACTTAATCATACTCGGGGACCCGGTAGTCAATGAGAGGGGCGACTGCTGGGGGATTATCGACATGGTTGTAGTCCTAACAAGTAAGTGAAGCAGATGGAAACAAGAAACTCGAAGCTTTATCTCTGAAAATCTGGGGCGCTGGCTTGGAGGCGGAGGATGGTGAGAGGAACGGCCACCACGCTGCGGGGGATTCAATGGCGGCATTGGACGGATTGGGTCATTAAAATAGTTGACCCAGAATATATGTCTGTTCGCAGTCTCCTCGTGCTTGTTTTGAACGTGCTTGACAACGTACTTGATCTCAAGGAAAACCTTTTCGCATTCCCCTGAATTATTCAGCTGAGACGAGTAGCGGACCCACAACACTGCAACCGCTGCTGTGCAAGAACTCGAACCTTCTTCTGACAGAGTTTGGTCATTTCCCTGTCGTTGTGAGACTCAAACCATGAGCAAGCACTCAGTCACTGCGTCTTCCGAAAGTGGGTTGAATCGCTTTCGCGTCCGTTCAATCTTCTGATTGAGTTTTCGATCGATGTCGTTTTCCCAAACTCCATCACCTTCAACATCAGCATCAGTGAGAGGGTATTCTTGAACTTTTCGCCTCCATAATCCGCGGGCGCACATGAACACGACCGCACCTTCGTAACATGTCATATTCATCGGAATATTCTTCTCCGCAATAGTAGCAATAACTGTGAGCCTGCACAGATCAGCCTGAAAGATAGATCCGCAACTTTGCGAAGAAGTTGGACATTGAAGTCAAGTTCAGAGATTCCCTCAGGACGTCATAAAAGAGAGAAATATACTAACAGTTCTCTGAGCGGCAGACAGTGCGTCAATTATCCATTCAGGTTCAATCGCAAGCGCATCATGGAGAGAAGCGAGAAGCTCGCGAGACTTCCGAGTGTCCTTTTCCATCCTTTCCGGGGCTGACGCTATCGGCGGCGCGGTCTTTACAAGCTGAATATTGAAAGGACGCAACGTGCTCGCCATGAGGGCACCATTGTGGTCAAACTGCGATGTGAGAGACATGCGCAACGAGAGCGACTGTTTTCCCGTTCAACGACTTCAAGGCATCTTTCGCTTTATCTTCGTTTTCGAATACCACATGACAAGTCCGCGTGTACTGCCTGTACCGCACCGGCTCCCCAATGGAGGCACGCAAAAAGCCATCATGACTTCTGAAAAAAGACAATAACTGCTCTGTCAGAGATGAAACAACAAACGAGAACAGTTTCCTTCGGTACCGTGCACGGTACATTGCGAACGTATAAAACGTCATTCATTTCACTTGCAAGTTAGAGCATGTTTGAAGATGGTCACATCTGAAGGCGTCAACAAAACCCGCCACGTACTTACTGATTGTTCTGACGATCCGGAGACGTTGCGAGACTCCTATAGTATAAGATTGATAAATGAGGTACACACTTCTTCTTCAGTGATGGAGAGAGTCTTGCGCAGCAAGCCAGAGGTCAAAGAACCCATGAATGCTTGCAAACGAACCCGGACCTCTTTCCCTTCTCTTTCTTGACAAGCTTTCTGCTGAACAGGGTGATACCTATCAAGAAACCTCACGGGTCAGCTTTTTACAGAAAACGATTGCACCATTCGTCCGATTTGTGATCCTCAAAGAATGTTGTGGCTAAGTGCCCTCCGTAGTCGTCATCCTACTACTTCAGCTTGCTAAATCATGCATAGTACCCGATTCGGCTGCCGACTGCGATCAGGAGACCTAGCGACTCAGGTAGTGACCCACGTGGAGCCACCGTTGAAAACTATCTCTTCGTTTGTACCTGTCATCCTTTCGGCTATCTGGAGAAGGGCTCCTATACCTTGATTGTAAGGATTCAAAGGAGCTGTCTACCGCCGGCGCTCCCTTTCATCATCAGAATCATCGAGGCTCCTCTTCATTGCAAAATTAATGATTATTTGTTTTAGAAATTGAGCTCAAACAAAGTCGTTCGTTCGTTGAGACCTGGCCTTGATGGGAGGAGGAGCAAGTAAACAGCGACCAGCTGTCCCTGTATCGGACGATCGTGACATGTACGATAGATTGCAGCAATCCTTGGATTCGCGAAAGAAACTTCAGCAGCAGCTACAGTCTGTCACAACAGAGCGGGATGAACTGCGGCGGCAACTTCAATCAAGCGCTCAACAAGCTAAAGTCGAGCTAAGTGGTGACTCTGTGATTCGAAAAGATATTGGGGGTGAACGGCAATCTGAAGTGGAGCTCCCAATTGCAGCGGATCCTGAGGGGCCCAGCGATGGCCCCCTTTTCGACAAGATCAGGCAGTTGAAGCAAGAGCTGTCGGACGCATCACAAGCTCTAGCTGTGTATCGGATGAAGATATCTTCGTTGGATTCTTTCATTTTCGATTTCAAGGAGTTTCACACAGATAGGCTTGTCTGAATTTCCTAAGCTCTTTGATTTCGCAGGAGAAACCTCTTCGACCTACAGACTCTAGGCTCATCAGAATCTTCTTATGCAGCACAACTTCTGTCGACGAAACTCGGAATCTCATTAAGTTTGCCTTGACTTCGTGGGAAGAACTCCTGTTTCCCAAGTTCAGTCTCTGCTGACACTTTAGAATGTCCAGGGATGTTCGTGCTGAGATTGTGGACCTTCGCATTGGGGTAGAGGAGCAGCTCTTCTCCACCCCAGTGTTTGTAACTGCCGCGCTTCGACAAGTCATGAGCTGCCGCCCCTTCTTTATGTCTGCTGTTGACCCCGCCATTGTGGGCCCACCACTTCCGCCGCAAGTTCTCAAGGCAATCACGGATGGAGTTTCATTCTTGCAATACGAGGAGTCACTTACGTTCTCTCTTCTTCTGTGTCTCTGATGCCTTCCAGCCTCTCCGAAATTTTGATTAGATACTCAATTTATTGCAATAGCCTGGACCGGGAGTTTGTGCGCCATTATTATTCAAAGGATTCTTCGTATTTTTTTTGTTCATTTTGTATGACATCGTAGCTCGCGCAGTTTGTCTCAGCTTGTTATGAAGGCAATTAATTCAACTATTCGCGTATATGACACATGTAGTCTGGTTTTCCAAATACTCCCTTCTCGGACTCTGTGAGCTTAATGCAGCTTGTGTCGGGTGCTGGAATTGAATTCATAAAGAAGCTGTGGGTTTGTTCCTGTACAGCCTAAGACTTCAGATTCCCTTCGGAAAGGATTCCCCATGGCTATTGGAGAATTTCTGCACTGCACGCGACTTCCCTACGAAACGCAGTCGAATCTCGTTTGAATATTTATGACCCGTTGATGAATGTAGAAAACTCGGAAATGTTCTCAGTCTTGGACAAGCATTACTCTCGTTTGATACAGCCGTCAAAGCAAGTTCTTGTGATCGCAGGTTCCTCCGGAAGCGGCAGAACGGCCTTGCTTGCGACGTACCTGCGACGAGCGTCATCTTCGAGGAAATCCGATCTTTTCGTCCACTATTGTTGCTCTCAGCCCGTCTTGAGTCAACAAGCATCTTCTCTGGTTCTGCGAGCTCTTTTGAAGAGCTTGCTCGATCAGTCCATGCTCCCGTGGCTCCTCGATGATCTTATCGACGGCCTTGATGATGCCCTCAAGTCAGAAGACACATCAGACAACTCTCACAACATTCTCAAACGAAAATCATTTCGTGCCTCGAAGCGAGATCTTGCTCTTCTCACAGCATTGTCTTCCGCGAAAGTGTCAGAATCATCGGAATCAAAGTCCACTCTTGCTCCACTTGCCGCCGCATTTGCTGTGTGGGTTGAACGAATTGCCTCAAGAAAACATGCCTTTATTCTTGTGGAAGACCTTGAGATGCTGTTTGAAATTGGGAAAGGGCATGGGTTTGGTTGGTTGCCTGTAACGTACCCGCTGAATTTTCGGGTTGTCTACTCAGTTGCTGACGATACTGATATTCTTGATTACCTTGTCAAGAAAAGGTGCTTTGTATTTCACGTGTCGCCTCCTCCGAATTCTGCAGTGCATGACAAGATATCGAGCATTTTGGTAAGATTTTCCAGTCTCAAAATCACAACATAGAAATCGAAGACTGGCATTGCGCACGATATCTCTTCGATACCGCTGATGACTGCTTATCTTTTCCACGATCTTCTATCATCGAGGCTCTTGTCGATCCCTGTTGATATCTCTCAACAGTTGTCATCTCAAAGTCTCAGCGGCTCCCTCCGACTCTTAATCTCCACCATTTCCCAGAGTGCCCGATTTCGTGAAGGACTTGTTCCTGACGTGCTTGTCATGGTTGCGTCAGCGTTTGTTGGGTTGTACCAATCTCACATCATCCAAGCGGTATCATCTGATTTTCTCACCATTGCTTTGCTCATTAATGATCTTGCTCCGCTTTTTGTGCGCGGGCTTCCAATGGTCGTCTTTTCGCACGGGGTTATTGCTGCCACTGTACTAGATCTTTTCAGGGACCGCGTGGTTGATGCTCACTCAGCGCTTGTGCGCATATTCGAAGCCGAGCAGTATGGATCTCACAGAGTACTGGAACTTCCTCACCATCTTCAAAAATCAGGGTCCTTGGAACAGCTTGCACAGGAAGTTACCGGATTGGACTTCATCATTGCAGCTTGGGATGCAAGACTGAAGAGACATTTGATGTTCTACTGGAAGTTGTGCAGTAATGCAGATGCCGTAGGTTTTGAGTCTGCGTTGGCAGGTTCGCTATCACAAATGGATTCTTGGGCTCTCTCCTCCAAATCGATCGTCAAAATGACAATTGTTGCAGATGCCTTGCTCGAAGCAGGTTTTCTTCACAAGGCCGATCAAGTGGTTCAAAAAAGCCGCTCCCTTGTGACGACTGGAGGTCAGTCTGAGTCTTCTGCTGAGGCCGGGTTACTTTTGGTCGCAGCGCGGGTTCTAGAGCGAAGTGGCCAGGATGATGCTGCTGTTGATGCTGTCAGCAGATCAGTGAAATTAAGCGAAGTTGCCTCTGGTGTTGATGCCACAAACATGACTGCTGCAATCGAAATGATGGGCAAGATGCTGTTGCGCAATGCAAAGTATGAGAACTCTGAGGCTGCATTTGCAAGGTTTCATAAGTAACCGCGTTGCTGACGCCTGAAGGTTGTACAGGATATTGAAGTCTCAGCGATCAGCTGTACGTCCTGATGCAATATCTGAGTCGCTCTTGCTACTTTCGTATGCGGAGTTGCGACAGGACAAGTTCAAGTCTGCGGAAGCCCATGTCAATGAAGCAATGTCCGTTTCTTCGAAGGAGATGGGTGCAACGTCGGTTCGAGTATGTGAACTTCTTCTCTTTTTGGCTTTGATTCAGTTGGCCATGAGCAAATTTGATGATGCCGAGAAAGTGATTAAGAGGGTGACCGATATTCTTGACCGTACCGGTGACAAAACGGAAGTTAAATCTGCTCCGATTTTGAAAGCGCTTAAGATTGTCAGAGCCACAGACTTAATTGAAAGAGTACGTCAGCATCAGGTACCTCTTGACACTTCCAGTCGCGATTTTCGGAAGCTCAAAACATTTTTGTTGAAATTTCGGCGGATGAGACGCCATCGATATTTCAGCAGCAGCAGCTTCATCCCTACGTTGAGCTTGTACAGCACACTCGCAGTCTCATCCATTCACAACAATTCGAAGTTGCACGGGTCCTCGTTGAAGACGGTCTCAAAATAGCAAGGGAGCGACTTGGCAGCAAGGTCAATTCTGACCTTTCTGAAGTTTTGTTGATCAAGACTCGAACTTATATTGCACTTTCTGAGCTTGATTCTGCTGAAGAGTCGCTCAAGGAAGTGACCAAATATGTGACGAGAACTCAGAATGAGCGCTCGTCCCTTGCGGCGGCCGCCGCTCTTTTGGAGAGCGAACTTGCCTTGGCACGAGGCGACTTGTTTGAGGCTGCGCAGCATGCCCAAAAGCCAATTGCGATCTACTTGGCCCTCTTTGGGGAGCTTCATGTCGCTACTCAAATGGCTCGTGTTCAGTATGCCCGAGTTCGAAGCTTTGGAAACGACATAGAGGAGGCGAAGTCCATGCTGCAAGAAGCCGAAGGAAATCTTACGAAAATATTTGGGGAAATTCATGAAAAACCAGCGATGGCTCGCTTTGAGCATGCACGGCTGCTTCACCGAAAGGGAGAATATGTAGAAGCTAACAAACTGTTTACTGCAGCGAAAATCGCTTTCAACGGACTCTTTGGTGAGGAACATGTGATGGTTGTGAAGTGCCTTGCTGGTGAAGCTTCATGTCAAGTTGCCATTGGCGAAATTTCGAAAGCTTTGAGCCATCTTCAAGAGGCGATTGACATTGTAGACATGCTGGAGCTCTCTGCTCACAATGCTGTTGCAACTGATGTTGCCCTTCTGTACTCGATCGCACACTGTCGCAGAGGCAGCTATGTGGAGTGCCAGCGAAATTCAGAGGCTTTGGAAGGTTTGCTCTCTGAGAGACATCGTCTTGTTGACCGTGGATCCATGCTTTTGCGGACTCGCATTGTTTTGTTTGAAGTTGTGCTCCTTCTTCATGGTCCCAGGCGTGACATTGATGATTTTCTCTCTCTTCCTATTGATGCTTTCCCAGCTGCACTGAGAGGCAGTCTGCGTCGTCTTGCTTGCCTTGCGCACATTGCTTCCGACGACATTGCTTCCGCTGTCGCCGAATGGAAACTCATGATTGATCTCTCTATCAAAGAGCTTGGCTTGCAGCATCCGGACACTCAAGGACTTTTGTGTGAGGCTTTTGAATTCTGCTCCCGACTCCGCCTTGTTCGCCATGCGATTGAAATACAAAGCCAGTGTTTGACCACTTCTAGTTTGCATCCTTTCTCTCGATTTCTCTACAACTGCGGCCGAGCAAGAATGCTCGAATTTGAGGTCGCAAGCTCAGTTTGCGTTTCTGATTCCGTAGTGTGTGTTTACCGAGGCCTTGTTTCTTGCAGACGAAGCGCTGTCGTACGGACTGGAGCATCTTCACGAGGGGAATTTTCACATTTGTCAAATGTTCCGGTTGAAAGGTGATATATTCTTGTCGCAGAGACGACTAGTGGATGCGAAAGAGTTCTACGCAAAAGCTCGGTCCTCATTTCTTGTTAACTTGAGCGAAGATCATGCTGAAGTTCGAGCTGTGGACGCTGCGCTTTTTCAAGTATCGATGATCGAAGGTGACTTCATTGCCTTTGGAAATATCTCTGTGCTAGAGCAGAGGTTGAAGTCGTCATCAGGTAGTCGATTCGAAAGGTCCACAGGGCTTTTTCATATTTCCAAAGCGTATTTGCAAATAGGCCTTGGCCAGGATGCAATTTCGGCGTTGGATGACGCCAAGGCCATGGTCGCATCTTCTGCAACTTTGTTCGCAACCCATACTTGTCTGTTGAGCATATGGCATGCTGAAGGTCATCTCCAGCTTGAGCACATCAGAGCTGCAAGAATGCTCGTGTTGCAGAGTCTTGTTCATCTTGTTGAAGTGTTTGGTGGACAGCACCCCCTTGTCCTCGTAATCCTTTCTCACCTCGGCACGACTCATTCCCTGTCCGGATTTTATGCACGTGGACTCCGCTTGAGTTTGCTTGCTCGTCGGGATCTTTCCTCAACATTTTCTTCTCAGAGCGAGCATGTAGAGAAAGCGATTCATCTCGAGGCTTCGTCGTCTCTTTTCAAAGGATGGATCCCTCGAGCGCTGAAGCTCTTTGAGCAGCTCTCTCATCCCGATGGCAGTCCAACTTTATCTTGGGTTGGATGGTCGTCGAACGTCTTGCGAGCCTGGGGCGTTTTCTTAAGCGGAGATGTCGAATCTGCTCTGAAGCTGTGCAACTTTGTCGAGGAATCGATTCCGATTGAGTTTCGTGATCGGTGCGTTTGCTATTTTAATTCGATTGCGTTGAGAGCTTGGATTGCAATTGTTGCCGAGGACATTGAAAGATGCAATTATTTAGTGTCCACTTTCCAAGAAAAGTGCGGCGCACTTTTTAACAAGCAGCACACTGCTTACTCTTTCTTGCAAGCGTCTGCTGCATTTTCTCTCAGCTATGAAGAGAAGCTTTTGGAGGCGATGGAAGTTATCAGGATCGCTGTGAGTGCAGTCGAGCTGACTCTCGGACCGCGAAATCCGTTTGTCCAAATGTTGGCGATTGCGAAGAGTGCCGTTCTGTACGAACAAGGCAATTACTTGGATGCTCTGAAGCAGTCACAGGCTGCGCGCAATGCCATTTTGTCGCGAATGTCGCCAATTGCAAGAGGAGAACCTGCCAGCACGCGAGTTCGAAAGGTATTGCTGCTTCGAAGCAAGGACGGAGTTGTGCATCCTTTCTTGCCCATCATATACTTCTGGATTGCTCGTTCTTCGTGCGCACTCTTCCGCGTTCCAGAAGCAACGGACGCAATTCACAGAATGGCTGAAATCATCACCGTTATTTCAAAGGATGCAGGACTGAATCAGACGCATTGGATGGCAAAATCGGTGGATTTATTGAGGGAAATGATGGAATGCGTAGTCACGAAGCCACATCCTGAATCGCTTATTGCCGTCGCTGACGACTCAGTGCCCCAATCGGTTCGATCAAGATCCGAATCCGTTGCAGGAAAATCTGCTCCAAAGTCTACAATATCTGTGGAGATTATGTCCAATCAATTCGTCCCGTTTCCTTCGACCAGAATTCATCGCATTCAGCTCCTTGTTGTCAGGAGCTTATGCCATTGGGATCCTCGCATGGTAGAATCGCATATCCGCTACCTTGCGTCTACAGAAGATCCTGAGCGTCACTGTTCCAACACACTGCTGAGCAGTCTTTTAGTTGCACGCAGTCATCCTTGCATGAACGCAATTGATGATCTATTGGCAGAATTGAAGATGTCCTTAACACGCCCGATTTCGTGGAGCACTTCTTAT
>JAIYDP010000438.1 GCA_027487435.1 Verrucomicrobiaceae bacterium | reverse complement strand
GGGGGGGAGAGATTAGGGAAGGGACGCTGCGCGCTATGCCTTGGGGGGGGGGGGGGAGAGAAAATCCTGCGTCGAGGTCATTTTCGTCGCTGCGGCGATGTTAGGGGGGGGGGGGCGGGGTGGACTCTGCGGTGCGTTTTCGCTTTGGCTCCTCTCTCAAATGCGGCTAAATCTTTTAGTTAGCGCACGGAGCAAACGGACGGAGGTCAAGTACTCGAGGTCCGGGAAGGCGGTGAGGATGTTTTGGACGAAGGGTGTGGTTTTGTCCGAGTCAACCCACAGGCGCTGCATCACGGAGTCGTGCAAGTACAACTGGCGGAGGACATGGTGAGAAACGTTGGAGAAACGGCAGGCGCACGTCAACGAATTCGATTGGCCACGAGTCCTGGTCGCTGTAGCCGTGGAACAGGAGGGTCGTCGCAATGAGATGTTGCGGAGGTATCTCGCGAGAAAATGTGGGCCTGAAGCTGAGGAGGCGCACCAATGCCTCGGCGGGTTATCCGACGTGAGGCGCAAGTACGTTTGTAACGACGGGGCTTCGAATGGTTGCTGCATTGGCCAGGAGGAACTGCTCCGCAACGCCAAACGCTTTGTCGTCAGGTCGCACAGTCGAGGCCGCGAGGTTGTTCAACATGACGGCACACTTCGTGGCCACACCGTCAGGTCCTTGCTTCACGAGGGCAGCCTGAAGTTCCTCGAGGGAAAACATGAAAACTAACGACTAAATAAAAGAAAATTGAGTCAGAGGTGTTGACATGGTCTCACTCGACGGCTTTCCCTGGTTGCATGGCGGGGCTGAGGTCACCCAGGAACGGTGCGTCAGGTGGTGTTTGGCTTGCGGCGGGATCCGGTGGGTGCATGCGGCTGCGCGCGCACTCTTTGGGGTGAGGGCATGTGGCTGCTGCAGGGGGGCTTTGTGGCCCCGTCCCACCCAATGTAACCCCTCGCGAGCGCTCGCGCCTCACAACACACAACAAAAAAACTTCTCTCATTTCTTCACAAGGCCTTATTTATTTTTAGCGCGCCTTCACAACCATCCCAGACGAGTACCGCCGCATTGCGTGACGCGCGTAGAGCGCCGCCACTACCACCGCCGCCACTACCACCGCGCCGTACCCGTGCGACAGTGACACCCCCCCCCCCATGTGCGTGGTGGGGGGCTTTGCCCCCCCCCCCCCCCTAAAGTTGAGGAGCATCAGGCCGAGGCTCCACGACATCTCCTTGCCGTTGATTTTTCGAACGAGGTGAAACCTCTTGGCGCCGTCGTCCGAACCCACCCCCTCCTTCAAAATGGCGTAGATGTAGGACAGGTCGAAGCACGCGCGCGAAGCGAAGTCAGGCGAAATCCCACGCGCGGCAATGTCGGCCGCGGACTCGCCGCAGATGGCGTCGCGATGCGCTGCGACGGTTGCGGGGCTGAAGGGGGACTCGACTCTTAGAGGCTCTAAGACATCAAAGTAGTACGAGAACGCGAGGAAGTCCCCCTCAGACTTTGGCGCAGGGACAGCCGCGAAGGAGATTTCTGACCCCCCCTCTTTCAAAAGTTTCGACGCGAGCGCTGCACATCGTGCCGCCGAGCCCTCGCCCTTAAAGACGACGCGCTCTAAAGTCCCGTCTTTCATCCGCACGTCCGTCGCAACGTCTGCGTCCTTGGCGAAGCAGGGGTGCAACGACGCCCCCCCCTCCGTCGCGGCAATGCGGTCGGCGTGGCGGCGCGCTTCATGCAAGCCGTAGCCGAGGTGGCTATACGCGTACAAATCAAACGGCCTCCCCCCCACTTCCACCGCCCGCAGCGCCTCCGCAGGCACCGTCGCGGCGGAGAGGGTCGCGACTTGCGTCGACGCGCCGCCAAGGTCGAGGATGCCGACGGAGGGTTTCGTCGGGCCGAAGTTGTCGAGGAGGTAGTTGGCGGAGACCCACGCAGTGACAGCTTCATCGGCGCCGGAGAGGATGGCGACGTCGTCGTCAGAGGGGGGGGTGAAAGGGGTGGAGCGGAGGAAGGAGCGGACGCTGTTGAGGATGGCGTTTTGGACCTCATCGCCGAGCAGGCGGAGGCCGGCGGTTGCGCGGAGGGTCATGGGGGTGGTTGCACGCTTCGCTTCGGGGACGTGCTGGAGGGCGAAGTCGATGAGGGGCTGAAGGGAGGAACCGGCTTTGGAAGGGGCTTCTTTAAAAGAGGAGAGACCTGAGTTCGATCAGACTCAAAGAGAGCAGTTGGTTGGCTTGCCTGGCTTCGTTTCCATGAAGAAGTCGTCTGTGACAACGGGCACAATGCAGCCGTCGCTGCACTCGTACCTTTCGAGTCAAGACACAATCGTATGGGGTGGAAAAACCTGTAAACATGAACGCGAGAGCCAGTCGAACCAGCATCGAACACCAGCGAGTAGTCCTCCGCAAGGGCGCAGGCCACAGTGATCAAAATCAAACGCAGATGCATCCCCAATTTGACGAATAATTGTGAAGAAATTTGAGTTTTCGTTATGACTCGGTGTGTGGCCGGGGCGGAGCGACTCAGAGCATTGTTACTGATTCGGAAGGCCGCTCTACAAAATTCCTCTGCGCTGGTGCTCGGCTCGAAAACAGTCCAGGGCAAGCAGTTGTTCCGCACTCGCTCTGTCGCCCACATCAACCTCCAACATCCAGCTCACCGCCTCCGCAAACTCTGGATCGTCACCGAACCACTCCGTCCGCATTTTCTTCATGATGTTTGCATAGCCAACGCTGCTGATGGCGCCAAGAATCGACCATTCCAACCCGAGGTGCCTTCTCTCCGTCATCGACGCCCTCAGCGCCAGCAGCACCACCCCCAGCGACCAAACGTCGTTTCTCGCGCACACTTTTGGCCCACCGTCAGCATCAAACAGCTCCGGCGCCATGTAGAAAGGGGTCCCAGCCAGCACTTTCTTCGGCAGACCCTCTTCGTCGTGAACATCCACGCGGGTGGGGTCACGACAGAGGAAGCCCATGTCGCCGAGGGCGACGGTGTTGTGGGTTGCGTGCCAGTAGATGTTGGCGAGCTTGACGTCGCGATGGACCATGGCGCGGGAGTGGATGTGGGCGAGGGCGGAG
>JAIYDP010000244.1 GCA_027487435.1 Verrucomicrobiaceae bacterium | reverse complement strand
TCACTCCTCCACCCCAAGGCGGTTGGCCAACGCCCTATTCTCTGCGCGGATCTGCTTGAGGTCCCCCAGCACCCGCTCCATGTTCAGCGCGTTGCTCCGCAGCGCCGCCTGCTCCAACTTCGCCTCCAGGTCGCGAATGTGCGTCGCGATGCCCCCCGTGTCCTCCACGCACCTCCCAAGGTCCGCAAACAGCTTTGTTTGTTAGATCGCGGCAACCTGCCCCCCCCCCGCTCCTGTACCTCGTGAAGGGTCACGAGACTTTTGTAGACGCGCTTCGCCGCGGGCTCACCCCGACCTGATGCCTCCTTCGAGTTTTAGCTGACACAACGAGGGGGGGGGGGGCCTTGTAAATGAGTTCGTCTGTCGCGCCGTACGACCGCCCGAGCGTCTCCAAATTCGAATTGATTTCTTTTTGAATCGCGCGAGTATCCGCCAGAATCTACGCGCCATCAACAGCCCATCCGACAGCCCCCCCCCTCACCTTGTCAATGTCGACCTTCTGCTTCTCGATGTTCTTGACTATCTCCATGATGCGGCGGGTATAGCCCGCCCTCTGCACGCTGCGGGGCAGCTTGTTGTACTCCTCCAGCAGCGCCTTGAGCAGCTCCTCCTTCTCCCGCACCTCCCCAATCACCCGCCGCATCTCCTCCCGCATCTCTTTGATCCGCTCAACCTTCCATTTGAGGTCATCCTGGTCGTGTCAATGTAGCGGGGGGGGGGGGCGGGGGGACTTTGCGCTGCGTGACGGCTTCTTTTTTCGCCCGGACGGAGTCGATGAGGGGGGCTCTGTGCTTCTCCCACTCAGCGGCAAGTTCAATCTGAGGGGGGGGTGAGAAGCGAAGGTGGGGGGGGGAGGACAAGTCTTCGAGCGGACGCTGCGCTGAGGCGCTTGAGCTCGAGCATGTTGTTGTCGCGGTCCTTTAACAGGCCTATTGTCTTCTTCTTTAATTTGTACTCCTCCATCAGCGCGTCCATGCGCTGCTTCTCCGCCTGCAGCTTCTCCTCCGTCTGGCGCCGTCATGACGCAAGAAATAAAGAAAATAAAAAAGTAAATCAACAGACCTCAAGAAAAAAAACTTGTTGCTGAAGAAATACATATCATTCAAAAACGGAATACTTTTGATGAAATGAGCACAAATAAAATGAATTTGATGGAAAAACACGGACCTGCCGTATGGACGACGTAAGGAACTCATTTTCCCGCCTTAGCGCGTCGATGGCCGTCATTGCGCGCGCCGCCTTGTCCTGCAGCCCCGCCACGTCCCTCTCCCGCTCAGCAGCCGCAACCCTCTCCCGCTCAGCCGCCTCAGCCGCCTTTTCAACAGCTTCCTTCTCCCGCGCCTCCCGCTCCGCGCGCTGCCTCTCCTCCATCGTCGCCGCGAGGTCAGTCGGGCCCTGGGGGAGGGGGGGGGGGGGGTGAGAGGGTGCTAGTGAGAGTGGAGGCACGTCAGAGCGGTTGACAGGGACTGCGCCGCCGCCAGTGGAGGATTCTTGAGTGAACTCTGTCGCACGCGAGAAGGCGGTTGATGACGCCGCGCCGGCGCCGCGCTCTGAAGGGGGGGGGGATCAATTGGAGACGGGGCTAGGGAGTCACTGAGATCTTCGAGCATAGCGTCGAGCGAGGCGGACGCTGCGGCGGAGGAAGCCTTTGCAGCAGCCGTGGCTGCGGATTTAAAAGACTCGGCTATCTGTTTGTTAAATGCATTTCGACGCGCCTTTTTCGCGTCCTAAACGTTCTTAAAAAAAAAAAGGGAAGGAGCAACGGCTGCTGAAGCGCCATGTTCGACAAGACGATTCCAGTCATCCTCAACGTCGCGCGCAGTGGCGATGGCGGTGGCGCCGAGCTCAAAAAGAGAGGGGGGGAGGGTGTGGGGGTCATGAGCTTGGGTCGTAACAAATGGGACGAACTTGTTAACGTAAGCCGCTAGATTATCAGCGAGGGGGTTAGATGAGGCACCAGAGTTCTTCAGAGATTTAACAGACAATGCCGACGGTGTTTTTAGAGCCGTCGTGTGAACGGACACCGCAGGGGTGGGGGGGGCAGATGCGGACGCCAGCGTCGAGCTGAGGGAGGAAGGTGTGGCAGCCGCAATCTTGGCGATCGTCTTCTTCGCATTTGTAAGCTCTGCCGTAATAATTCGAAATAAAAGGACGTTCGCGCCTAGGGGGGGGTGGGGGGGTGAGTGTACTTTCCAGCGAACGAACCTTGGACCTCCTCACTGTCTTGGAGTTCTTGGCGAGGGAGCTGCTCGACCAAAAAGACGAACAAGTGCCGAGAGTCCTTCTCATTGGGGTAGAGGAACTGGTGGAAGCCAATTTCTTCTTTGTAACCGAGTTTCTCATGGATTAGGTCTATCGAATGAGGAACAACCTTGATTGCATCGGCTAGGCTCTGACAAACGCGGAAACGGGAAGACATTTCGGCGGGAAGAACAGCTTTGGTAAACTCGGGGAAGTCTCCCTCGCCAATAACTTTAAGGCAATGAGAAACACATCGGACTGTTAGGTCTGTGTCGAACTTTGCTAGTGATTCACGATCCTCTGGAATATCGCTGCCGAATAAGATGTTGTATCTTCATAGCAACCAGCCAACTTGGCGAAGGGACAAGACTACAATGCCATCGACTTCCTCCATCTTAAACAAATATTAAAAGCGAATTTAGGGTACGATCATAACATAGAGCATTTGAGTACACCAGCAGCACTGCGACAGTGTCCTCATCGCAGGAATTCACTCCTCATGGAGCCACATGCAAAACACAAACGTGCCGGATTCGTGCCGGATTCGTTTGTTCGTGTGCAACGTGGCAAGCCAACGGGCATAAATTTGTGGTGGAAAAACAATTAGCCGCATCGAAGCAAAAGTCGTCCACGATGAGGCGGCCAAAGTTTGAGAAGCAATCACTGTTTTGCTGCGAAAGTGGGGATCTAATGGAGTAGCCAAGAGGATTTAGCATCTTTGGAAGACCTTCTTCGCCATCGCGTTCGTGTTGGAAGCGACCAAGAAATATCCAAGATTCGAAAGGACATCCGATTGCTTCGTAATCGATTGGCAGCGAAGAAGTCAAGGGAAGACTCGAGAGATCGATGGGATCAACTACAACGGCGAAACGATGCATTGGAGCGTGAGAACCGGCAACTCAAGGAATTGCTACTTCAATACGGTGTCCCAATGCAGACTATCGCACAAGCAACGACATCGTCTTCGGACTCTGGTTTTGGAGATTCGTCGACGGATGCGTCAGGATACACCAGTGCGGACTCTCCCGCACCTCAAGTGGACCTCAGCAGGCCTGCAGTGCCTGGGTTCCAGCAGCTGAACATGGCCCACTTGATTATCCTCCACACAGTCCTGACTGTATCGATGACCTTCCCCTCGACCCTCCTTACGATGGCATTTGGACAACAGTTTCCGATGAAACCTCTTTGTCCGATTATGCGACCGCGTGGTTTAGCGTCTAGCCGCTGTATTTCTCCCATGATTCTTCCCTTATGTTCCGTAAAATGAGTTACTCGTCGCTCGCACGTCCGACTGCAAGAAGACGACGTCGAAATGGATATGCTCCACGACGAGGGAGGTGCACGGGTACGCCACGCTGCAGTTGCCCACTGTTTTCCCCTCTGCAAAACGAATGCATCCATCAGCCTTCCAAGGAGTCATTTTCTCTAAACAACACAATATTTATTCGTTAGCGGGTGCTGTCTTGTGCGGCAATGTTTGAGAGCCTTGTTGCAGACATTCTGGACCGGTAATGTTACGTAGTCTTGCATAACATGATTGCACTTATGCAAACAATGCAGTGCGTGAGTGCTTACCGTTGTCTGTAATATGGGATGCAGCCGCGCGTTGTCGTCATCCTGACTCTCACAGAACTATCGGTGATTTCATCGAGGGTTTGGACAAGAAGGCTTTTAAAATCTCAATCCTCTCAGGTCGGCCTCATCCACACCTTCCCCTCACCGCGCAGGCGACATCAAGTTGGGAAACCTGAAGCTCCGTGCCGCCGCCTTCGAAGCCCTTGGCCTCCCCATCAAGCCGAAAGGCGGATTCCTCAAGTCCCTCGTCCTCAAAGTCCCTTGGAAACGCCTCAAAAGCGACCCAGTTGTCGTCCACGTCGACGGCGTGTACCTCTTCGCTGAGACGGCCTTCGACGCGTACCGCCCGTCGGAGCCGTCGAAGGAGGACGTCGAAAAGGCGCTGAAAGCCAAACTCGAGGCCCTCAAAGCCGACCGCATCCAAGCGCTCGTAAACTTTAACAAAAAGAAAGACAAGTCGTTTAAACTCTTTTCCGACGACTCCTTCGCAGAGGGCCTCGTGACAAAAATCCTCGACAACCTCCAAATCAACGTCGCGAACGTCCACGTGCGCGTCGAAGACGTCGAAATGACCGGCCGCCGCACCGCGTTTGGGGTGACCCTCGCGGGGTTCAGCGCGCAGAGCGTCGACGAGAACGGCGCGGCGGCGTTTGTGAGCGACCCATCTTTCTTGCGGAAATCTGTTATTTTAAAGGGCCTTGCGCTGTATTGGGAGACGCCGACGGGGGGGTTGAAATTCGCCGCCGACGGGGGCGACTTCGTCGCGAAGATGGCCGAATTTGTGACCGAGGACGAGGACCCCTGTGGGCGCTAAATTCTTTCATGATTAGTCTTTTATCCGTGCTCTTGTGCGCTTCACTCTTAACAGATGGAATCCTCTGTCCTTAACTTCTTTCTACTCTATTTTTTATTTCTTTATTTTTGTGCTAGGGTGTGCATTCCCACCTAATTATTTCTGCCCGCCCACCCGGCGCCACAGCCACACGGAGCGCGCCCACGAGGC
>JAIYDP010000323.1 GCA_027487435.1 Verrucomicrobiaceae bacterium | reverse complement strand
CGTGTCGTGCGGCTGGTCTCTGCCGCGCCGTCCCCCGACGATCACGACGCGGACACCCTCCTCACCCCCTCCCCCCTTCTCCCGTCCATGGCCGCAGTCAATTACGCCCACGTCTCCCTCGCCTTTGCTCGCTCTCGTTTCTGGCGTCTTTGCTCCACCCTCGCCCCCCGATTGTAACCCTACTCCCCAATCTTTGTACCCATTACTCGTTTATTCAAGATAAAATGTAGCGTTTCGACGGTGCTGTCAGACGTTTAAATGCAGGTGAGGGAGCTCGTCCGCCATGCAAGAGGCTGCTTCACTGGGGCCGGACAGGAGGTTCGTGGCGGCACTGCACGGCGCTTGATTTTGACACGTCAATGCGGGAGGGGCTGTTGGAGGGCGGGGCCAACGGCGCATGTGGAGGGAGGTGGATGAAAAGAAGCATTGCCCCCGCACTCCACTGGCTCAGCGGGATGGAGCACAACGATTTACAACTGCAGTCCATCTGTACAATGAAGGCGGCGCTACTTTAACAGAGCGTCCAAAACGCCGTCGTCCTCCAGCTGCTGGACGTCTTCAAAATTCTAGAGACGGTCAGAACTCCAACACGACATAAGCATTGAGCTCAGAGGGAGGGGGGAAAGTGGAGACGGTGGACGGTGGACCCCTAAGGGCCTCAACGAGAAGCCATGGCCAACGCGGCCGTGGCAGCAGCCATGACACTCACTCCAATGTATTTGCCATCCACGATCAGCTGCGGGATGATTTTCTTGCCGCTGATAGCCGCCATTTCCTGTTTGAGTTGGATGTCGTTGAGAAACTCTGGCTCAAACCTCCCGCGCGGCCACGTTGTCAGCGATGTCAACGACGACGTAGGAGGCCTTCCATGTAAGACGGATGGACGTCAGAGCCACTTTCTTTGCATCCAAAAGGCTTTGCAGCCGCTTGCAATCCGTCTGCGATTTCAAGGTGACGGCACAAGACGAAATGTACAACTGCACCACCATTTTAAAAGCGAGAATCCACAAAAGAAAGGCCTCAACAAACGATGCTGCGGCTACGTCCTTTCCACAGAGACGAGGATGCACGCGGCTTTCTGCAGCTGACGTGGAGGCTTGCAGGGTGCATCAGGATTGGATTTCAGCAATCAAAAGGCAAGCGCGACGGAGGGTTGGGTGACGTCTGCGAGGGGGCGGGGCTGCGCTGAGATTCCCCATGCACGCGTCTGTGGCCCCTAAGCGTCTTGATGTCGGCGTGGTGTCGATTCGAAGAAGGGGACGGCAACGAAACCCCCCATCCTATCTCAAGTTCCTTTTTAATTAGTATTTAACGGATTCGGTCCAATGTCACTCTCCGCAACCCTCCGAGGCCTCGACGTCAAAGCACCCCCCCCTCTCCGCACGTGGCTCGGCAGGGATGCACCCCCCCTCCCCATCGCCTCAGAGGCCGTCCTCACGATGAGCACCCTTTCGGCTCTCGACGACATCGTCGACGTCGAAGAGGCATTCTGCGAGAAATCACAACCCCCCCCCCCATCCAACCCATTCCTGACGTCGATCTTTGAAGCGGCGCAGGAGACCCCACGTCCGGCCTCAGCGGATGGGCGGAGCGTCCTGCGCGAGTAGGGGGGGAGGTGGCGCTTCTTACGACTAAAGTGCTCTTTTAACAGAGTATTTAGGGGCGACAAAGAGCGCAGGGGTGGCGCTGGATGAGGCGGCGGCGTTTGCGATGGGGGAGGGGGTGCGAAATTCGAAAACGATTTCAACCGTCGACGTGTACGGCTGCCCCCTCCTCAACGACATCAGCGGTAGGGGGGGGGGGGGGGTATTGTGCCAGCTTGGGGGGGGGGGGCAGGTTGAAATTCCCCCCCGCGCCTCGATCTATTTTTAAACCGTTGCATGAGTCAAATGCACTTCCTATTTAACCCCCCCCCCCTCAGCGAGCCACATCACAGCCGCGGCCGTCACCTCCCCCCCCCTTCGGCTGCTCGCCCTCTGCGCCGTCGACGTGGGCGTCGCAGCGCTGGAGCCCCTCATTTCCAACCCCCCCCCCAACCTGACGGCGCTCTCCCTCGCCGAACTTTCCACCCCCCTCCCCGACGAACTCCTCGCCGCCCTCATCGGAACCCTCGCAAACCACCCCCCCCTCACTTCCCTCGCCCTTCCCTCCGCCGGCGTAGGCCCCCTCGCCCTATTTGCCACCGCCCGCCTCCTTTCCACCCCCCCCCCCGCCCTCGCACACCTCGACCTCTCCGCCAATGGGCTCACCTCCGAGGCCGTCGCAGTTTTGGGGGGGGGGTTGTCTCGCTGCTCCTCCCTCACTTCTTTAAGCTTGGCGCTGAATCGAATCTCTGGCGCAGGGGGGGGGGTGCTTTTCGCCGCAATCAGCGCACCTGCGGCACGATTGCGGCGGCTTGACCTTTCGCGAAATTGCTTTAAGACCTTACCGACGGAAGTTGCGGTGTCGTTTGCGTCAATGGGGCACTTAAGGACTATAAATTTGAGTCACAATCGCCTGGATGCGGCGCACGCGCTGCTGCTGGGGGTGGGGCACAACTCCTCCCTCACGGCGCTCAACCTCAGCCACAACCTCCTCCGCGCGCAGAGCGTTTCGAAACTTCCCGCCATGTGCGCCCGCAACGTCACACTAAAAGAGCTCGATTTATCTTTTAACCAACTCTCCAACCGCGCCGCACCCCTCCTCCTCCTCGCCCTCAGCCGCAGCCGCAGCCTCGATGAAATTCAAATCAGCGATAATTTCTTAACAGATGACTTTAAAGAATCTGTTAGCGCTGCCGCCGCGATGACGCCAGAACAGCGCCGAGATAAAAAATACCAAATGGAGGTGCGGCGCCGGCTGAAGGACTGGCGCGAGCGGGCGCGGGCGGACGACGTCGCTGCGGCGCAAGCGGAGGTGTCCGCGAGGGACGACAACTTGCGGGGTGGGGGGGGGGGGGGTGCATTTCGAAAAGGGGACAGGCTGGGCAGGATATATTCTTTTGGCTTCAATTTGTTGTTCATTTTTTAACTTTTATAATTTTTAAAAGAATTCTATGAGGGGTTTAGCGTAAAGACTCTTTTTCATTTAAATCTAACCCCCCCCCAGCAATGGCAGTGAAGCAACTTGCGACGCGGCCGGAGAAGCAGCGCGACAGGGGGTACGTTTTCGGCCGTCCCTTCGCGGCGCGAATTCCCGTACCCCCCCCCCTCCTCCTTTGCCACTCCTTGCTTCCATTCCACCCCCCCCCTCCAATTTTTTAAAAAAACGCAGGGACTCCGCGCCGCCATCATCGCCGCCAACGTCTTCCGAGAGGGCACTCGCCCGCTTTGTAACCCCCCCCCCCACCGGTCCGAGCCTGACCCCCCCCCAAGGGGCATTTCAGGAGGATCTCCTCCCGTCCCTTCGCGCCGCAACGGACGAACTTGAGGCGCCGGAGCGGTTGGAGAGGGGGGAGGAGGTGCGTCGGGCCGTCGAGGGGGAGGAGGATGGGGAGGGCAAGAAGTGGAGAGGGGGGGGTGGAATCACGTTGGTAGACCGCTGGAGGTTTCGATTCTAGGGGGGGGGGAGGGGAGGG
>JAIYDP010000302.1 GCA_027487435.1 Verrucomicrobiaceae bacterium | reverse complement strand
ATACGCGCCTCCCGTGAGTGCTTCGCCTGTTCATGAAACCGATCACATCACTTTTGGTTCTTTCAATGCGCTACCGAAAATCAATAGCCCCCTGCTGGAGCTGTGGGCCAAGATTCTACTCGCCGTGCCTGGCTCAAAACTACGACTCAAGAACGCGGCCTTGGGCGAGCACTCCGTAGAGCAAGAACTCAGGAAACAATTTCAAGTGCTGGGAATCGATCCACAGCGAGTGGAAACCCTCGGGCGCGTATCCGACACCTCTGGTCATCTCGCCGCCTACGGCATGGTGGACATCGCACTCGATACGTTTCCCTATCACGGAACCACCACCACCTGTGAAGCGCTATGGATGGGAGTTCCAGTGGTGACCTTGGCCGGGAAAACTCATGTTTCCCGGGTGGGCGTAAGCTTGCTCACCCATCTAGGGCACCCCGAATGGATCGCCGCCAGTCCCGAGGAGTATGTGAAAATTGCCACAGATCTCGCCAACGACCGCGCGCATCTCAGCCATCTCCGCGCCACTCTCCGCAACCGCATGCAATCATCCCCGCTCATGGATGCCACCAGCTTTGCCCGTGACATGGAAGACGCCTACAGAAACATGTGGCGGACGTGGTGCGAAAAATGATGACCTGCAACCTCGGCGTGCTACTTCGCATTTCGAGGTAAACTGGGTCAGAGGTCAGCGGATGCGTGTAAGAGAATCCCTCAACGCGGGAGACTTGAAGCTTCGTGTAAAACTACGGCGGGCGAGACGCTGGAACTGGCACGACCCAAAGAGAAGTATCATTCTACGTCCGTACGGAATGGGGAAGCGGGAAGTCCATCTTGGTTGTAGAGATTGACGTCTGGCACGTTTTCCCAGCCGTAACGGACTGCGTATGGTTCCGTGATCCCTGCTCCAGAGACGATGACATTCTTGCCTTTGATTTCTGCTTTAGCTGGGACAAATTTTTTGTCTTTTCCGGCGATGAGGAAGCCTTTGAGGGGGCCGTCTTTGGCCACCAAGCTTTCGGCGTGGAGGAAATGGAGAACGATTTGGTCTTTTTCTACGCTCATTTTTTCATACAAAGGACCCGAGTATTCGATTGCTTCTTTGTAGGCAAGAGCGCGCGCGGCGAGAGCAAGACGTTGGCCGACAGGCTCCTTCTGATTGGGATGAATATCGTTGGCGTTACCGACATCGGTGGTGATAGCCATGGCGGAGTTTTCTATTTTTTTCAGGGAAAGAAATTGTGCTTCGCGGATTTCTGGTGGTTGGCCCTTGAAGGGGGCAATTTGTACGAACAAGAAAGGAAATGGCCCTTGCTTCCAGCGTGCGCGCCAATCTGCGACCATCTGGGGGAATAGGGTGCGGTACTGTCGAGATTTTGTGGCGTTTGATTCCCCTTGGTACCAAATGGAGCCCTTGATAGCATAAGGAATGATGGGAGCAATCATCGCGTTGTAGAGGGTGGTCGCATCACTGGAGCCGCCTTCAGGGTTGCGAGGGGGCTGGGGTTGAGGTTGACGAAGGGTCGGCTTGCTGGGTTCTGGTTTTCCGTTTTTTTTGGCTTCTGCCGCTGCGATATTCCATGCTTTGAGCTCATCTTGATAAGGCTTGCCGATGGTCTCGGCCCAGGTTTTTTGCAGTGCTTGATGCTCGGTGACCTTGGCGGTGTAAGCTGCGGCTTCGGCATCATAACCAGAAAGCTTTCGCTGCACGGCGTCCGCGTATTCCTTGAGTTCGGGATCCCCGGCCAGAGCCTCTGCGCTGGTCCATGCTTGCGCTGGTGTGCCACCCCATGAGGTATGAATCATGCCGACAGGAACTCCCAGCTTGCGATGGAGATCACGGGCAAAAAAATAGCCGACACCCGAAAAGTTCATGACGGTTGTAGGCGTGCAGACAGCCCAAGAACCAATCATGTTTTCTTGAGGTTTGGCAGCTACGGTTTTTTTCACCGTGAACATGCGTATGTTAGGATAGTTGGCTTGGGGAGCTTCCTCTTTGTGGTTGTGAGCGCGACTGAATGGCCATTCCATGTTTGATTGCCCAGAGCAGATCCATACTTCGCCGATAAGGAGGTTGTTGATCGTGACCGTGTTATCGCCCGTGATGCTCATGGTGTAAGGGCCGCCTTCTTTCATCGGCTTCAAATCAACGCGCCACTTGCCACCAACGGCTGTGGTGCTGAGTTTTTGATCTTGGAACGTAACCGTGATCGCTTCGCCATCGCGTGCTTTGCCCCATACGGGAATGGCCTGCCCGCGTTGCAGCACGGCACCGTCAGTGAACAATGCGTTCGGCTGAACTTCGGCAAAGGACGAGGTAACGATGAGCGTTGTTAAACCAATGACGGTGAGATGAATTGGAGGATGGATGGTTTTGATGTTTTTCATGATGGATGGAAACGGTGGATTCTGTGGATACTTTTTTATCAAATGGGTTAGTCCGAGCTGGATGAGCTAGATGAGCTGTCCGAACTCGATGAGCTGGATGAACTGTCGGAACTAGAAGAGTCAAAGGAAGACGATTCATAGCTAGATGAGTCATGGGTGGAATGAAAGTCCTGGTGAGAAGACGAGGTATCGCTGTGGTTGGTAAGAGACTGTGGAAAATCGTGGGAGAAATCTGAATGATTTCCATGATAGTGATGCTGGTTCGAACGACGGTTATGACCAGAAGAATTTCCGCTGGATTTGCTCGTCAACACGACAACGAGAATGATGACGATGACAAAGATCATGAATAAGGTCATTCCTCGATGCTAGGGAATTCGATGAGATTCGCAACAGAGAAATATCGCCTTAGGAGATTTATTTGCGAATGGAAATGATTTGGCTTTAGAGGGAGTTGTTGCCGCTCTCAGCTGATGCCCCATCATTCCTTCTCCTGACAAATAACTGATCGTCCGCACTCGTACGATAAGCCATCGGTGGTGCCGAGGCATCCTGCTAGGTGAACAATGCCTCGCGGAACGTCCGGCGAGGGGGGGGGGATTGGCAACAGAGCCGCAGTATCTTGTCGTACTTTCATGCCGTGAAGGAGAAGCCGCAGTTTTCGCAAAAAACTGAGCAATCCCTAACTAAAGCGACTGTTGCCCACTATGTGTAAAGATTTTCAGGCGATCGTCAGCACTTTTTCCACGATGCGACGAGGATTGGGCAATTGCTCATCTTCAACGTACGGTGAATAAATGGCTGGCGCGTCGAGCGAACAAACTCGCTTGACGGGCGCATCAAGATCATCAAAGCAATGATCTTGAATCAGCGTAGCAACCATCGCAGAGACACCGCCAAAGGCTTTCGACTCATCGACCAGTACTACGCGGTGTGTCTTCCGCACGGAGCGCAATATCGCTTCTTGGTCGAGCGGACGAATGCTGCGCAAATCCAAAACATCACAAGAAATGTTATGCTCTTTCTGCAACGTTTCCGCAGCTTCCAAGCAATGCAAGACCGAGCGACCGTGAGCAATCAATGACAGATCGCTACCCTCACGCTTCAGATCGGCAACACCCAGTGGAATCACGTGGTCGCCATCGGCAAGTTCAGGAACTAAGCCGGTATTTCCATACAACTTGGTGTTTTCCATGAAGAATACTGGGTCGTTATCACGAATCGCAGCTTTGATCAGTCCCTTTACATCATACGGAGTCGCAGGAGCGACAACTTTGATGCCAGGAAATGCCGCAAACAGTCCCTCGGGAATGTGCGAGTGAGTCGCTCCGACGTTCGTTCCGCCGTTTGCTGGGCCACGAATGACAATCGGGCAATTGATTTTTCCACCAGACATGTAGCGAACACATCCAGCATTGTTGACCATCTGGTCGAAAGCAACAGAATGAAATGACCAGAACATCAGCTCCATAACCGGACGAATGCCCAGCATCGAAGCACCAATACCCATGCCTATAAATCCCGCTTCAGAAATCGGTGTGTCAACAATACGTTTGTCTCCCCATTTTTTCCAAAGTCCCTCCGTAATCTTGTAGGCACCGTTGTATTGTGCGACTTCTTCGCCCATAATGACAACGTTTTCATCGCGTGCCAATTCTTCGTCCAATCCCTCGCGAAGGGCTTCTCGGTATGTCAATGTGCGCATAAATTTCTTAGTAGTAAACGTGATGGTAAAAATCTTTTCGTGCGTGTAAAATCGATCAATCGTTGAAAAAATGGCGACCTATAGCACCAGCTTCGGTCTTGTTGTCCACTTCCCAGTAAACATCGTCCATGATATCGGAAACTTGCGGCGGCGGGGAGTCATCGGCAAATTGCACCGCAGCTTGCGCTTCATCTTGCGCAGCTTTGCTGATCGCATCGGCTTGTTCAGCGGTGATCACACCTTCTTGAATCAGTCGATTGCGGAACGTATTGATCGGGTCGTGGTTGTTCTTGTAGTTCTCGATTTCTTCTGGGCTACGATACTTCTTCGCGTTGGCATCTGCTACGCTGTGACCATAATAGCGATATGTATTGATTTCCAAAATGGTCGGACGCGACTCATTGCGGGCGCGATCCATCGCAATTTGTGTTTTTGCCCGAACTTCATAGACATCAGATCCGTCCAAAACATCCCACTCCATGTCGTAGGCCTCTGCACGCTGTGCCAGACAACCACGATAGGCCGAAGAACGTTTTTGCGAGGTGCCCATGGAGTATCCATTGTTCTCGATCACATAAATCACAGGAAGTTCAAAAAGAGAAGCAAGGTTGAGAGACTCATGATAGGCGCCCTGGTTGACAGCGCCGTCACCCAAATAGCATAAGGCAACACCATTCAAGCCTTTATACTTCAAGCCATAAGCCAAACCAAGACCCAAGGGTGTTTGACCAGCCACAATCCCGTGGCCGCCCCAGAAATTTTTGTCCGGGGCAAAAAGGTGCATTGAGCCACCCTTGCCCTTAGCTGATCCCGTGGCTTTGCCAAAAAGTTCCGCCATGCACTCATTCATACCCATACCCGAAGCCAAACCGTGGCCGTGGCAACGATACGCGGTAACGGTATGATCGTTTTGCCCGCAAAGTGAAATCGTGCCAACAGCCACCGATTCTTGACCAATGTACAAGTGCAAAAAGCCACCCATACGACCAGCATTATAGTATTTTAACGCAGCTTGCTCGAAGCGACGAATGCGCATCATCTGCGTCAAAAGATCAATTTTTTGCTCCGAGGTCAGAGATCGATTGATCGGCGACGAAGCAAAATCCAAACGGGATGGAGAGGCAGCAAAAGACATAATGACGTGTGTTATGAAGAAAAAAGGAACCTTAAACCACTTCGGTTCGTGGACGCAGGTAATATAAAGAGAACGAGGGAATCGCAAGCACAAAAACACTTGTAAAAATCATGTTTGCAGCGACGAGGTTACGCAGAAAAATCCAGGTAGGAAGCATGCCCGCTGGACCAGTCCATTGGGCTTGCACAAAACCATGGAACTCAAACGCATAGAACTCTGGCATGGTAAAAAATGATACTGTATTGGTCACAAAGTAGAACAACACAGCCGCAGCCACAACCGCAACCTGCGTACGTAAAAAGCTCGTCTTTTGCTGCGCCCATGGCACGACAACCGCACCAGCAAGCATACCCAAGAGGACACTCGCGTCTGAACAACCAAACAGCGGAGAGCCCTGCACAGCATTCATCAATGGATTGGAAAGCAACCAAGCAATGGTAGGTAGCATCCATTGCTGAGTGCCACGCAAAACAATCAAACTACACAAGACAAAAGCAGGCAGAGGTGAAAAATTCGGCAATTCCAGACTTGATCCTACAAGCCGGAATACAACCAACATGATTACGAGCAACAAACTTGGCAACCAACGGCGCATGCCCATAAAGAATCACACATCCCCACCACTGACCAGAAAAAAATGGTCATTTACCAAGCCACCAATCAGGCTATACTATCCGCATGGAACGATCTTTTCTCATCGAGGCTGCATGGACAACACGTAACTTGGCCTATGCGCCCTACTCGAACTTCCAGGTCGGTGCAGCTGTAGAAACAACCGATGGCAAGATTTTTACCGGCTGCAACGTCGAAAACCTATCCTACGGTCTTACGATATGTGCTGAACGATCTGCGATTTTTTCGGCCGTAGCTGCCGGATGTCAAACCTTCTCGCGCATCGTCGTCGTTGCAGATACCGACGAACCTATTTCTCCATGTGGAGCTTGCCGGCAAGTCATGGCAGAATTCCAAATCCCAGAAATCATTCTTTGCAATCGTCATAGCCAAATGATATTTACTCTCGACCAACTTTTACCAAGAGCAACAACCGGCATCCTCAATCACTAATTTGTTCCACGTGGAACGCATCTCATCCCATTTTCTTCATTCATGTATTTGTATCCGAAATCTTACGATGTCATGGTCATCGGTGCTGGTCACGCGGGAATCGAAGCCGCATTGGCTGCGAGTCGCCTTGGCGCGAGCGTGGCACTAATCACCCAAAACCTGGATAGTATCGGCCAAATGAGCTGCAATCCCGCCATCGGCGGACTCGCCAAAGGCCACATGGTTCGTGAAATCGATGCGCTAGGCGGTGCCATGGCCCTCAATACCGATGCAACAGCCATCCAATGGCGCATGCTCAATGCCAGTCGCGGCCCCAGCGCGCGCGCCCCGCGCGCTCAGTGTGATAAGAAAGCTTACCAATTTCGCATGAAATGGTTGCTCGAAAACACACCCAATCTCGAACTCCATCAGGGAAATGTCGCACGCCTCCTCGTGCGCGACGATACGATCTACGGCATCACCACAAGCCTAGGACTTGAATTTCAGACCCGCTCAGTGATTCTCAGCGCCGGCACTTTCATGCGCGGACTCATGCACGTCGGCTTGCAGAACGAAAAAGGTGGCCGCATGGGCGACGCTATCTCGACCGTGAGCGACAGCTTGCGTGACCTAGGGTTTAATGTAGAACGTTTCAAAACTGGCACACCATGCCGCCTTAACGCCCGATCACTCGACTTAGCATCCTGCGAAATTCAAGACGGCGATACCCCTGCACCAGCGTTTAGCTACCTACGTCATACCATTGAAAAACAACCAGACGACATTTTTACGCTAAATCCATGGGCTGATTCTTCGTTCCACGTGGAACAAATGCCTTGCTATGTGACCTACACGAACACAAAAACCCACGAGATCATCCGCTCAAACCTTGATAAATCACCGATGTATTGTGGCATCATTGAGGGTGTTGGCCCTCGCTATTGCCCGTCCATCGAGGATAAAGTGGTTCGTTTCGCGGAAAAAGAACGTCACCAAATCTTTTTGGAACCTGAAGGGCGTCACACCCGCGAATTCTATGTCAACGGTGTCTCCACTTCCCTGCCCTACGAGGTGCAACTGAACTTTCTGCGCAGCATTCCTGGCCTAGAAAAATGCGAAATCTTACGCCCAGGCTACGCGGTAGAGTATGACTATTGCCCACCTACTCAACTACATCCTACACTCGAAACGAAGCGTGTTGCAGGGCTCTATTTCGCAGGACAAATCAACGGCACTTCTGGATACGAAGAGGCCGCCGCCCAGGGTCTGATGGCGGGAACCAATGCCGCCCTGAAAGTTGCACAAAAACCAGCCTTTCTTCTTGGGAGAAATGAAGCTTACATCGGGGTGATGATCGATGATCTCGTTACCAAAGGATGCACCGAGCCCTATCGTATGTTTACCAGCCGAGCCGAATATCGTTTGCTACTCCGTCAAGATAACGCTGACCTCCGCTTAACACCGAAAGCAGCAGATTTCGGCCTCGTTACCCAGCAACGCATCGCTTCTGTGGAGCAGAAATCGCGCGAACTCGAACGCGCCGATGCATGGATCCGCAGTACCAGCTATGAAGGAGTCAAACTGAATACTTGGTTTCGTCGCCTAGAAAACTCTTGGGAGCAGTTGCCAGAATCGATGCTGCGCGAGTTCGATGCTTCACTTTGGCCTGTCATTGAAACGGATCACAAGTATGAAGGCCATTTGGCACGTCAACAGACACAAATTGATCGACTGAGCAAAGCGGAACAACAGAAAATCCCCGATGACATCGACTATCAGTCGATTACTGGCCTAAAGACCGAAGCAAAAACCCGATTGGCGAGCATACGCCCGCACACCATCGGTCAAGCATCGCGCATTAGCGGCATTACCCCTGCTGATCTATCCTTGCTGTCCATTTGGCTATCGAAACAACACCGGCAACAAAACTCAAGCACAGTGCCATAAAAACCACTTGCATTTCTTAGCTAGTGCGATAGTTCTATAGCATCTTCATGGAATTATCCCATGATTCAAAAAACCACACATCATGAAAACACCACTCCTCAGCATACTATCATTAGCTTTGCTACATGTAGCAACAGCGCAGCAAAAAACAGCAACCACTGTTTCGCCAAACGCGCTTTACGAAGCGGGGCTCCAGGCCATCACCAAGGGTGACTATGATGGCGCTCAAAAATATCTTACGGCAGCCAAAGCGGCTCGCCACCCCCTCGCCGATTATCAATTATCCGAACTATCAAAAAACCGCGGCTCCCTTGTTGCCACGAAACGAAAAATCACTTTCGGAACCATCAAGATTGAAAAGGTAGATTTTTCTGATGCTGCCTTCGAGGACAGCATCCGCTTTCTTTCTACAAAAATTACCGAAGTCAATAAAGACTACACACCCAATTTTGTCATTCGCGATCCACAAAACAAACTCCAAGGGAAAAACATTACCTTACAACTCAACAACGTACCTGCATCCGTGATCCTTGATCAAATGCTCAGCATGGTAAGTGCCAAAGCAAAATTCGAGGAACACACCATTGTCATTCAACCACTGTAATTTCTTGGGGCATTCTCTCATTCTCACTGGTGGATCTAGCACGATTGCACGAGGTATTGCCGATGCATGGTCACAGGCTCTCCCCTCGTGGAGAATCCTCAGTCCGAACCGTCACGAACTAAATGTTACTGACAGACAGGCTGTCGATGATTTCTTTCGCAGACACCCATGTGATTTCTTGATCTGCTGCGCGGGAATTTCAGAAAATCAACTGCTCGCAAAAACCTCAATCGACTCTTGGGAAACTTCCTTCGACACCAATTTTCGCGGTGCTTCTCATTGTGCTAGAGCTGCTGCTCATCACATGATGACACGCGGCAACGGACATATCGTTTTTCTATCGAGTCATTCCGCTCTTCATCCACCTACGGGACAAATCGCCTATGCTTCAGCTAAAGCGGCTCTTATCGGCTTAGGGAAATCACTTGCCCAAGAATGGGGAGCAGAGAATATCCGGGTCAATACTGTATTGCCAGGATGGATCGACTCTCCCATGACGCAAGCAACAATTCCACAACGTCGTCAAACCGTTCTTTCACAGCATGCATTGGGACGTTGCAATTCGCTGCAAGCGCTCACTGCATTTCTCATCACATTACAGACTCAAATGATCCATACCTCAGGACAATGCTTTGTCCTCGACAGTAGAATCATCTAAGTACATTCTCACGGCGACATTCGTTATGAAACTTCCTATTGCCTATCTTGCCATTGCTAGCACATTCGCATTTCTTCTTTCCTCATGCGGTATTGCCCGTGGTTTAGTTAACACCGCTGGACGCACTGTACAAAGCCTTACAAGAATGGTTCGTTAACCCAAATCAACAAGCCTTCTTAAAAATTCAGAAAGGCTAATTATTCGGAGTATCTATTGTAACATAACGGCAGTTCTCTTTGATCTCGATTTGCACAACAATCACCTTCTCTGGCCACAACGACGGGAAAAGATCGGCCCATTCTACGAGCAACACACCTTGAGATTCATACTCATCCCAGCCAATTTCAAGAATTTCATCGGACAATTCCACGCGATACCAATCAAAGTGAAATATTGGCAATCTACCGCCCCGATACTCCTGAACTAAAGCAAATGTCGGGCTTGTGACCTCACTGGCAAATCCCATACCCGCTGCAAATCCTTTGCTAAAGTGGGTTTTTCCGGCTCCCATAGGGCCGATCAAAGCCACCATGCCATGTCCATCCCATTGTTCCGCCAAACGACGTGCCAAATCAAACATTTCTTCCGAACTTGAAATCTCATGAACCATTGTCACGCACATTCAACACCAATCGTGCGAGGAAGGCAAAAAGAACAACAAAAACATTTTTTTCAAAAAAAAACTTGTCAATTTCTTCCGTCTGTGGTGAAGTTCGCGCCCCACATAGGGTAGCATTCAGCAAACCTATAATTCAAACGCGCTGGGAAGCGCAACAACAACTTCCATCATGGGCTACGCAGTCATCAAAACCGGCGGTAAACAATACCGCGTTCAAGCAGGCGATAAAATCGATGTCGAAAAACTCGCCATCGAAATCGGCAACGAAATTACCTTCGACGTTCTCGTTGCAGGTGAAGGTGCTACTCTTCAAATTGGCGCTCCTACCGTTGCTGGTGCAAGCGTCACAGCAAAGGTCATCGAACAGCATCGCGGAGCCAAAGGGGTTGCCTTCAAGTTCAAACGCCGTAAAGGTTTCCACAAAAAAATCGGCTTCCGTCGTCATTTGACAAAGCTCGAAATCCTCAGCATCTCTGCCTAACACCTAACTCCAACAACTACTTCTCATGGCCCATAAAAAAGGACAAGGATCCGTAAAAAACGGACGCGACTCACGCAGCAAAAGACTCGGAGTCAAAAAATTCGGTAGCCAAGCGGTCATCGCCGGCAACATCATCATTCGCCAACGTGGCACACGCTGGACAGCTGGCCTGAACGTAGGCATGGGGAAAGACCACACTCTCTTCGCCCTCACTCCGGGTCGTGTGCTCTTCGACAAAGGCGGAAGCCGCGTCAACGTGATCGTTGCTGCCAACTAATCCCCACCCCATCACAAAACAACCGCCTTTTCCTCACCGGATCAGGCGGTTTTTGTGTTACACCCGAGATCCGAAGTTTAACGCGAGGCAGGGTTCGCCAGGCTTTGCTGTGCATGGGATTTCACGGTCGCAGTGGCATGCATCCAAAGATGCTTGCCCAAGGCCTGAAATGACAGGCACGGTAAATGATGGCGGGCAGTGCCCGCGGTCAACTTCGGATTTCGGGTTTAACCAGCAATCTTGCCAAAGTCATTCACATGGTTAAAGATACTATATCAATAAACAAAAAGAATATCATCATCTTCATCTTGTGAATAAGAGCACAAAAAGCATGTTCCTCATCGTTTTGAAAAGCGTTCCACCAGAACAATAACCTGTGAGCGAACCTACAGCATCTGGCGAATGACTTCCGCGCGCCTAATGCTCATGGATACGATTCACAGCCCATTCCCAAGTCATTCACAAAGATGGCCTGCTTATTCACATATCCACGTGACCAAAGCTAAACTACTCGATATACTCTGCGCCACGATGGAATCTCAAGCGAATCCAAACTCATCTCCACGTGAGGCCCAGTCATCAGTCGAAGCACCAGAAATCGCCGTATTCGTCTATGGAACGTTACGCAAAGGAGCATCGAACCATTGGCGCATGTCTTCGGCAAGTTGGTTTGCCAATGCTACAGTGCTAGGAAAATTATTTCGCATCGATTGGTATCCCGGCCTCATTCTCGATCCACAAGCAAAGAGCATTCATGGGGAAATATATTTCTGTGATCCCACACTACTTCAAGAGCTCGATGCGTTTGAAGGTACCATCGAATACCGCCGAGTCACCACCATTGCCACCTCAGAAAATGGTGAAACATTCCCTGTTCAACTTTGGGAATACCAACTCCCCACCGATCATTGCAACGAACTGATCTCCGGGGATTGGCTTAAGTAGAGTAGGGAGCAACGGGCGGTGTTGCCGCTGCGCTGTTCCCTATTCTACTTATAAGTAATCCAGGTTTCCAACGACGGTAATGTTGCTCATGAAGCAGCAATGCTAAGAACAAAGAAAAAATGGCTCGATTTCGTCGAAAGTATTAGAAAAACTTGATCGAAAATGGATAGGCCCAAACGGTGCCGTCATTGGCTTTTAGAGCACCAATGATCGGAAATACGATGCCAACAATGCTAAGAACGATCAATAAGGGGATCCCAATCAGAAAAAAGCACAGCAAAACAAAAAGCAAAGAAAGAATGACTTCGGTGATGATCCAATTCACAACGATGCGCCCGTGCTGGTCGACGAGATCAGAGTCATTTTTTTTGATTTGCCAAAGAACGATGGGAACAACAAAACCTGCATAGGGTATAAGAAAACCACAGAACTGCGACAAATGAATGAACATGTTGTAGTTATTGACATTTGTCGTCATCGTATTGAAACTTTCCTGCAATGTCGCTCCTAGGCCTTGTTGTTTGGACAACAAGGCTTCTTTTGCTTTTTGGTACTCTTGTTCGTCTATTGCACCGCTTTGCTTAAGTTCGTTCAATTTTCCAATGTCATCTGCAATGCTCATACGATTATTCTCTTTACGATCAATTCCGCGATTTTGATCAACAGTCGGTGTCGCCATTCACACAGACAAGAATATCGAGCCGATGGCTTTCGTCAAGATCTACGTTTGGATCGGAAGGCAAGCCGTGGAAGACTTCTGAATGTTGTGCCAAGGTTCGGATTCATCTGATCCCAGGCTGCCGATACTTCAACATCACCGTGACAGGCTTTGTCGTTATCGATATTACAGATCGTATCATCCTGCGAGATGCCTCAAACATCTACGATATCACATGGGCTCTTGGCCGAGAAATCGCAGTAGCACCCTGACGAGTTGTATCGCGGTTTAGTTTTGATTGTTTCCGAGACGTGGTTCGTCTTATTCTTTGACCCATGCGAGCTGTGCTACAACGAGTCGAACAAGCATCCGTCGTCTTCGAAGGTGCTCTGGTGTCAGCTATCGGCCACGGCTTGCTCGTACTGCTGGGCATCGAAGAAGGAGACAGCACGGAGGACATTGGTTGGTTGGTGCCAAAAATCGCACGGATGAGAATTTTCGCCGATGAAGAAGGCAAAATGAACCTTTCTGTGGTGGATTTGCAGGCTGAGGTTCTAGTCGTCAGCCAATTTACCTTACATGCCTCGACCAAGAAAGGAAATCGACCATCCTTCTTGCGTTCGGCGGCTCCTGCGGTATCGCTGCCCTTGTATGAAGAATTTTGCCGAGAAATAAACACCGTTTTGAGCAGACCAATAGCGCGCGGCATCTTCGGTGCCGATATGAAGGTTTCGTTAGTGAATGATGGCCCAGTGACGATTCTGATCGATACGCGAGCCAGAGAATAGAGGTGAAGACGCAAGAGATTCCTCCGTGACTTGAGCAGGGTGCGGGTGACAAAAAGCTGTGATTTTTTCCCTTGCCGAATCCACAGATTCTTTTAGCATCCACTCGTTGTTCATGCACACTGTCTGGACAAGAGACCAACAAAAAAATCATTCCATTTGTTATGAAACTCCTCATCGCTTCCATCGCTATCGCCTTTGCTGCGGCCTCCTGCTGCGCTAGCAAGACTATCACTGCGCCCACAGCTCCAACCTACGTAGCTCCCACCAAATAATTCTCCTATTCCTTTACACGGAGCTCATCTGCTCTGTGCCACCTCAGCAAACACTAAAGAAAACCAGTAAACTACCATGTCACGCATCCTATCATTCGTCGTTCTTGCTCTATGCGCAGTTGGCGCGACTTCCTGCTGCTGCACCAGCGATTCCAAGCCACCAAAGCTGAAGAAAATGCCAAAATTTGCTCCATTGCCTGATGCACCAGACGCTCCTGCTGCGCCAGAAGTGGAAATGAAAAGCGCCAAGTAATTTGGTGAATTGCCCGCGAACCGAATCGCCTCTCTTTTTCCAGAAAGAGGGGCTTTCTTCGTGTTCGTGATTTTTCTCATGAATTCGCGTAGCTCATGAGCCTGATCCCTCCAGACGAACAGGAATCGACCAGCCTGCATCTTTTGCGCACGGTCTTTGGTCATCAAGAATTCCGCGGACTGCAATGGCCGGTGATCCGCGCCTTACAGCATGGAGCTTCTGCCCTTGCGGTCTTCCCCACAGGAGCAGGAAAATCTCTTTGCTACCAGCTTCCCGCTTGCCACGAGGATGGTCTGACGCTGGTCATCAGCCCGCTGATCGCCTTGATGAATGATCAAAAACAAGCTCTCGTCGCACGCGGTATCGCCGCAGAAAAACTCGACTCCACCCTCTCGCAAGAAGAAGAAGAGCAGGTCATCGAAAAAATCCGCAGCAATTGCCTACGTATCCTCTTTCTCTCGCCGGAGCGCCTCGCCCAGCGCAGCATGCAGGCACTCTTACGCGAAGCATCCATCGCCACTCTGGTCATCGATGAAGCGCATTGCATTTCAGAATGGGGGCACAATTTCCGCCCTGATTACCTAAAAATTGCCCGCGCAGCCCGCCGACTCGGTGTAGGAAAAATTCTCGCCCTCACTGCCACCGCGACACGCGAGGTCAAGCGCGATATCGCTCGCGCCTTTCGTATCCACACCAGCCATGTCTATGAAACTGCTCCCACGCGACCGAACTTGCACCTTGTTGTTCACAGTTGCGTGCCGCGGGAAAAAGACGATCTCCTCCTCGAATCCCTCTGTCGCAGCACCGGCTCGACCATCGTTTACGCAGCCACGCGACGCGATACCGAACGCCTGACCAGTATCCTCATCAAAGAAAAAATTTCCGCTCGCGCCTACCACGCAGGATTGCCCATCGACACCCGAAATTCTGCGCAAGCAGCCTTCATGAGCAATCACGTCCGCGTCATCGTCGCCACCATCGCATTTGGCATGGGTATCGATAAACCAGACATCCGTCACATCATCCATTACCATTTGCCGAAATGCCTGGAAGGCTACAGCCAGGAAACCGGACGTGCCGGGCGGGATGGATTGCCCTCCACTTGTGAAATGTTTGCCGCGCACGATGACACGCGCATACTCGAAAATCACATCTTCGGCTCCACCCCTACTCCCAGCGGCTTGCGCAAACTCATCGACCACATCCTCCGCTACGCTGTACCAGGAAAAGATTTTTCCCATTCGCCGTACGATCTTTCCCTCACTCACGACCTCCGCGAAGAAACTATTTCCACCGTGCTCGCCTTCCTGGATCTTCACCAAGTCATCGAGCCTCGCGGCAGCTACCATTGCTACTACCGCGTGAAATTACTCCGACCTCTCGAATCCGTGCTTGCCGGTCGCCCCCACAAAGAAAAATCGCTCGTCAAAACGATGATCGAATCCGCCACGGCGCAATACGGCATTTTGCTCATTGATTTACTAGCTGTCGCTGCCGCCACCAAGACCAAACGCGAAGCGATCGCCGCGTTACTCGGCGAACTCGAAAAAGCCAATGACCTCCGTGTTGAGCAACGGGGCCTGCGAACCGTCTATCGCCTCCACGCACGATGGGACGGCGACATCCAGGCATTGCACCTGCGCCTTGCGTCCTCGTTTCAATCGCGCGAATCCTTCGAGCACGCTCGCATCGCGCGCGTCGTCTCCTTTGTCAACAGCCGCATTTGCCGCGCCCGCCAACTCGCTTCTTACTTCGGCTGGAAAAACACCGAGCCCTGCGGCAATTGCGACAACTGTCGTAAAACCTCGGGCGCGAAAATGAAAACCTCGCAAGCCCCGCGCATCACCGATGACCAATGGCAGCACATCCGCGATCTTCGCGAGCAAAATCTCCCCGCCCT
>JAIYDP010000215.1 GCA_027487435.1 Verrucomicrobiaceae bacterium | reverse complement strand
CTGAAGAAGTATGCAGCGTATTCCTTCTTCAGATCGATCGTTAACTGTGCGGGCAAGCTTCGACTAACTGTACAGAATTTGATTCCAAGGAGAGGCGATCATTATGGTGCAGACGTTGTGCTTTACCCAAGCGACAACTTGCATCAACACTCGAAGTATGAGGAACACGCGAAACTGACGATGAAGGGCACTTGTGAGGTACTTGAGGCGCTGCGGCGCGGATGAAGTCCGAAGTCTTACGCCACCTCACTCGGTATTTACGGTCGCATGTGCGACGGCGTTGAACCGCCTTGCGAATTCTCTCAACAAGGTGACGGATGTTACAAAATTGTGCATTCACGACGTCAGAAGCTGCTCCTGCTGCTTTTCAAAGACGACGAGACATTTGAATTGCTCGCAGTGGAGCGCTGGCTGCCGCAGCACCACCGCTGACTGAGAGGGAGTCAAGCCTCAGAGCGAAACAATTGGCCAATCTTGGCGAGGGAGTAGTCAGCTCTCTGCTTCAAAAACTTCATGCTGGCAAGTCAGTCAACCCAGCGGATAGCGCACAGTTCATCTCGCTGCATTTTGAAGAGCGACGTCTCCGTCACCTTGGTGGGGGTGAGCTCGCACATTCTAGGTGGAACCATCGTCTTGAGGGCGTCTGGAGAGACAAGGTAGACCTTGACGAGCTGCTGCAGAGAGTCGAATGCCTCCTGCGCACGTCAGGTCAGGAGCCAGCGGCACCCACATCCACAGCTGGGATTTTGTACTTGGCGACGTGGCTGCGGTATTTGTTTATGTCCCTTTCGCATTAAAATCAAAACCAAGGACAGCTCTGACGTCATCAGGCGCACAGCTCCAAGAGGGCTGATGACGCACTTGAGCATGTGGTTCCGCAGCGTCCTTGCGCAATCAAAGAGAGGTCTCGGGTTGCTTACGTGTGCAGCCGCATCCCAAGCTCTGTCAGGACTCCCTCGGAGTTTGCGCCAACCCCCAACTTGTCAACAAGGTTATCCACCTGCCTGTCAAGAAATTGGACGAGCCGCTGGCATGCTTCGGTCGGTTCGTCGTCAGATCGGACATAATCTTCACGGGGCCTGTTACGTTTACATTGAGGAGGCTCCATGCGGGGCAACCTGAAGTCGGTCTTCTTCTGGTCCTCCGCTAGGACTTTCTCACAAACGTTGACCATTTCTTGCAAATAAGACAAGACGGGCCAACGTCATTGGCGCAGCGTACCGTCGATAGTGTGTGCGAGGCCCTGTGAGGCTCAGACAAGGAGAGCTATCGAAATGACCTGCGACACGACCGTTTCCATCAGAGCGATCCACTCGCCTTGCCTCCGCAAGATGTCTGACTTGACCTTGACGTTGTCGAACACCTCGGGAAGCTTGCATACGTCAGAGAGACAACCCGAGTGCAATCACAATGACCGCCGACAGGTGCTTTTGGATCAGTTGAACGACTTGAACGGAGTAGCGAATGGCGCCTGGGAGGGAAAAATCGAAATCGTCTTCAAGGTCGTCGACGATTCGCCCCGACCCGCTGTCTGCGTGAGGGGCAGCGACGACGAGGGGACGTTTGAATGAAGACCGTGACATGAATCTCCACAGCGTTGAGAAGCACGTCGTAGAGCGCTTTCACTTCCTCCGCGCTGAAGTTGTCACCTCAAAAACGGAAGGGCAGGGGGGGGGGATGCAAACACATCCGACCCGACATGACAGCATCAAACGAAGCATTTCATGCCATGCGCAAGCTAGCAGCCTCACCGATTCATCCGGAAAAGCTCTCGGCATCGCAAAATCGCCTCCTGAACGAAGTCATTCCACCCTCCCCCTTCTCAACGACCTTGTGGACAGCAAGCGCCCTCTCAACCTTTTGAACGGACAGCACGTTGCGACCGTTGTGAAAGTCGGGGCAATACGGCGGCAACAAGTCGCCAAACTCGTCGTCGAGGCACCGCACCTCCGTGTCGTGATACCTGGGGGGGAGGGGGTGAGAAAAGACGTGCTTGGCGCACTCCGCGAGGAAGTTGCAGAAGATGTCCTGTACGAGGTTGTCGAGGTCAAGATCGCCCATGTCGAATCTTTTGAGTAAGTTTGCAGAGCACGGGGGGGCGGCGCTTTTTTAGAGTTTGCAGCATCGCGTGAGTCCGCACGTACAAAATCGCCAACAGCCGCAGGAAGTCGGTGCTGCCCTGCTGCAACAATCACAAAGGCGGGCCAACGAACAACCTCTCGTTTCACGTTGTTAAGCGCGGAGTCGACGAGGGCGCGCACCTGCCCCAATTAAATCTCTTAAAGGCGAGGACCCTCTGCTCGAAGATCCTGTGGACGAGATCGCCCATCACTTTGTCGGGGTTTGGGAAGACCGACTTAACCGTCACAAACTCTGACTCGCAGATCTCTAGCTGACGGGTAAGGGGGGGGGGGGGGGGGGAGTGGGGGCCGCCCAATCACGGGGAAGAGGATATCGAACTCTTGCTCGCAGATAGGGATGGAGACGCATCTGCACAGTCTTAGAGCACCCGACCCCCCCCCCCTCCGCACTTCAGCTGCCGCGCCTCATCCGCCTGCATGATTTGAGAGTCCATGAACATCGGTTGGGCGCCGACAAAGTGTTGCACGGACGCCATGCCCCCGTTGAAAGACATCAGGGTTGCAGCACATTTCTGCGGCTTCACCGGGGGGAGGAGGAGGGGGGGTACTTTCATTTCGTCGATGTCGCGCGCTTCGGCGGCACGGTCGAATTGAAGCGCGAGCTCCTGCTCAACTCGTTCTTCCTCCTTTTGAATCGCTTCGAGAGTCTCAAGGCACTCAAACAGAAAATCCCATTTTTAGTCCTTACCTCCACTTCCCCTCGATCGTCGAGCTCGCGAGCGAAATTTGCGAGTTTCTTTATCAGCAGCGCACACTCGTGCACCCGCTCGGGATTGCGCTCGTACTCGGACAAGCGTGTCCCTTGTTTCAAAATTTTGAATTGTTCGTAGCTCTCAATCAATTCATCCGCTTCCTCCGCACGGCGCCGCTGGCCTTTGGGAGGAGGGGGGGGTGAGACAGAAGGAGGTGCGCGTTACGATCCGCCGTTTGGAGCTGCTCTCCTGTGCAAGATTAGAGGGCGCTCTGAAAGGACGACCAATGCGCTGCGCTCGGCCTCCGACTTGCTCCACACGCTGCTCCACGCGGGAGAATGCGTTGTTGATTTTCTGACGCGTCAGAGGGGGGGTGGACGTTTGCCTCTAGCTCGTCGTTGAGATCGCCGATGAGCTCCTGGTTTTCAACTTCATTCTCTCCGCAGAGTTGGACGAGCTCGGTGATCTTCTCCTGTACCTAATCTCGTGAGACGCGTGCCCAGTCCTGTTCAACTTCTGTTTGAAGATCTTGCACTTGTCTGAGACATTCCGTGAATACCTTTTCAAGAACAGCTGGCTCAATTCCTTGTTTTCTCACTAACTCAAATCGGGGTGCCATACCAGATACGTCGTCAACTTGCCCCAACTGCAAAACTGTCCGAATGAAGGTCTCGGTTTCAAATGGAATCTGCAGCGTCATTGCAGACAGAAGGACTGCAACCGCCCCCCCAAAGTCACTCAAGACGAGTTTCCGAGACAAAACACTTTTGATGCGAGATCGTGGAGACGCGTTTGCCGCAGTCTTCATTAAATTAAAGACTATACCATATCTGTTACGTTGTAAAAGAGAGCACATGGCTGGATTTGGTTTTACTTTCTAATGACATAGCTCACGTACACATCAACTCAGTTGCTTACTTACTTCTTCTTCCTCTGCATAATCTTCCGGTTCGCCATGTGCCCCCCCCCAGTGTTGTCGCCCCCAAACATGGGCCCAAAGGCGGGGCCCGTTGCAGGAGGGGGTGCCCCGCCTCCGCCAAAAGCTCCAGCATCAAAAGCAGGGGTCTGAGCGCCTCCGAATGCAAAGGGAGCAGCTGCAACATTGAAATTCTGTGCCGGTGTGTTCGCTGCAGCTCCAAAGGGCAATGCGCCGCCGAACTGAAACGGATTGCTCTGTGCAGTGGCGCTGGACGATTGGCCCGCATTAAAAGCAGCGAATGGAGAAGAGTCTCCAGTGCCAAAACCAAAGCCAGCGTTACCAAATGAAGGGACATGGCTGGGTTGCCCAAACGAGAACACGTTCGAATTCGATTGAGCGGGTGCTCCAAACGCAAACGAGGGTTGTGGAACGGCCGGCAAGCCAAACTGAAACTGCGGTGCGGCAGAGGAGCCAGCGCCTTGGGGTGCTTGTCCGAACGATGTGGTCATCGTTTGTCCAAATTGGAAGCTATTGGTAGCGCTTGACGCGGCTGCTGGCTGTCCAAAGGAGAAAGGAGCTGCCGGCGTAGCTGGGGGCTGGCCAAAAGAGAATACTGATGATGACACTGGGGTGGCTGATTGCCCGAATGCGAACGCACTGGAGGATGGAGCTGCAGAGGATTGGCCAAACGTGAAGGGCGCTGGTGGGTGAGACGATTGGCCAAAGGAGGGGGCTGCAGAAGTTTGGAGAAACGACATTGGGGCTGTCGTCGATGGAGACGAGGATTGCCCAAACGAGAATGATGAACCCGCAACAGAAGAGGCCGATTGCCCGAAGGAAAATGAAACTGGAGTTGATGCAGCAGAGGATTGTCCAAAAGTGAAAGGGGGGGAAGACGCAGAGGAAGAAAGCCCAAACGCAGTGCTAGCTGCGGATGCGGCCGGTTGTCCAAACACAAACGTTGTGGGCGGAGAGGCCGGAGAGGGAAGCCCAAACGCGAACGCAGCGGGCGCGGACGAAGTTGCGGACGGAACAACACCCCCAAAATTTGACCCAGCAGATGGCTGACTAACGGAGAATGCGGAGCTGAAAGCTGGAGCGGTGCTGGCCATCGCTGTGGGTGCCCCAAATGAGAAAGGGGCTGAGAAACTTGCAGAAAATGATGCCGGCTGTGGCGCTGCAAGTGAGAATGGCTGCGAACTGAGCTCTGGGAAAGACAAAGAGGAAGCAAGGACAGGTGCAGATGCTACAGCGGAGATGGGGGCTGCAGAGGAAGAGGGGGGCAGGACAGAAAATGAGGGAAGGGATGCCGTGCTTGTCTGAGCAGGAGCAATTCCTGCAGCCGAGGCGGTGCCGAAGGCAAATGGGGGGGTAGAGGATTGAGACGACGCGCCGAAAGAAAAGGAGGGTGGGGCTAGAGTCGCATCGGCAGCTGCAACGGAAGATGAGCCGGCAGCTACGGAGCCGAATGAGAACGGGGAGGACGATGCAGGCACCGCTGTGGCAACTGCTGGTGACAAAGACTCTGCACTGGCCGACAACCCGAAGGAAAATGCAAATTGTGCAGTAGCCGAGGAGAGGACGGGAGCGCTAGCGAAAGACGTGAGTGAAGGTGCAAGCAGAGCTGCCGCGGAATTGGCGGACGATTGCAAAGAAGGTTGCAGAGCGCTGCTGCTGCCAATGCCAAAGGCAAAAGCAGGAGAAGGCTTGCCTTCAATTGGAACTGAAGAGCCAGCGGGAGTGGCGGCCTTTTTATCCTCAGCGTGTGCGTCAAACGAAGTTGAAAATAACGATGACGGGAAGCCTTTTGGTGGCGGAAGGGTGGGCGCATCCTCTGTCACGCTCTTAGCACTACCAGCCGCTGCAAAGTCGAACGAGCCGGTTGGGCGGAGCTGAAAAGAAGACGACATCGCAGTCGTTCCAGGGGAGCGTACTTTGACAAATGAATCGAGGTCAGGCATGGACGACGAAGAATGGGACAGAACTTCGCTGGCGGCAGGGGTAACATTGAAACTGGGGTCAGCTGAGGCGAAAAATGACGTCTGACCCGAAGGAGCAGCTTTTTTCTTCTCGGATTCAACAGACAGTGAAAAGCCATCGCCAGACACCGTCGGAACCACAAACGACGACGGGTCAAAAGTTGCTCCACCCGAAGAGAAGCTGACATTTGGAGGAGGGTCGACGGTTGGCTTGGAAGTTACAGAAGCAGTCGCTTTCTGCGGGGGGGAGTCACTGCGACTGTCATCGCTGCTGCTGCTGCCGTCGTCTATCTCAATGGCCTCCTCTTGGACGGAAAAGGCAGGCGCTAATGGCTTTTGGGACGCGGGTTGAAAAGATTCTTGAGCAGAAAGAGTCGGAGTTGAACGGCCACTGAGGTCGCGGGAACGTTGGCGAGAAATCGCAAAGGTTAGAGAACTTGACGAGCGCGAAGGGACTCGTTGGGCTGATGTGTTGGTAGCGGTGCGGGAGGACTGTCGGATGAGAGAGTTTCAAGATGAGGACCAACCGATTCGACTGCCTGTCGTTTCGACGCTGGTTGGTTGAATATTGGTGGGGTGTTCCGAGCATCCTTGCGAATCAATCATGACATAACACCGGGAATACTGCATAAGGAGTGGACGCGGTCCGAATGATGTTCAAAATACGCTTAACGGTCTCCTTGGGGTTCGGCGACGAGCGACCTGAGGATGCATGGGAAGAAGTTTGGGAAGATGGGCGCGGAGGATGCGAAAAGTTGATTGACGCCTACAATATCAGGGGGAATCAATTGCAAAGTACCTGAGATACATCATCAGAGTCGCCGGTCTCGCTGCGATCGTCTTCAGGGGAACGGGCTCTTTTGGATGTGCGGGGAGGTGACTCTTCTCTGAAGGACCGTTCGTTGCGAAGATGGTCCATGGGCGGCAATGCAGGGAACGAAGCGCCAAGGTACGAAGTCGATAGAGGTCGTTCTTGTGACGCAGATTTTGACACGCGCTCAGGCACTGGCCGGGCACGAACTGGGACTGGGGCGCAGAATGCACTACCAAGGCCTTCAGGTGGCTGAACATATTGGCGAGGGCCATCCGACCGCTCAATTCGCTGCCGATCACGACGACTCATCGTTCTGGCAACATCCAAGGGAGTGCTACCCACACCAAAAGGAGCGCTCACATGAGACTGTTCTGCCTGGGCAACACCTGACCTGGGCTCGAAAGAAAAGGACTGAACCGGCTGCGAAACACCAGACCTTACATCGGGAGTAAACGATATCGACTGATCCGCTGGTCGAATGAAAGAAATGTCGGAAACGTTTTGCTTCCGAGACAAAACAGGAGTAACAAGAGTGCCGACCTCCGACGGATCGAAGCCACTCTCCCGCGCCAACAATTCAAGCTTGCGTACAAAGTCTTGACGGCGCAGGGATTCCAAATCCACTTCAGGACTAGAAAATTGCTGACACGTAAGAATGTGGAAAAACGGATGTGTTACAGGTTCTGCCGCCACCATTGGTGTTTGCGTTCCTTGGGAGGGAAAGCTCGGAAACTCAACGTGCGGCAAATTTTCAGATAATTTCACATTTTCTGGAGCATTAGACTCAAAACAGAAATGAGACCTATGGCGGAAACATCTTCTTGAAGAGCGGGAGCACCCCAGATCATCCCGGTCACTTTGCTCACAATTCCCCTTGTAATTCTGCCCAGAAGAGAAGAGCTTCCTGTGGGATGCTCAGAACGGCTCACCATTGCTTGTGGTTGCGAAACTGGGCGATCATACGGTGTAGCAGACCGTCTTGAATGTCCCCGTATCTCTCGAGGCATCTGGTGCTTGGTGTTTGAAGATAAATTAAAAATAGTATTTTAGAGCCTCCGAGGTCGGTCAAGATAAAAAGTAGTATTTCTTGGTGTGCCTGAATCATAAAAATATCTTTTAAAACAAGAGAGGTTTCTTTATTGCAAATCAAAGTGCACGTTGTAATTGTGACTTAAAAAAGCTTTTACAGATCTTTTTAAGTTATGCGTACGTCTGAGAAGCTGTTGTTGCTTCACGCTGTTCAGAAGCACGGTACGCGCAGAGACCTTTCTGTTTCACATTTGCCAGGGGTTGGGTTTTGGGAGACGATTTCTTCGTCCATTTTGTCATCAGCGTATTACACATCTCTCACGAAGCGAGCAATTGGAGATTCGGAGCCTTTCGTGTTCACAGCCGAAGTCTTCTGATATCAGAGATTCCTAATTCCGAAGTCTTGCAAGGCCGAGTACGATGCTCTTGCGAGTCGACCAGAATTCTGTTGGATACTTGTCATACTTTGGTGACTCCATAGCTCTTGATGATTTTGAACCCGATGTGCGAGCTACCAGAATTGCTGAGCTGAAGGCTATTCTAGACATTCTGAAGAATGCATCGAATCAGCCAAGGTACCAAAATGAAGCGTTTCATAACCATTTGCAGCGAGCAATCTGGAAATGAGGGACCTGCTGGCGAGATATTCTTTGATGCCCCAGAGCCCGCCACAGCCGAAGGCATACGCAGTTTCTTGAGATGCTTACTCTCAAAAGCTGAGGCAGAACAACTTGAAATCGAGCCATCTGAGCCCCGTGCAATAAAAGTCGAGCCAACACCGGGGCGGGGGAGAGGACGTCGCAAGGTGGAGGACGTTGCTTCGCCTGTTGTAGTCAAGATGTAATGACGTCAGAAACCCTTCTAACGTCGTGAGAGAGGAGGACGCCTACTTGGCAGGTCCGCCCGTTTCGAAAGAGCAACTAATGGCTGCTTGGAAGTTTGTTCACTCGAACAAGATGTCCGACCCATTTCGGAAGCCTGTGACGGTCAAGGAGGCCCCAGATTATTTCACTGTCATCAAGGCTCCGATGGATTTGGGAACGATCAAGAAGCGAATAGATCAAAGCGTTCTTCTTTTCTCTTTGAAATCTGACATCTAGTTCTACCAAAATGCTGCTGTCTTCATTCGAGATATGCAGCTTGTGTTTGCAAATGCGATGACTTACAATGCGAAGGTAACCTGCGTGTGTCGAGTCTGATTGGCAGACCTCACTGATTTACAGCTATGCGAAGACTTTGAAGGATCTTTTCAAGGCTGAAGCAGATTCTCTTATGGATGGGGAAAAAGGAAATAAGCGAAAATCAGTGGGGACCCCCCTGGCACGAGATGACTCGGATCCTGCCCCAATAGTCAAAGAGGGAGTTCGAGGACGAAAGAGAAAAGCGGAAGTAGAAGAAGCAATCAGAAGTGCCAGGAAAAAGCGAAAGGGTGAAGATGGCTCAGGTTTACTCTCTCCGATAAATTAACACGGGCAGACGACGACTGAGTTGTAAAGTTAAAAGTACAAAATAAATTGTTGCCACGATGTCGATCGCTTCTGGACTGCACAAGGTCGGGGTTACTGTCCTTGCCGGTTCCTCCGTTGTCCTGGCCGGAGTTTCTGTAATGGGTATTCTAAATATTCGGGCGCACAGAGCGAAGGTACATCACATGAAGGCTTCTCTGAGCCTCGCAGCTTCGCAAAGAAGCTGACGAGGCCAACCAACAATAATTGTAGCTTAAGCGTTGTAAAGAAGTGCGGTGCACTATTCGACAATGTGGCTCTCATCCCTCGCTGTGTTTGGTGCAGACTCGCCCGTCCGCAAGATCTCGTCAGATGACTGAGCCGCTGAGCATTTCGACAGGAGGGTCGATATATGATCTCGCATCGTTTCCTGAAGTTTCAATAACGCTAGCTCGTACCTACCCGAAGCCCAAAGATGTACTGGTCAAGCTCTCGCGTCAACGTCTCCGCTGCCTCCGATGGAAGCAACTGCTCCACGACAGACTTCTCTGACAGCTCCGCACGTTAATGGAGGATTCGCATTGGCGTACCTCAGGCTCAAAGTCCCTCGAGGACAGCGCAGCAAGGACGAGGCGGTACAGGACAGTTGCAATTACTTTCAGATTGTTTTCCTCGAGCTTGCCAGGCCTCCTGTTGGGGCCGATATTATTTTCCCACGGCTTCAAAATCATCTAGCAGGTCAGCAAAGAAGAAAGTAAGAGTGAGCTGCTGAGCACCTCCAAGATGACGATGCGAGTCCAGAGGAAATTGACGACAACGATCCAAGCGCGGCGTTGGTTCATGTTTGTCGTCTTGCCGATGTAGGAGAACTCCAGCGAATTCTTGGGGATTGAGTCAGACGACGGGGTTGATGAACCCTCTCTGACTCAAACATGTACTCCTCAGGAAAGCAAACGCCGTCGACAGTGAGGCGATGCAGAAATTGCAACAGGGGCTGCGGCATCGCCGACGGCATGTTTTCTTTCGCCTTGAGGCCCTGCGGCGTCAGGCTGATGCGGTCACAGCGACTTCGATCATTGCGTCGAGAATGCCCTTAACGCGGACGCGGATCTTCATCACGCGGTCTTCTATTTCAGCCCTAGTTACACCCCCTCCAAAAATGCCCTTCTTTTCAACGGGCACGACAATCTGTCCAGTGAGCGACTGGCTCAACCACAAAACCTCCAAATTCAATTTCTTCTCCGTGAGAACGTTGACAATAGGCCCTCGCACGACTCGACGCACCCACGACTTGGCGACATCCGTGTAGGTCGACAGAAGGTCTCGCATCTCCGCCATTAGCTCCTCCTTCACTTTCTGGCTCTAACGCATCACATTTGTAGTTCCCAGCACAATACGGATTTTTTGATCCCGCTCCCAAGAGCTGACACAAACTCGACGGCCTCAACCGCTCCTCGCAGCCTGTCGATTGGCCGCTCTCCCACTAGAAAAGGGTCAAGAGCAAAACCTGACAACAGACCCGTTGACTGGCCTCGCCTTAAAATAGACCTCGCAGCGGGCTTGGCATCCGCCTTGGCATCCGCCTTGGCATCCGCCTTTGACTCCACCTTTGGAGCCCCTACCTTTTTGTCCGCCTCTCTTGCCTCTCGAGCATCGGCCTTGAACTCGTCCTTTGCTTCGGTCTTCGTAGGCGTCCCGTCAATCTTTTAAGTCAGCTCCCTCAGAAAGCTACAACCTCGCCATGGACAGCGGCTAGTGCCTCTTTCGCTTCATTGTGAAGGCCCTGAAGCTCCGCGTGCGGTACGTCAATGCTACCATCTTGAGCAAGGGCGGATAAATTAGATCACGTTGGGTTGGGAGGACGAGCCCGCGCAGCAGCCATCTCCCCAAACGGCTGGGGCGGGGCGCCTGAATAGGCTTGCTGGGTTGGCGGAGGATATTGAGGCGAAGGCGCGTAGGGCTGGTGCTGCTGCTGCGTAGGAGCCCCAAAAAGATTTGGAGGAGGGGGCTGCGAAAGAGAGCCTGCTGCTTGCCCAGCAACCATTTGTTGAATCATCAAATTCTGAAACTGAAGGTTCTGCACCAACAGAGCGTCCAATTTGCCTATAGCGTCATAAAGGGCACACAGAAACCAACTCGATTCTTCTGCTGGCTTTTTTTTTGACGCCAAAACTGCGGACAATACCTCCACGAGCTGAGGAGGGATTGTCTCCTCGTCCTGCTGCAGCCGCTTCATGCGTCAGATGGTTTGATTACAAACTACTTGAATTCGAGCTTGAAGCTCTTGGTTAGCCAGAGCGGCTTGCTGAAGCTGTTGCTGCTGCTGCAAAATGAGAGCTAGAGACATGAGAAACCGGTCCTTTCGCGACATACCGTTCAGCTGATGCTGATGTGGCGGCGGATTGAACGGCGGATACGGATTTGAGTACATGTATGGAGGTGGTGGATAAGCGCCAGGAGGATACATTGTGTATCCCAGTGGGGCCGCTGTAGCAGGACCCATTGGATGAGCGGCTTGAATATCTCCTCGATCTCCTATATCCTAAGACTGTGAGCGTACTAACACTTCATAACAAAATGACTTGTGAAACAAGCTGCTGAGCTATTCCGGCCAACTGCTGAAGGATTTCGTTGTCCAAGTCTGCCATCAAAATAAAAATAACATAACAATGAAAGCAGGTAGACACGGGCACCTTCATCAATCCCGACAAACCTCCAAAAAAGAGTTGCAAACATGACCAGCAATAAAGCTAACATTGTTCAGAGGGCGGCGGGGAAGGCTGGCAAAACCAAAATCTAACAAAGACCTTGTAAATTCGTTAGCGTGTGCGAGACTTATGGAAACCATTATCCAAGACGAATTTGTATCGATTTCTGCAGAAATTGTGTGTGCGGTCGCAGCGTTCGTTATTGTTTCGGTGGCTGCTGGAGGTGGGATTGGTGGGGGGGGAGCGATGGTTCCTTTGTTTACTGTCGTTGGGGGTTTGCACACGTCCAGATCCATCCCTCTGTCCAAAGTAGCCCAGAATAATCAGAGCTTACTCTTCAAGGCCACGATATTTGGTAGCGCCATCGCCAGCTTAGTTGTTCTGTCGCAACGGCGACATCCAGGAGCAGACCGTCCACTGATTGACTACCGGACGGCATTTGTTTTTGTTCCGACGCAGCTACTTGGAACAATGATTGGTGTTATTTGTAATCGCGTTTGGCCCCGCTGGCTCGTCACTGTTTGTCTTGTCCTCTTTCTAGGATGGATAACTTGGAAAACCTATAAGAAGGCATTTTCTCTTCGTTTCTCATCCTCTCTGATGTCGCAGGGTCGAGACATATCTGTCGAAGAGGCTAAACAGTCAGAACCATCTCCTCGTCTCAACTCTATCGAAATGGCTCAGCGCGGCTCAAATGACGCGCATCACGATGGCGATCATGACCACGGTGCGCTCTTGGATGGCAAGACCCCAAGTACCCCCCTCCCTCTCAGTCATCTTGACCTTGCAGCGAAACGTACTGCTTTCATCGAAGATGAACGCACTGCCCCTAAATTGCAAATGCTGGGCCTTGTTGGGCTCCTTCTTGGCGTCACGGCCGTTGCCATCGCGAGGGGGGGGGAGTCTGGAAAGTCTCCCATTGGCGTCCAATGCGGGTCCAGCACTTATTGGCTTCTCTTCGCCCTTCCATTCCCTCTCTACATTGCACTCGCCCTCGTCGCAACAACACTCGCGAAGCGCCGTCACGACTCGAAAAAAGTTGCGGGGTTCCCATTCGTTGTAAGCCCTTCGCAGTCTGCGCAGGGCCTCACCCTCTGCAGAAAGGAGACATCGCATGGGAGGGGTCGAAGAGTTATCTCTTTCCCCTGATGTGCGTCTTTGCTGGCATCGGTAGCAGCGCCTTGGGCATTGGCGGCGGGATGGTGACGGGCCCGCTGATGCTCCACCTTGGCGCCCTCCCCGCAGTCTCTGTCGCGACCGCCTCGTTCATGATCGTACCTCGCCTTTGTGTCTTGTTCTCACTCGAAGCTCTTCACGTCATTCATCTCGTCCGCGCAGTTTCTTGCCGAGGGTAGCCCTCCCCCACGCTTAACGCAAACTTGCCAATACCGCAGGAAGCCTCAAGCCCGTACATGCCGCCGTGTTTGCCGTCGTCGGATTCTTCGGCGCGCTGCTTGGCCAAGTGACGCTGGCTTTCTTCGTAAAGAAGTACAAGAAGCAGGCCATTGTCATCTTCCTTCTCACTGGCACGCCGCATGCTGAGCTGGCTCTAATTGATGCAGGGGTCATGGTTGGAAGTTTGTTGGCGATGGCCGCGTCGGGGATCTACGCGACGATCGACTGCATCCGCCACACCCCCGACGTCGCGAAATGTTTTTCCTTTCGGCCTCTCTGCACATAGGGGCAGAGGAGCACGTTCCTATTTATAGCACTACAATGTTTCGATCACACCTCAAGTACATACTCCCAATACCTCGCCGCTGCCTTTAGTTCGGCCGCAACTCGACAGAGCTCGACGGCATGGCGGCGTACGAGCGGTCCAGCTTGTCGCCGTTGTGAAGGACGTTTTTAAAAGACGGGACGGATACGGTTGGGTACGACAACACCTTGTCATCCCACTCGACACGCACGACAGAGCGCGTGGGGTCAAAAAGGGTCAGGACGTCACCGACTCCGACCCTCCCCTCCTGAAGGCTTTGAACGGTCACAGTCGTTGCGCAAAACGAGCGGTCGACGACAACGTAGGACCTGAACGGTTGGATGGTGGTCGTATGACAACTCACATGTGGGACTCATCACACTTATCGCTATAAATAACAACGACGTTAATAGCTCGCCCGACGTTGTCCCCGACTTTGAGGTCGTCAAAGACAGTGGGCAAATGCGTGCGCGCAACGGAAGCGTCGTGCCGCTCCAATGGCGCAGTAAGCGAAAGGAGGCGTTTCTGTTTGATGGAGGCCTGCGTATAAGAAGGGGAGTGATGCTTGCACTTTGGAGCTAACTAAGCCAGCCATGCGCTCGACAAAATCAACAATGTCTCTGATCACTCCGGCAGCACCGAGGGATGGGTCTACAGCTTCTGCGACCTGGAGGTCGGCAATAGCGCGGGGGTATTCTTCAAGATAGCGCAGGACCTGAAGGGGAGGGTAAGGCTTGTCGCGTCCTGCAGGACACATCACCGTGGCGCGATTGAAATAAAGGTCGGGGTTCTGCGCAGTTTCGCCCCGAGCTTTCTAAGGATTCAACCAGACAAGAGGGAGGGGAGGGACTGCAGCAGATTCGGATTTTGCGTACGCTTTGAGCGCCTTGTGGAGGTCGTCGCGGTCGAAAGAGAAGGAGAAGAAATAGGCAAGATACGCGTTGCCCAGGTTGTCTACGCATCGGTCATTTCGTAGCCTTCTGGCGCAATCGCATTAAAATTGGAGATCAACAATTGACCGAACAATTGGGGGCACAGGGGGGGGGGGGTCGGGACATTACACCACACGGAGGCCAGCTTTGGGTCGAAGGCGACAGCTTCTTTCGCTAATCGAAGGCTCTCAACTTTGTTTCGGACTACATGTGAGGGGGATTCTGCGAAATCAGGGGCGGGGCTGTTGGCATATGATGCCGTTGTGAGCATGGAGGCGGAGCAGCATCGACAACTTCTCAAGGGCCTCCACATTTCGAAACTGTGACGTGAACGTCATGAAAGCATGGGAACCTGTTGAATGGACTCTTGGAAGCATGCCCTTGCCATCTCCACTCTACTGTTCTTGTAGAAGCAACTCCCCAGGCAATTCCACGCATCAAATCTGGCCGGGTCCAATTTGACCGATTTGCATAGCGCCACTTCTGCGTCTTGGTTGTATTTGTTTCCAATATTTAACAACTTCCCCCTAAGATAAAGCGCAAATGCTCGCTCCTCACCACTTGTTGACTCTGTGCATGAGATACGAATCATCGGCAGCTCAAACCTGGCAGCTTCGAGATCGAACTCAAAATTTCCAAAATTTCCTCTTCCTCGTTCGAGTCCAGGGGTCTGGAAAGGGCTTGGCATCGCATGTAGACATTGTCAACATCGTCACACAGTTTCTGCATGATAGATGAAGAATAATGTCTCGTTTGTCAAAAAAACGCTTTCGAAGATTTCCAAAGCGGCCTTTAAGTTTGGCCACATTTAGCCCTCTTTGGATGCATTTACACTCCAGAGAAACGCTATTTTCCAACGACGTATGACAAGTCCGGTGGAAGATCGCTTTTGATCGTTGTCCACAAATCGGTGACAGTTGACGCCATGAACAGACTCTCGAGGGTACTTTGCCCTCCTATTGGCTTTTTGATCCATCCGCCTAAACATTTCTGGGTTCTTGCGTGTTGATGCGTTCTCTTGAAAGCCATGGCCTGGAATGAAGAAAAAAATAGAAAATTGCTAACGTCTCTAGCATCTGAGCGCTCCTACTCGGAGGCTTTCATCTCTCCCGTAAGAAATTTCTTTTTTGAGGTGACCAGAGTAGAAAGGTTGCCATGAGCCGATTTGAGCCGGATCGTTTCATTAACTACGAGAAGCTTGAAGCCAACTTGGGAGTTGTTCGCAAGAATCTCAACAGGCCGCTCACGCTGTCCGAGAAGATCGTCTACTCTCACCTCGAGGATCCTAAGCAAGTTCCTGTTCGTGGAAAGACTTATCTTCGCTTGAAGCCTGATCGCGTTGCCATGCAGGATGCCACAGCTCAAATGGCTGTTCTCCAATTCATGTCCTCTGGGCTACCCACGACCGCTGTGCCGACCACGATTCATTGCGACCATCTTATTGTCGCACGCCAGGATCCCAAGGATCATCATTTCTATGTAAAATCATGACACTCTATTGGCTTACTTGTCAGGGGGGCAAGGCGGATCTTGAAGCTGCGAAGGAGGTCAATCAGGAAGTGTACAACTTTCTCGGATCTGCTGGTCAGAAGTACGGCATGGGCTTTTGGAAGCCTGGGTCCGGAATCATTCACCAGATCATTCTCGAAAACTATGCCTTCCCTGGTGGCATGATGATTGGCACGGACTCTCACACTGTTAATGCGGGTGGGCTCGGGATGATTGCAATTGGTGTTGGTGGGGCGGATGCAGTTGATGTCATGGCGGACATTCCTTGGGAGCTCAAGGCTCCCAAGGTCATTGGTGTGAAGCTGACGGGCAAATTGAACGAGTGGACGTCTCCAAAGGACGTCATCCTCAAGGTTGCGGGTATCCTCACTGTGAAGGGTGGCACCGGAGCCATAGTTGAGTACTTCGGTCCAGGAGTGGAGTCTCTCTCGTGCACTGGAATGGGAACTATCTGCAACATGGGTGCTGAGATTGGCGCCACTACCTCTATCTTCCCATACACGTCTAGTATGGGCGACTATCTGCGCGCTACCAGTCGCAGCGACATCGCGTCCGTGTCGGACAGCTTCAAAGCTAACCTCGTTGCTGACGAGGGTTGCGTCTATGACCAAGTGATTGAGCTTGATTTGTCCACGCTTGAGCCTCACGTCAACGGACCTTTCACGCCTGACCTGGCGAATCCCTTGTCGAAGTTCAAGGAGGAAGTGAAGAAGAACGGTTGGCCAGAGGAGCTCAGACACGGCATGATTGGCTCTTGCACTAACTCGTCCTACGAAGACATGACTCGTGCCGCGTCCCTCGCCAAGCAAGCACTGGATGCAGGCCTGAAGGCCAAGGCTGGGTTCTCCATCACTCCAGGGTCAGAGCAAATTCGCGCTACCATCGAGCGTGACGGCATTTCTGCCATTTTTGACAAGGTTGGCGGAACAGTGCTGGCGAACGCGTGCGGCCCTTGCATTGGCCAATGGAATCGCGAGGACGTGAAGGTCGGTGAAAAGAACTCGATCATCACCTCATTCAACCGCAATTTCACTGCCCGCAACGACGCGAACCCTGCGACGCATGCTTTTGTTGCATCTCCGGAGGTTGCCTGTTCTTGCGGTTTTCTTACTTCATAAGATTGTCACTGCAATGTGCTTTGCCGGCTCCATCACGTTCAACCCGACAACTGACACCATCCCAACGCCCAACGGTCCATTCAAGTTTGCTGCACCCTCCGGCGATCAGCTCCCCTCAAAGGGGTACGACGCCGGCGTTGACACTTTTGTCCCCCCCGCTGCCGATGGGTCGAAGGTTGAGGTCATTATTGATCCCAAGTCGCAGCGCCTTCAGCGCCTTGAGCCTTTTGACATGTGGGACGGCAAGGACCTCGTCGATATGCCTATTTTGATTAAAGTCGGGAATTTGTTCTCACATCTGACATTGTAGGCTCGCGGAAAGTGTACGACTGACCATATCTCCATGGCTGGCCCTTGGCTGAAGTACCGTGGCCACTTGGACAATATCTCAAACAACCTTTTGATTGGGGCAACCAATGACGAGAACGGGAAGGTTAACAGCGTATTCAATGTCCTTTCCAACAGTTTCGACTCCGTCCCCAATGTCGGTCGTGCGTACAAAAAGGCCGCCATGCCGTGGGTTGTCATCGGCGATGAGAACTATGGCGAAGGCTCCAGCCGCGAGCACGCCGCCCTCGAGCCACGCCACTTGGGCGGTCGCGCGGTCATCGTCAAAAGCTTTGCCCGCATTCACGAGAGCAACTTGAAGAAGCAGGGCATCCTTGCCCTCACGTTTGCCAACCCAGCGGACTACGACAAGATCAACTCACGTGATCGCATCAGCCTCATCAACTTGAAGGATTTCGCACCTGGCTCCTCTGTGACCATGGTGGTGCGTCTGTGAGCTCGAATTCATCTCACGTCGCAGGTCAAGAAGGCTGACGGCACGTCCGTTAACATTGAGCTGCGCCACACTTTCAATGAGCTGCAAATCGATTTCTTCAAGCACGGTAGCGCTCTTAACTTGATGAAGGCGTCGAAATGAGTGTTTTCTCATCCTTGAGTGTAGTAAACCCAATCTATTTCCGAGCGGGCCCTACTTTGCCATGAAGACGTCGAGCCTCCTCACCACGGCAGCAGGACTTGTCACCACTCTCTTTATCCTTGCCCTAAATATCCCGGGCAGCACAAAGCTCGCCCCAACAGCCCTCGTCGATATGCCCACAGCTCACGAAATCATCAGCCTGGCGGAGCGTGCGGTCGCTGAGGCGAAGACTGCCGGTACTTCCAGTCTGGTTGAAGGGAGGGGCATGGTCCTTGACTGCAGCCCCACCGTGGATGAGATTGAAGGCTCTAATGTCCCGACGCAATCGCTTGTGCTCTGTGACTGCGAAAAAGTGCTCAACGTATTGACTCTGTGGCCGCTGGCTCTGACGTTGACAAGGCGGCCAAGGCTCAGGTCGGGAACATCAGAGCTGGTTTCATTACGGAGGAAGATGCGAGGAGACTGAATGAATACTTGGCAAAGCTTCAGGTGCTGTCGTCTCAGCTAATGGGCCAGCTAAAGAAAATGACGGAGGCCCAAGCTGCTTCAGCACCACCTCTGCCAACGGGCGAGAAAGCCCCAAAGAAATGAGGGAAACGAAAGCTCCTCCGTAAGTAAGCTGTATGTATAAAATTGAAAGCTGTCATTTGAATTATTAGCTCACGCACGGACTATACTACATTACGATTCCAAGCCTTATGACGATAGTGCAGGGTCTTCTGGGCCAGCGAGATCGCTCGACGAAACAACAGTAGACGGATTTGTATGTGCAGAAGGTTGAATTGTTACTTTCGTCCAGTCAATGAGTTCGTCACCCTCCGAAACGCCTACGAAACCTCAGAGGCCATGGACCGGCAGCCCCACCTCCAAGCCTGGTGTCGGATGCTTCGGGAAGATTGGCGACTTCCACACCCACAGGCCAAAAGGCTGGTTCAGTGACCTCAGTTGCGGGAGTTGCAACACCGCAATACGCGTGCGACATGTACGCTGCATTCGATGAGTCAAACCAAATGAGAAAAGCGCCCCACCGAGAGTGACGCTGGGATCTGTGGACTCTTCGATTGAATGTAGCCCAACCACTCGCTGACTCTTTGTCATGTGTGCCTCCGCTGACATCTTCACTCGCTTCGCTTTGGAATACCCAAGTTCCAGTTTATTTGGTCGTTAAGGATTGGCATCGCCTCCGGTTACTTTTTGGTCATTACATCACGCAGCTCCAAAATGGCCGACTTGAGTGAATCGGTAAACGCTGAAGCTCCTTGTCCATATGAAGTGCAAGTGAACCGCATGGCAGCGTCGGTGACGCCATAGCCCACTCCGAAGCCCTCGGCATGAACGGGACCGAACCCGCCAAGAGCCAGGGCATCGCTGACAAGAGTTGAAGTGGAGAGGATATTTGCTCCAAACTTCGTATACCCCGGGTCTGAAAATATGGCCGGAGTGGTCATTCCGTTGGAGGCTGCTAACGACCTGAGGGCGAACAAGTGCCTATCGACTCCTTTGCCCATGACCGCAGCGTAGGAGATGTCACTGCGTCGTGAGCTTGACCTCCACACAAACGGAGAGACCTATGCGTTTGAATGGCTTTCTTCAATGCTGCCGCTTTCGCTTCATTCGTCAACGTCCCGTCCAGCATCGCGGCTACGAAAGCGGCCGAATGAGGCGTCGCTGATCGGATCACCTCCGTGCGGCCCTTTGCGTGAGCTTTAACAATCGAAGCCATGCTCACGTGGAGGAACGCGGAAGTGCTTGCGGACTCGTACGTTGACACCGTTTTCTTCTTGAGGCGGAAGTAAGCCAATTGGATCGCCATTTGAACAAAACCATCGGGGCTGCACCCGTCAGCTCCACTCACGCACGGCTCAACCTAACGCGCAGGGCCTTCAAGTCCTCCTTGCCAAAGCCGTTCAAATCCGAAACGTCGCACTCCAGCGCACCGCATTGCGCCCGGAGCGTTTTCAGCGCAGAGCCAATAGTGGCCGAGATTTGATCGCTGATGTTGAACTTGATCGGCGCCGCCCTCAAGCCCCCATCTGCAGGGGCAGCCGCTGGATTCTTCACTGACTCCCTCCAGATCTCGTTGCAGTAGCGCAGGACGCAGATCCCATCCCCCCATGAGTGCTCAAAGTTCACCGCCGCGGTGCCGTTGGCCGTGACGATCAAGTTGACTGACTTATCGTACCACCGGTTGTCCCCATTGCCGTGCAGCATCACGCGGCTCATCGCAGGCATCGAAGTTGGAGCGGCGTCGTCAAGAGTCAGCGCGATTATGGCGCCATCAACAGCCTCCATGGCCACGCGATTCTGCTCATCCAAAAGGAGGGCGCTGCGAGTATCCGCCCACGCGTCGCGTCCCATTGTTGAGAGCGCCGCAACTGGCAGGCCGCTCGGAGGGGCCGAAGCGAGAATTTGCTTCAGCGCAAATGCAATAGCAGCTTCGCTCCGGGGGTTACCCGCGGCGTCAATGACGTCGAGGCGGTACATCTGACTGCCGCGCAGCACGAGGATGTGCTTGGAGTTGGGGAACGACTTGAGCTCATCCTTGGTGCGCCGCGGAATTCGCGTAGAGGAGAAGAGGCGGGGGTATTGGGACTGGTCAAGAGGGAAAGGTCCGTACATGTCGGGAGGGAGGGTGCCCTTCGAAACCGCGTCGTACATTCTCAGCGTCGCCGCTAGGAGCGAGGCAGCTCGGACGGCCTGGCGGGATTAAGAGAGAGGGGAGTTTGAACTTGGTCTGGCTTCGATGGGTCGTCGGCGAACTGCATGAACGGGTTGAAATTGATGGGGAGGCTATCGCGGGAGCGAAGGTACATATCGTACCAAAGCTCTGAAGCCGTGAGCCTTGTACCAAATCACTGATTCGCATATGCATGAGAAGGTGAAGGAATGATGAAGTTATATTCTGAACCAGAAATGTAGCTCGTGTCCTTGTTGGAGTTGTCAATGTCTTTCAGCTGCTTCTGCAACGACACGCCTTCACCCGCAACAAACGCACTGACTGCAGCCGTAGTTGCTTTATGTTCTTCAGGTGAGAGCACAGCACTGGTGCTCCATACGTACTTCTCGGCGGTCTCTTCAAGAGAAGGAATCGGAAGCCTTGGCAACTTGGGCTGATTACGATAGAGGTCGCCTTTCAGCTCGTGAAATTTAGGGGCAGTGCTCAATGAGCGAAGCAGGAAATTCACACGAATCTAGTAAATCAGATGAATGATCGCGAAACCAACTTTGTGCATCTGATGGCGAAGCAATTTTAAAGATTAATCTTTGAAATTGTTAGAGCCATGGACACAACTGATCGCCCTCAAATCATCGAGCACATCACGAAGAGTGTTCCTCTCACTGTGTAAGTCGTATCCTCATCTTGCATGTATGGTCCTCGAAATGTGACATCTTTTTAGAAGCGACGTAAAGTGGGTGCCCAGCAGCGCCCGAGTTGTGCTGCTTGGAGTGCATCCCCGTGGTACCGGAGCTCTTCAAGTCTATGGAATCGACCACGGATCGCTCAACTTGTTGTCTGAGGTACCATTCATTCTTTGTTTCTGAGTTGTTAGAGTGAGAAACAGGTTGCTTTCAAATGCGCAACATTTGGGGCCGCTAGCCTGGAGGAGCGCCATATCGCAACTGGTTCACCAGCCGTCTCGCCATCTCATTTTCAGGCGATTTTGAGGGTCGCATGTCCATTTTTGATCTCGAGCATCCAGCTGCCCCGTTGTACAGCGTCAAGGCGCACACCTCGGTACTCTTCAGATGCTGCGGCTCCTCACATCCAGATGGTTAATGGCATTGACGGCTGCGGGGGGCTCAACATCGGAACCGGCGCCCCTGAAATCGTTACGGGTGGTCGTGACGGTCGCCCCACGGAATTTGAATTTGGATTCTCATCCTGAAGGTTGCGTCAAAGTCTGGGACCCGCGACAAAAGGACATCCCTGTTGCGTCTCTGGCGCCAAAGGATGCGTCCTCTGCTCGCGATTGTTGGTGTGTAGCGTTTGGTGGGTTCCGACGAATGAAACCTTGACCCCGGAGGCAATGCCTACAACGCCGAGGAGAGGTGCGTTGCCGCTGGGTTTGACAACGGCGACATCAAGCTGTTTGATTTGAAGACTAACACTATTCGATGGGAAACAAATGTCCGGAACGGAGTATATTTGAATTGCCCCTGGATTAACACATGATCAGGTGTGCGGTATCGAATTTGACCGCAAAGATATTGAAATGAACAAGCTTGTGGCCACGACGCTGGAGTCGCAGTTCAAATTGTTCGACATGCGCACTTACAACCCGAAGACGGGGTATGAGGCCCTCACAGAAAAGGCCCACAAGTCGACTGTTTGGTGCGCAAAGCACCTCCCGCAAAATCGCGAGATTTTCATGACGACAGGGGGCAATGGGTCCATTTATTTGTGGAAATAGTACGGAAAGCACTGACGAGGAGGAGCTAACGTGGGCAGCAACTACCCGATGCAGCGGTCAGTGAAGGATGAGGAAGGGCTTGCGAAGGGAGTGGTCGGCAAGGTGGAGTGCCTGCAGGACAAGATTGTGTCGACGCAGCCAGTGTCGTGTTTTGATTGGCACCACGACAAGGAGGGCCTGTGTGTGATGGGGTCGTACGATCAGACTGTGCGTGTGTGCGTTGTGACAAAGCTGAATAAATTCTGAACGGATAGAATTGTACATGTGATGTACTCAACGGTGTTTGACAAGGTTACTCATAGGCGGACAGGATGTTGAGGCGGAGCAAGAACTCGGTCAACTTCTTGCCGTTGACGTTTCCGCTCTTCATTTTGTGTAGCCGCTCCTTCTCTTTCTCAACAAAGTCGTGCCCCTTGCTGGCAATGTTGTGCATGATCTTAACGTAGTAGTCCGCTTGCCTAGGTCTGTCAACAAGAAAGACGTGCAGATTACGCCTTCGCCGAAGCCTCCACACCCTCCGCAATTTCCTTCAACTTGCTCGCGAAGGATGCTGCATCAGCCTTCAGCGTCTTGTACTCAGCGACAATAGCGTCCAACGCAGCAATGCGACCAGCCTCTGGCAGAAGCCCACCAGAAACGGAGCGCTTGGTGCCGGCCTTCTGGTTAAGGAACTCGACGAACGCAGCAGGGTCGCGCCCGCCTTCGTACGCCTTGCCGGACTTGTCGTCCTTCGGGAAAAACTTGATGGTAGGGTAGCCGCTCACGCCGTACCTTAGTCATCAGAATTGAAGCATCAAGCCGAAGCACTTCTCTGCGTTCGAGCGGTACTCGTCCGCGTTCAGAGCTGCAACGACGACATTGGGCTCATCCTTAAATGCCTTCGCAACAATCTCGTAGTTCTACAAAATATTACTTCGGCAGCAAAACGAAGGTGACGGGCTTGAGAGACTTGCAGTGACCGCACCAGGGGGCGTAGAACTCGACGAGGACGTCCTTTGTCTTGTCCAAGACGACGGAATCGAAATCAGAGTCGGTGAGGTGGACAACAGCTTCAGGGGCCTTCTTGATCTTGAAGTTGTTACCTAAATGCATTAGCTGGCGGCATTAGGTCGTCACCAGTTTGCTCGCTGAGCCATTTGGCCAAACCTTCAGCAGACCGCTCGCCGCTGTAACTAGGACGTAAGAGGAAGGCTTCTTACAGATACGAACTCCGATGGGCTTGTTGATCCTTTGGGGAAGAACTTAATTGTGGGATATCCAGTGACGCCGAAGCGGGAACCCAGCTCGCGATGGGCATCTGCGTCAACCTTGCCAACGACGGTGTCAGAAGAACCAGCAACGCTCTGGCCAAGAAGCTCCCATTCCGGGGCCAACGACTTGCAGTGACCACACCTTCAAATGTTACGATGAAATGACATCAGCGCTACCAAGGGGCGTAAAACTCAACGAACACGTTCTTGTCACCGTTAACAACCTTGCTTGGTCAGCAGACAAACATAAGTTCTCACATTATCAAAGTTGCCAGGTTCAAGAGTCACAACAGCTTCGTCGCAGAGGACAACAGCGACAACAACAGCGAGGAGTGCAACAAACTTCATTACGTATCAAACACCGTATTTATTTGGATATGCCAAGTGTCTGATGGATGCAATTGAACGCAAAGCTGGATATTGAGAGCTGTGCTGGATGCATGCTGTATCTGACAATGCGGTTTCTACTTCCTCTCAATCGCGAATGTACTTGGTAACGTGAAACTGTCCCAGAAACAAGCTGTTGACGTATGTGCAACAATATCTATGCTCACTGAAGGTCGGGTAGTCAATCCTCCACTTGGGACTATGATTCGACAGTTAGAGAGCGTAGATTAGGTTCAAAATAGCAGGAAAACACACACTTTACGGGGTTTCTTGAAACATTCCAACACACCTTACGGAGTTTCATAGCTAAATTCCAAGTCCATAGACGCTTACAATACAATACATGCTTAATCGTAAGATGGAGGGGGCACACAGTACCTCTTAGATTCCCAACGCAACGTACTACAACCTAATAAAACGTCAGTAACAAATGCAGAGAGCAACCGTCAGTTGCACTATCCCAATAACAAGAGCTCGCGGTGTGCAAACCTGCGCCATTCTTCTGCATAATAACGCAGGAGACTGCCCAATCAAATTCACCAAGAAAACTGGTCTTACCAACATACTTAAACGGTTTATTGAGAGCAGTGAGTTTCTTCACGCAATCTTCGCAGATATCAGAATTCCACTGGCCGACTTTCAGGTGATTGTATTGACTTGAGCCTATGATGTTGTCGACAGACTTTCATGAGAGACATTTCACCAATTCAAACCTCTTTTGCAATCTTGTTGATGTCCTCTGGAACGAATGCACTCTAGTTTACAATCAGTCTCTGTATGGTCTGCGACTTCACATCATCTCCGACATCCATGGCAACGAACGAAGTTAAACCAGTTGAAAATACCAGTTTGTTTGGTTTATGGAGTGCCCAGTCAAGAAAGGAAACTCGGAGCCTGACCCTCCGCAAGGAGAGTGTCCAGTGAAACACAAGTACAAGAGTCCAGTCCAGTACAATGTGTACGGAGAAGTGATCGACCCGAAAAACATGATGCCTCCTGCCAATCAAAGCCCATGGCCAGGCCAAAAGGAAGCCCTTCCTGTGGAGCGAGTACATTCAACAATCCCCAAGGGTGGGACCGATGAGACCTGGAAATACCCATCAGAGCAGATGTTTTATAATGCACTGATGAGGAAAGGAAAAGGAGGCGATGTAAGTGAGGCAGACATGAGGATGGTCGTAGCGATTCACAATGGAATGAACGAAAAGAGCTGGCGCGAGGTGATGATGTGGGAGCGCATGCACAAAGGGTTCATTTCGATTCTAACAAGAATGCTCATTGTGCAGATCATGCGGGAACCCGACGCTGCTTCGATTCCAAGGGAAGCCTGATGACTTGTCTCCCAAAGCAACCCTCCGAAAATGGTTCAGGTGATGGTTTCACATCGCTCTCTTGACTGTCTGAAGGAGCATCCTTCCATTCGACCGCCACGATTGGGTTGTCGACCGTTGTGGCCAAGAAGTGCGATACATCATCGACTACTACGATGACGACAACGCAAAGGGCGCAAAGGTCGTCAACAATTTTCTTGAGTCCCAGTCGATCTGGATCGACGTGCGGCCAGCATTGGATTCGTGGGGAGCGATTGTCGACCGTGCCAAAATGTTTTTCTACCGAAATGTCAACCCTTCGAAGTTGGACGAGCTGTCAAAGTAAAGTAGACACAAGTTGCTCCATCCGCAGCGCTATGCTGTCGAATTCCTGTCGCACATGAGCGGGAGGATCATCAAGCAGACCTCCTGGGGCAGCTGCATCGCCTCGATAGCTCGCACGCAGTCCTCCTCCCGAAGCCCCTCGAACTCTTCACTTCGCTTCAAAATGAAATGACCCGCAAGTTCGCAAAGCGCGACATTGACGTCGGCCACACATTTCGACCCCAGCACGGTTTGTCTAGGAAAGAAGAACCAAGTGTGCCCATGGTCTAAAATCTAACAAATCAGTACCATTGTACCGCCATTTCTCCTCACGACGAAGTTGTGAGCGATCTCCTTGAGGCGAAGATCTGCTGCCAGCTGTCCGACAAGGGCGGACGTTTGGGCGATCGTTTCTTCGTCCACGGACAGCCTGAACCCTTTCGCCGGATAATCCATGAGGAGGGATACGTTCCCCTTGAGCGGTCTACAAGGAGCCGATAGAACTGAATGCGTTAAGTAAAAGATATCTCAGGGCAGACCTGGGAGAGGGTGGCCAACGGCGAACGCGTGGAAGTGGAGGTGATTGACCGAAGCGAAGCCACCGAGGCTGTTAAACCCCACAAGGACATTGTCAGATGACGCTGCACATGAAAACATTGCAGCGATCTGGATGGACTCTGATGTGATGTGCTGAGGAAGACATCTGCTTGGGGACGGGACAATAAGAGAGTGAAGGGTCTCGATCGGACTAACGTTAAGTATCACGGCATGATCTTGGGGCTCATCTTCATCTGTGCTATGTCATAGTTAGCAAAACAGAACTACCGTAAACCAGCCTGAAGAGCACCTCCTCAGGTGAAATCTTTCCAAAGTGGAAGCCACTGTCATCAAAAAGCTGATTGACGCTCTGAATATCATCAGCGGGCCTCTTATCTTTCCGCTTCTCGTTGAGCTGTGCGATGAATTTGTGATTTCCATCCGTCAATTTCGTGGGAACGCCGTCAATGCGATATCGCATCACATGGGTCCTTGCATGCCATTCCCTTGCCCAGCGCTCATAGAGCTCAGAGAGCCTGGCATTGGTCGAGTCTTTGTTCTATCATGTTACAAGACGCATTGTCGAAAATGTGACCCTGAAGCTCACAGCAACTCTGGTCATCTAACAAACAAGTGAATATTGAGTTATTTAATGGAAGATGTCACCAGCCAACTTCATCTGGCCGCCGTCGAGTCGATAGGAGTGTGGTCACGACTGCCACCATTGCCGGCTGGCAGCCGGGGTGGAGCTTCGCTGACTGCCTTGAATGGGAAGTTGTACCTCTTCGGGGGCGCTGGATCCTTGCCAACATTTTACAACGACTTGTGGACCTTTGATCCATGTTCAATCTCTCACTTTTAGTTCTCATTCTTGTAGCTAGCAACGTGTGGGAACTTGTCGCAGTCAAAGGAGAAAGCCCATTGGCACGATGCGGCCATTCTGCCGTCGTGTTCAACGACTGCATTTACATCTTCGGTGGAATGAATCTGTTCGAAGGAGTTATGCTGAATGATACATGGAGGTTCAATTCGGGTCTTTCTATGTTCGTCTGCTCTAACTCTGCAGCTTCTTCGACGTGGGCCAGAGTGGAAGCCGGTGGAGCTGTCCGACCTCGCAACTCTCACACTGCCGTCGCAATCGGACCGTTAATGTACGTTTTTGGGGGTGCTGACCAAAGTGGGCTGATGCTCTCGCCTCAGCGGTTGGATTTAGGTTGGGGGGACAAAACTCAGACTCAAAGCCGCAGAAGGGTTGCAATGGTCGGATTTGAAGTTGAGAGGGTCGTCGAAGTTGCAGCCGACTGAAATGCTCTCGTCTTGTGTGTCCGGGTCCGAGCTGTACTTGTACGGGGGGCGGTCTCCGTCCAGCCTTGAGTCGAACCTCATTCGTGTGGACCTTGGTACGCTTCCTCTTGTTTCTTCTAATCCGATTAGAGAAGAGCCGAATCCGCGCTATCGATGAGTCGCCATACGACCGCGCCTCGCACTCAGTTGCAACCGTTCGTGACGGGTTCATCGTAACCGGCGGCATCAGCCAAAATGGCATTGAGGGCATGGACGAGGTGCTTCATTTTAATTTTGGTTTTTCCGCAAGGGTGCATCTCTGACGCCGCAGAGAAGAAAGTCTGGACCGTGTGCGAAGCCTGTGGCGACGAGCCTGTGGCGAGGTTCGGACACGCGAGCGCAGCCATTGGGAGCTGTGTGTATATTTTTGGAGGGGCATCAGGGCCTGAGACGCTTGATGACTTTTTTGTCCTCCAGCTTGGCGGCTCGAGGGCGTAGTGATGTTGGAGCAGTCTCGGTGGCGTGTATTCCAATGAGATGTATAGCGTTTGTGAAATTCTATATGACAACACTCCACTCACGAATGGCGTGAGACGTGACAAGCCCGTTCTTAACGTAAGGGTCGCTGTGGACGAATTCGTTGACTTTGTCGACTGAGTCTGACCCTTGAAGAGTCAAAGGCGTGAACAGGGTGCAATGGACTGAAAACAATCAAAGCGCCATCAACGGGATCAGCAAAGGCGCCGCCGGAAACAAGGGTGCCAGCATCTTTAAATTTCTTTGCGAGTTCCAAATGCTCCGGTCTGGCGGCGTGAACAACTGAAACTGGACTCTCACCGGAAGGGGGTCCTTCTTTCCAGCATATTATCAACGTACTTGTAGAACAAAACAAAGTGCTTGCTGGGAGCTTGGGCCGAAAAAAATCTGCGAATTCCTAACATACCAACTTTCCACCCACATTTACTTTTTATTTGCGAAGAAATGAGGATAGTATTTTTTGTAAAATGAATCTCCTTCGAACAAGGTGGCTACATCTTCTGAGGCTGTGGATCGAGACTCAGCAACAGCCACTACAGATGAAAGCGAGTCTATTCGGTCCGCCTGCGTATGAATGACCCGACTGTACTGCACGTTCATACCTGGTCCTCTGCAAGCTTTTGAAGTTCTTGGAAAGTGAGCAAGAAGCACTTGAACATGTTCGCATCTTTCATGAGATCTAGCGCATCTTTAACATCGGCCACTTGCTTCTGCAAGGTGAGAGGAGACCGGGAACAACAACGTCAATTTCTCGCAATTTCTTTGCAACTTCTTCTATCCTCTCGCGCTCTTCTTTCCGAAAGCTCTCGTATCGCATTGAGGCCGACTCAACCAGCAAAAGCGTTTCACCGAGCTTACAATCAGCTCGAAATCCCGGCGCCCCCCCCCCCCTCTCTACTTCTTTCTCCTCGCTCGCGTCACCGACCTCGACATGCACTTCTCGTCTAAGGGTTCGACCCAACTTCCGCCTTCGTACGAAAACGTAGGCAGCCACGAGAAACGCAGCCACGGAGGCAAGGACAGGGGAAAGAATTCTTTCCAATGCGACGGGGGGGTTGCATTTTGAGTAATCAAACCCTGCTAGGGTCGCTGGCTGAAGCGCCGCGACCAAACTGAGGGGGGCGATGGTTTCCAGAGGCCCTTCGCCATCCGCCAACCCGTACGGTGTTGGCAGGGCTGCGGAGGGAGGGGGTCAGGATGCGAGGGTCGGGTGGATCGACGAGCAATTGATGATGCGACGGAAAAAATAGCGCCGCGAAAGTATGAATTGACGGCAAAGTCAGAGCCATCAATGGACACTTTGAGGTCAGCGAAACATGGGGGGGGGGCGCACCGACTGCGGCGGGAGGTTGCGAAAGTGTCAGCAGGTTGTTGTCGCGCAAGACCTTGTGGCGTGAGGTGGCGATTGTCAAAATGAAGGTCGAATAGAGGGGGGTGATGAAATAAGAAATGGAGGGGGGTGATGAAATAAGAAATGGAGGGGGGTGAGATAAGAAATGGAGGGGTGGGATGAGATAAGATGAGAAAGATAATGAAGCTCAAATAGTGCAGAGTGCGCGCACAGCGGCAATGAGCGGGTAGCGCGCAGACAGCCGGGGGGGGGTGGTCTGCTCCTGCGCGCGAGGCTAGTCGTGAGTCGGCGTTTTTGACTTGAATTAAGCGTAAAGAACATTTAGCTCTGGGGGGAGCAGCCAAATAAAATAACCAACCGCATTCAAAACATCTCGCGGAAGTATCAAATGATATCGTGGTATCGAATCATACGAATAAATGTAAAATACCAGGAGATTGGAGTCAAAAACGACCTCGTGGCCGCGGGTCAGAACGAGCAAAAATTTTGATTGTCCCCCCGCCTGGACAGCGTCGACGAGCTGGGACGCGTTAAATAATGTGACCTGCTGCTGTTAGGCGCAAGGGGTTAGGGGGGGGGACCAAAGTCGGGGTGCCGTCGTTGAACTCTAATTTCAACTTAAATAGTCAAACGCTTGCTGCAAGATGTGGTGCCGCACCCAGTGCCCCATCATCCAATGAAGGGCCACACAGACCCCCCCCCCTCCACATCTCTGATGGGTCGAAACAAGCGCCAGAACTTTCTCTGCGAGTCTATCAGCGGTCAATGCGACCCCCCCCCCAACAAACGGCATCAGCGCGCCCCCTGCCGCAATGGAGGATCCCCTGTCGTCCGTCACGGCTGCATTTAAAAGACGAGCCGTTGCAGCATTTAAAAGCGCCTTCGTCGCAGTGCATGCGGCCGATGTGGGGGCCAGCGTGCAGATTCGGCTCTCCGAAGAGTCATTTGATGGGTAGTTTGAGGCGCAGAATCACCATCACGACCCGGCCAGCGGCAGAAGGAGCCCCTCCCTTTGGAACGCGCAGGGTGCGAGAGGCGGCCATGGCGCAAACAAACAAGCGGGGGAGGGGGAGGGGGACCAGCTGGCACTCCGCCCGGAGTGAATCCGCCATCTGCGGGGGGGGGGGGATGAGAGTTGAGTGGGAACGGGTGATCTGCCGCACGGAGAGGGACGCATTGCTTTTCGGGTCCGAGGCGAGGGCTACGACGACCTCCCGAAGCGAAGGGAATCGAAGGGAAGCCGCTGCGCTGGGATCGAACGGCTGGTCTGTTGCGGCCAGAAGCTCTGGAGGAAGGCCCTGAGAAGGGGGGGAGGTCAAAGCAAAGTATGAGCATCAATGCGAATAGAACCCCCCCCCTCCATTACAAAAGGGATGCGCCAAAGCTGGACGCGACGGGAGGGGGTGTCTTGCAGCGCCAATGCGGCCGCCGAAGGGGAAGGGGGGAGAGGTAGGTGTAGGGTCGCGATAAGGCTTCGAATGAGTTCTTCTCTTTGGTTGATGGGGGGGGGGGTACTTTGTGGGGATGTGCGCGGTGGCGGAAAGGACGAGGCCATCGGGCGTTTTCAAAATTTCAAATCGGGTGGTTGGCTTGAGGACGAAGTTTCCCAGCGCGCTGACGGGCGTTAGTTACCGTCTTGTCAACTTGGCATCAACAATCAAGTCAAACCGGACGTCAAGTCCAGTCAAGATCAAACATGAGCAGTCGAAGGAAGAGAATTTAAAAAAATGGGAGACGTAGCCGAGGTTCGTCCTCACGCGCTGCAGACTCCCCTCAAGCAAACAAGCTCTAAACAAGAGTCGTTAACAAGGGTCACGCGCGCCCCGTGGCGGCACTCCAACGCGACCACATCCGAAGCGAAGCGGAGGCTGGAGCCCGCCATCAGGGCGAGGATCGAGGTGGCAGGGCCGCGGCTGTAGCCGGTGGGAATGCGCGGCCTAAAAGAATCAATTAGTTAAGTAGACCGCGCAGTTGCCGGCCTAAAGATAACCAAACGAAATAAGTCCCGCGCGCCGTGAGGGCGGGGACCGCCGTGAGGGTGGCCTCCAGGGCCGCGACTGACAGTTCGACGTCGGCGGCGGAGGCGATGGGGCTGAGAGGGGGGGGGTGAGAAATTACGGAGGGACGAAACAAGCGGCGGAAGGAGGAGGGGTCGAAATTCTGCGCGAGGGCGAAATTGACGTAGGGGCGACTGCGGGGGCTGCCGTCGGCCTAAAAATAGATCACATCAGGTTTGAGAGGGCGCACATCGACGAGGGCGACATAGTCGCCTTCGATAACAAATTGGTTAAAACATTCAATGGCCATCTGCGCGAAGGAGTCTTGAAGGGATGGCGTCTGGGCCATCAGATGCGCGGCGAAGCGAAGGGACGCGCACCACGGCAGTGGCGACGTCGAGGATGAAAACGACGGTCTTTGGGGACGGTGCGATGAGTCGGATATGCCTGCCGTCAATCATCCGAAGGGGGGGGGGGGCACTGAGTTCTGTCTGGGCCCCAAGTTCGAAACGGCAACGGATGTGGGACAACGCGGATGCTCTGATACATCTTCTCTGACGCTACTCTGCTTAAAAGAATAGTCTGGTCGTTAGTTAGCCTTCACCCCATGCAATACGAGTGCGTTTGTTGCGTCGCCTCCTAAATCTTTTGTTACCTGCGTGATAAGAGTATTCAGGACAACTCAACAGTCTGCAGAAGAGCAACTGCAGGCATGAGAGAGGATGCCACATCCTGCGCGATCGTCCCGGCGTTCAATTCGCAAGATCGCAGTGGCAAGTTTGAGCTTGCGCACGAAATGGAGCTCTTTGTCGTGAGGATAGACATTTATCAAATTCAAACTGAATTAAACAGGGAATCCCAGCTAATGGAAGGATCTGATTGGCTTGGGTCGCAAAAATCTGTCGAGACAAGGACCTTCTGTTGTTTGCACAACACGTCTCGAACATCTTGACTGCATTCGCTAGATACTCAGCGACTTCCTCATAAATGCATGGGTTTTATACTCGTCATACTGTTACAGTACTCACATGAGGACAAAGAGAGTCAGTAGGAGGAAGCCAACAGTTGATGTTTTCATCAAACCATTTTAACAATCAATACCTTTTTTCCTCTTTTTAAGCTTAAAATACCAAATTTCTCAGGTCAATAATTGTCACAAGTTTTCAATTCGGTTGCCATGTATCAACAACGTGGACCTCTACGGCCGTCAGGGCGAGATGATCTCTACGAAGGGTTTGAATCTGCAAATTACTCGACAAGGGTTCGCACTTCGAATTCTCATTTTACCCCTCAGCTGCAGTCTGACCCCTATCAAAACTTCGAGAATCAAGGGACTTACTACGGAGCGCCTCCTCAAACAGGATTTCGAGGTCAAAACCCAGCCATGGTTGCGGCATCTGTCCTTCGACAGGAGCAGTCGCAGGCTCGCGTTCCCACTGGATCGAAACGACAGTCGCTCCGCGTAAACGACTTCTGAGAGTCCTAGGGGCACAGCTTCGCAAAGCAAGATGAGGGAAGAGACTCAGCGGCCGATGACTTCTGTTCGCGCAGCAGGCTACACGTCACATGGTCCAAAGGGGCCGAAAGTCCTGTCCGACGGCACTGGAACGTTTGTCTCTGCCGGCGGCAGCCCCTGACCCGAACAGGACCAAGTCAACGGCGACGCTGCAAAAAAAGATTGAGGTAACGCCTGAGGACGTGGCTCGTGGGCTCGAGAAAGCAACGAACACGTTGCTGGAAGAGTCAGCGTTTGCAAACGCGAATGGCAATTTGCGGGTGGCGCTGGAGAAGGCGCGGGATGCGGTCAAGAAGGAGCGGCAGCTGACTAAGCATCGCGATGCGAATGGCTTGCAGGAGCAGCAGAACGTTGAGCTGACGTACGCAACAAGCCTCAACCTCGCGCTGCAGTGCGGAGATTCGCGTTTTTGTTTTGCTGACGTTGCGGCAGGCTGCAAGCGAACGACCAGCTGAAGGAGGCTCTAAATGCGTACACAGTTATTGTTAAGAACAAGCAGTTCCCGCAGCCGACGCGTCTGCGCGTGAACATGGGCAACATCTTCTTCTCTCAGGGCAAGTTTGCGAATGCGATCAAAATGTACCGCATGGCGATGGACCAAGTCGGTGCGGGCAACAAGGAGACCAAGTTCAGGATGATGCGCAACATCGGCATCGCGTTCATCAAGATGGGCTCGTACAGGGAGGCCATCACGTCGCTTGAGAGCGTCATGGACAACATCCCCGACTACGTCACAGGTCCGCCCACGCGTCCCCCCCCCCCCCCTTTCTCCTTTTCAGTCACCCTCGGCACCTTTCAACTTGTACGTCGCGTTTT
>JAIYDP010000046.1 GCA_027487435.1 Verrucomicrobiaceae bacterium | reverse complement strand
TGTCTCGGCGGTAAGGGGGGGGATGACCTGAGGGGGGGTGAGGTCTCGGAGGGAGGCGTGATGTGGGGGGGGGGGGGTGCTGACTGTGCCGTCGGGGAGGGTGCGCTCGGAGCTCTCGCGGATGGCGGCGACGGTCGAAACGAAGTGAGTGTCAATCATCCAAAGGTCATGGGGGGTGGGGGTGCGGCCGAGGATGGCGCGCCACACAAAGGGCGCTAAATTAAATGGCAACGACACTTTTGAGCGGATGGCAACGCCAAACAGGACGCCAACGAAGCGGAAGCGCTCGAGATCGCGCGGAGATCGCGCGCCGCAGCGGATAACGAACAAATCCTTGTAGCTCAAGTTTCCAGCGGCGTCTGCGTTGGGCGACTTAACAAACAACCCCATTTTTAGAATATCCGCTGCAGCCGTCGACAAGCACTCGCGATAAGGTCCATTTTCTCCCTGCGCCCTCTCCGTCTTAAAGACGACTTTAAACCCCATGTCGTTGAACCGCAGCCGCGCCGGGGCAACGTTTTGGAGCCGCCGCATCAGCTGCGTCGCAACAGGCGTCGCTGCCGTGCGGTCGAGTGACACTTCGGGGCGCGCTGATGGACCTGCGCCATTTTGAGAGTGCGCGAGGAGGCGCTTGAGGAAGGCGAGTTTGACGTCGCGGAGGATGGCGTGGCGACGCGACAGTACGCGTGCGGAGAGGCTCCAAGCATGCGGGGGGGAGGGGTCGATGTAGGGAATGAGGGTGTTATTTAAAAGGTTGTTAAAGAGCTGGAAAAAAGAGGCGCGAAAGCGAACAAGCGCGACCGGGGCGCCAGAGAGGGCGGGGTGGCGGTCTGAGTCGTTGGGGGGGAGGGTCAAAAGTGCAAGGGGGAGATGGACGGAATCGAAGCCTTCGCGTTCGGCCGCCTCATTGAGGACGTCAATCACCGCGCGGTCGAACTCCGACGTCAAGCCGCCAAAAGCCGCAGCGGCAGCGTCCAGAAGGGGGGCGCAGGACGCGACGAGGGCGGCCTTGTCGGCGGCGGAATAAATGGGCACGAACGCGAGGCGGTAGCCCCAGCCCTAGGGGCAAAGGTTAGAACAAAGGGGGGGGGGTAGGTACGGTGCCATGGTGGCCACTGAATTTGAAATGGACGGAGCCGCCTGAGACGGACACGGCGCCGGTCTCGCCGAAGGCCCCGGACAGGCCGGCGATGCGGGCGGCTGAGCCGCGGCCGCCTGCGAAGAGTTCCAAATAGTCATCAAAGTCTGTCTTGCTGCGGTGGTCAACGGCCACATCAACGGATTTAGCGCGGGCAAAGGATATGACGTCCTCGTTGAAGAAGTAACGGGGGTAGGGGTGAGGGCTATCGCGCACGGCGCAAGGTTTGACTGAGTTAACAAATGCTTCTAAAAGAAACGGATGGGGAGGGGGAGATGTGCCGTCCAGATAGGAGACAACTTCAGCCAGAAGCGCGGCGACGGCGACTGGCTGCTTTTTGATTGTTTCGATGGAGGGGAGGAACGACGGACGGCGCAAATTGAGGGACGGGGGCGGTGACGCGTCCTTTCGTTGCGTTGTGGCAAATTTGTTGATGTCTTCGGCCAGTGGCCCAATCGCATCAAAGGGCACACCCTGCGCGGTCAAAGGAGGCGAAACAGGCCACTCACGCAAATGCTCTCGACGTCCGCTGGCAGCAGCGGCGAAACCTCTTTCTTCTCCGCGCGCCGCTCGCTCTTGGGTCCGTCTGCGTAACAACTCGCAGCGTCCATTAGCTTCTGGAGGTACCTCGGCGCGACTGCAGAGTCGGTCGTCCTCCCGACGAGTCGATTTGCTTCGTCGACGATAGCAGCGGAGCAGCCGTTTCGAAGGCCCTTGCTCAGCTCGCAGAGCACAAGCATTGCCTCGGCTCGCAGGGGGCAGGAGATTTTGAGCGAAGTGATGAAGTCCCCAACGGCGCCAACGATGTCATTCAAAAGGCTGGGGGTCCCAGCGGCGGCAAAGCACTCGGCGGTGATGCGTGCCATGCTTAGGGGCGCAAACGCAGTTGCGGTGACAGCGAAGCGAAGGGAGAACCCAGCGGGCGGAGGAGGAACGACCACGTACGTGAAGGTGCCGCTGTGAAGCCTGGATTGAGCGAAAGAAGTAGATAATCCCCCCTTCACGACCTTTAGAGGGGCTGTCATCGACGAGTCAACTCCGAAGTACAATTGATGTGGAGCAGGCAGCTCAGAGTGGACGGAAAATAGCAAGTCGACCTCATCAGAGTCAATTGTCACCGACCCAGCAGCAGTCTCTCCGCTCAAGTCGATGATGGCGTGAGTGCGGTCTGCCCGCCTGATAGCTGCCGCACAGCTGCTCAAAATCGGCGCAAAAGCAGCTGACAGCGCACTTGACGAGAGCTCCCATGACGCTAGCAGTCTGCACGAGATCCAATCATTGGAGAGGTAGCTCTCAATGAAAGGGCTGGTTGATCGAAGTTCAATCGCTGAAGCAAGCAGAGACGGCGGGATCTGCAGATTTTCGTCAGTGAAAGTCTTGGACGCGATTGCGGCGAAGAGTTGAGCTGCTCGTGCTGCGCTGGCGGACATAATTTGCGCTCGCAGCCAATCGATTGGTGACCTGTCGGCGCTGGAGTGCATGCCAGCAATCACACGCGCAATGGCTGGTGGTGCAGATCTGATGGATGCAACGGGGATCCAAACATCTTCGGCCACGCAACGCTCGGCGTCAAAGAACTGCACAAGAAGCGCTGAGGACGATGCACTAACAGTCTTGACGATCCCACAACGAGGGGTTGTGCCACATGGAGCCATGACGACCTCGCCAATGTGGAAATCAGAAGCTTTAGCTCGAAGCTGTTGTGTTAGAAGTTATGAAAAAAATGCTCACAGTGCGCTCGGAACCATCTGTCAGAGGGTAAGAAGGCTCCAAGTTGAACGTCAGCTCATCCGAATCGAGGGAGCCATCGCCTCGACGAGAGCTCCTCGGCGACAACAGAGGGGTCGTATCTTCAAGCAACTCGGGGTGAGAAGCCACATACTGCGCGGAGTTGTCCAAGAGCCAACTCCCGGCAGCCTGGGGATCGTCGCTGTTCAACTCAAGAGCACGAACGCAGAGAGCAAAAGTGTAGCCAAGACCAGACAGATCCCGCGCAAGACGGTGGCGGTTCTCAGTCCTGTCTCTGTCGCGGACGCTGCTTGCGGAAGGCTCACGTGAGAGAGGGGCAGGGGTGCTTGTTGGGTCATACAGCTCTGGGATATCGAAATGAGAGTGGATGTAGAGAGATGTGAGCAGGTCGATGACTCGACGCTCGTAAAACAGAGGTGCCTTGAGAACTGTCTTGGAGGAAGCCAAAGATGACAATGCCGCCAAAGTCTGCAAAGTGTTTGGCTCAAATGATTCGAAGTTCCTCTGCAAGGACGACGACAGGGATTTCAACAAAATGAACTTCATCAAAGCCGTGGACAAATCCGCCGAAGACGACCGCGAAAGGACCTGAATGGCAGCGAGACAAGAGTTGATGACATCTGCAGGAATTGGCAGCTCCGGCACAGTCGGCATGATGCTGTTCCGCTGAAAGGTGAGCAACAACAAACGAAGTATAGTACGTCAACAAAAGTGTCAGCAGAATCGCCGAGAGCTCGAACAGCCACGATGGGCGTGTCCCCCAGAGCCGAGACGACAACTGCATCAAATGTACGGTCGCCATCGACGACGCCAACTGTGGCACCGACGCGAGGCCCGTCGAGGGATCCGCCAATCACGGAAAGGGCGGCCACGACTGTCTGAGCGAACGCAGCAGTGAGTGAAGACTTAAGCAGAGTTCCTGATGTGAGGGCCTGGAGAACGCCTCTGATGGAAGTGAAAATGAGGTCTGCCCACGCTTGCGAAGTGATGGCAAGATGGCGAAGAAGCGCAGAAGCTTCACACCCAACGGACCAATGAGGCATCCCAGATAAATTGCCAGCTGCCAAGGCAGCGGCAAGATCCTCCGATGGGATCGGCCACATGGCCTTGCCGGTGACGTCCAGAAGAGTTTCAATGACTTCTACCTTGGCGAGGAGGGGATTCTGCAGGGTAAGACGCATGAGACAAAGAACCCAAACATGAGAGAGGATATTCCGACATAGCCGCAGAACGCTGCGTTGCACAACAGGGGATCCACTGCGGATGATTCTCCAAAGCGCCTCCATAAGGGACTTTTGAGAGAGAAGCATTGACACTTGTGGTACGGACGAGACGTCTGAGAAAAGGTCCAACAGAGAGAGCAGATTCTCTTCGACTGACGCGTCGGGAGGGCTCTCATCGTCGAAATGCTGAGAAAGAGCACTCGCTTCTTCGGAAAAATTCTTGATTAGTTCGCCAACCATGGCAAGGCTGCGTTCACTCCCGCGCTGCGGCTGCTTGAGTGTCTCGGCCATTCTGCTCAGCAAGCTCCCGTACGCCATGAGTGAAGCACTCTTCAGTGTTGAAAAAGTCGACGAGAGAATCTCCACAGACTCGTCGACACGAGATCCAAACACTCGAAGGCCGCGGACTTTAGAATTCGTCCCCCCATCTTGATTCTCCTGTACCAAAACCTTGAGGCTTCTACAAATGAATGGTACTTCTTCGTCAGCAGAAACGGACACCCACCCCTTTGACGCTACGGGAACAACTGTGGACCCTGCCGAAGTAGTCTCGCCATCATGAGTGATTTCAATGCAGACTTTCTTCGGGCAGTATGACCTGTCCCTCTCATAGTCCACGTACATCTGCACACTCTGCACTTTCCAATCCTCGTCGAAATTGAGTTGAATCCAGTGAGGGCGCGACCCATCAGTCTGCCAAAATGTGTCTGTGTCGCCGTCAAGAAGACGTCCCACTAAGCTGTTCGATGACGATACGGTTACCTGAGCGAGAGCGGCGATGTCCGTGCTGAACGAAACAGTCGCATCATCTGCTTGGGCATCATTCTTCTTCACTTCAAGCAACGGGTATGCAGAGCAGACGTCAAGCAAATCCACATCGTTGGCGGACGAATGGGCAGCAACAAGTGCAAGAAACGGTAGCGTGGTGCGCAAGTCCGAATGAAACGTCTTAGCGTAGTGGGTCACCGTTCTCATGAATCTGCCAATCGAACTTTTGATTGAGTCCTGATAGTCAGCAGACAATGAGGATGAGGCCAGCTTAACGAGGACGTCGGCCTTCTCCGACACAAGGGCCAACGTGTCTGCTCTGAGGACACTATTATTAGCGACAGAGCAAGCTATGTCCGCAATCAGACAAGTCGCTTTGGACACTCTCAAGCAGGACTCCTGAAAAGTCGCCAAATCAGCTTTGAAGGTCGCCACTTTGCTTCCTTTCATCAGTGCAATAACAGCAGATAAAGCCGGCACAAAAGAGCCACAAGGGGTGCAGCTCTCGCAGACGCATTGGACACAGCATGTCATCATTGCACTCAGCTGCTCAGAGAGCGTCCGATATGCCTCCGCCTTCATCTCGAAGTCTTCTACTTCTAGGGACTGTATTTCGCACATCATCCAGCGACGGAAATCCAGAAGAATCTCACAGACATTGTTCACAATGTCAAGATGAGGCGGGCCAGCGAATTTGACAACAGTGGAAAGAAGGCCACAACATATTTCATCACGGCTCTGTCTACCGATAGAAGATTCAGCAAACGTGTTTAGCCGCATGATAATCTGGCTGGTGGCAGCTGTGGGGCTCTCGGCCGTTAAGCATGCCGGTGCCTCACATTCCATTGCGTCCGCACTTGTCCATCTCAAGCAAATCCCGTTTGCTTTGAACACGTCGAGATTGAGAAATTGCTCGCAGCACTTCAGCATCAAGTCGCCGTGTGATTGCATGACAGCGAGGGCATAGTCAAGTGCTGAGTAGACAAAAGTGAACGCAAAGGAATCCTGAGTTGATAGTGCTGTGGCATCGCCGACGACAGAAATGCGAAAACCCCAGTTGTTTGACGAGGACTGTGATGATCGATAGCGTACCGAAATGCTGTTACATTCCATCAAAACGCTGTCGCTGTTGGCACCGGAGTTGCCTGACAGAGTGACCGAGTTTTCCCCATCACCATGAACCTCGAGTCGGTCCGATTGGCCCCAACGACTGCGCGGATCAAGAACAAAGCACACGCTTGCTGCATGCTTCATTGATATGTCCACAAAACGGTCTGAATCTTGAGAACAAGGATGAGATGACTCGACAACGACAAAGTCGCGACCCTGAGCCACAAATGGAGGGATCGAATGTCTGACCTTCTCTTCGAGAGCGATGAATGAGCTCAAGTAGTCACATGACGGATGTAGTCGATAGAAAGCAGTTAAGACATCGAGAACTAAGATTGAGAACTTCAAAACTTGCTCATTACTCGAGGTGGCCGACTGCACGTAATTCATGCAGACAGACATGCTTCCAACAAAACCTTGACGAACGCTCAAATGGCAAAATCGAAGCATGTACCGAAGAACTCGCTCAGAGAGAACCATAGCAAGCGGAAAGAGGGTTGTATTGTCCTCAGTGAGAGACAAAAGCGCAGACAACACGGACTCGCCCCCATCATGGTCATCGATGGGAGCGACAAAAGCTTCAAACCCTTGCTGATTGACACCTGCTAGCCTCGACAGCAGCTCAACTAGAAGTTGTGCCTCTGTCGTTGTGCCCGTACCTTGATTAATGCGGCTGATCAGGTCTGCAAGATACACAGCACCGCTGGCAGGTGAGTGAAAGAGCTCAAACGATGACGTGATCAAAAGCAGAGCCTGACGTCCAAGTGCGGAATCTATATAGATCGGAGAGCGAACGATCTTTTCGCAGAAAACTTTGAATGCCTCAAGCACAGGACGGGCCACGGGAAGGTGGAAGAAGTCCTTCTTTGCAGCAAAAAGAGCCCGACCGAATCGGAGATGTGATAGCAACATCGTGTCAGCCGCAGTTGATGTGCCCATAATCTCCTCGATGAGGGTTAGCAGCACGCCAAGATGAGGCAGCATCTGATCAGTGGGAGCATTGAGAATGATGGTTGTGTACGCAGTTGAGGGAAGTAAGTCATTGATCATCTTTCGGGTCGAAATATCCAATCCTGCAATAAGGAAAACGATCCCCTGCAAAAGAGTCATACCCATCTCAGTGCTATTCGAATAAACAGACGAAGCCGGCGTCACAAGGTAGCCTTCAGGGATGGTGCAGGACTCCTCCAGTGCGCGCTGACTCTCCGTTAAAGCTGACAATAACGAGGCTGAGAGTGAAGAGTGGAGGCACAGCCGCTGGCGCTTTCGATCGAAAGACCAAAACACACGGTGACTTGGGCTCATCGCTGCCGGTCCCGGATCGTTTCGAACACAAGGCGATGCTGTCTCCAAAAGATACATTTGCGAGTCAACGCTGCCATACAAGCCCAGGGTGTAAGCCATGGGCGACTTGGAGGCAACATGGCTCATGATAAGATTGTCGCTGGAGAGGAACGACGTCATGTCATCAAAACTGACTACATCATCCACAGCAGCACCACTGAGCGCAACGAAGTGACTATGTCCACATGAAAAACCGAGAATCGGGCCAGAAAGACCTTTCAGGGGGGAAAGACTCTGGACGGAATGCTCAGACGTGGAAAAGAGATCAAATCCAGCCATACCGCAGCCAAACAGAGTTGCCGACCTGTCCTGGAATACAGTGTAGTATGGCCCACAGCAAACGCGGACCATGGTGCGATCGGCGCAAGGAATCGAAAAGGGTGCCTGTTGAGACCCGATACCCATACCGCAACATCCCTGTGATGGATAAGCAAACGAAATATGAGAAAGACCGAAGAATTGTTGCCCCACGCCATGGGGTCTCCTTCGATCGAAACAGCTGCCGAGTGCTCTAGGCCGCATGAAATGCTGATTGCCTTGAAATCATCGACCAATTTGCCGCGCACAGTTGCAGTTGCGATGGCCGCAGGGATGGCAAGAGAGGATATGCCATTGATGCCAAGCTGCCCGCTATCGTTTGAGCCACAAGCATACACGATGCCGTCGACGTCGAGGAAGAGGGTATGATTTTGACCGCAAGCAACCTGAGCAAACTTAACATCTTCAGCAATAACGGTTGAAAATGATGGGCAATTTGACTTCGAGCCGTTTCCAAGTTGCCCATGACTGTTACTCCCGCACGCCATCGCTTTCCCGTTGGTCAAAATGACGACAGAATGGCTCGCCCCACAAGCCACAAAGGATGCTTTCGAACCACTCAGGTCCACAAACCGAGCGGATTGAAGCCTTCTTGTGTTTCCTTGACCGAGGTTACCGTCAGAATTACGCCTGTGGTGTGAGGGCTAACCAAGTATGAGGAACCCGAGTGCAAAAACGTCGCCGCCGGCAGAAAGGAACAAAGCGCTCTCCCCCGAATGTGAAACTGCAATTTGCACAATAGTAATAGAGCGGCCAAAATCAATCGGTTCTATGCTGCTCTGACCGTCAGAGCAGTTTCCTCGACCTAGTTCTCCATTTCCATTGGCGCCGCAAGCAAGGACCGTGCCCGCCTTGGTGAGGATGTAGGTGCTTCCATTACTCGCGGCAATCCCAAAAGCACCCTTGGAAAAACTTGACACAGTCATACCGACGTTATCGGAAGATGTTGTTCCCAACGTCAGCTCACCATGCCTATTTCGTCCACATGCTATGATCAAGGGAGCCGTCGATGTGGCAAAAGTAGAGGCACAGATGCCAAACTCCGGGAAGTTCAACAAGTGGAAGCAAATGCACTTGCCCACCAGCACAGCCATGACGACTCCCTTCTTTGAGGTAAAGAAGCGAGCGGATGACCCTGGAGAAATTCGCGCAACAGCTTGGGGGTGGGCGAATTCCAGGGATTCTGAGTTGACAAGAGACGCCATTACACTACTGTTAGAAAGAAAGAAGACGGCCAGCGTATCTTTGTAAAAAACAAGGTCCCCAAAGAGAGGAGGAGGACGCATGTTTACGACGGAGCCACTTTGAGTACCTCCGTAACCTGTGCCGACTTTGGCAATCACCGCTGGAGTCAAGAGAAACACGTGGGTATTGTCACAAGCAATCCGGTACGCTGAGCCCTCAGGAATGACCAAGCCTGGAGTTTGATATGATGCCACGCGAAGGAAATCGCTTTTCAGATCTGCGACAGAGTCCTTGGGAACCCCGCCCAGCAAGCTAGCTGCATCCGCATTTGAAATTCTAAAGCAGACCTCTGAATCAGTGAGAAGACCGTTTGGGGACGACAAGATGGACTGAACTGTGTCAAGCATGGATGGAAGATCCTTGCAGATCAGGGCAATGTTCAACATCACCGCAAAGAGCTTGCGCTTCGTTTCATTAGGGATATCAGGCTCCGTTGAAAACGCTGATATGTATGAACGTAGCTGCAGCAGAGAAGGGAGAGCCTCACCAGGACCTGACGAAGGAAGAGAGGACAAAATTCGGTGCGCTAAGTCCACGACAAAAGGAGCAAATGATTTGTTGGAACGAAGGGAGGAATCAACAAGTTGCAATATGCTTTTGATCTCGCTTGAAAGCTGCTTGCTTATCCCACTCGTCGTTTCTTGTGACTTGGCAAGTTGCGGCAACGGCGCAGCAGGAGCAGTGATTGGCTGGGATCCCATAAGCTCAGCAATAAACGAATCATATTGCATATATGCAGGAGACAGTGGCACTTTGCAAAGAAAGGCAGCCAATTCTCGTCGACTGTACGAAACCGCGACAACATCTTCTTCCACTCCATCAATAGTTGCATCTAGAGGCTCATCTTCTTCCACTCCTAGTCTTTGCGAATGTCCTATTATCCAATCAATTGGGATGTCTTGCCGAAGCCTCGCCAACGTGTCGCTTAAGGAGCCCGATTGCTGTAACAAGGACGCAAGATTCATAACAGATAATTATTTTGAGTCTGTTTGTTTCTGTAGAAATTGACCGAAACGAATGAATCTTGGAGCACTCTCAACACAGTCTTTGTAACTATTCCAAGAAAGAATATGAACGCTAATTTTTCGAGGAGCCTCCTTGAAATCCTAACAGAAAATGTAAAAGATGAACTTCAGAGAATGTTAAATGACTTCACGACGGAGCTACTTTCTGTCTGTCTTTCTGCTCCTAGGAAGTGCTGTATTCTTTCACGTCATTTTCTATTCCAAGAAATTTGGAAGCACGTCCTGGACTAAGCACGATGCTCTTGGATTGGTCTCAGATGAAGACCTCGATACGACTCTTCGCTTCTTTGGCCTTGAGAATGGCTCGATCGCTCGCATACGGGAATCACACAGAGATATTTGCTCCCTCTCCTTGCACGAGCTGAATGATTTGATCCCTCATATGCCGATCCCCTCAAATCGATCCATAGTGCACTTGAGGTCAGCGCTTTCTTGTGCCTTTCATCTCTGGTGCAACTAACCCATCAGCGCGATGCAGTCAGCATGTTAGCTCGCAGGATCACGACAAAGTTTGTCCGCGTTTCAAGATGCAGGTGGCATGCGCTCTGCGGCACTGACCTTCAGAGTGAGTGCGTGATGTACCGTTCATTCGCAACGCAGCAAGCGCCATGCTATTGGAAACTTCCGCAGGGTCCTTGCGTGTTCGAGCCTTCATCAGCAGCCCGTCAGAGAAACTCAGATTTGTTCGAACGACGAAAGCAAGGCCAGCAGAGGCAGACGATCGTATTCTGGACGAAAGTCTTTCAGTCCGAGCCCCTATTTTATTCCTCTTGCTATCGACCCGACGTTGGTGAGCGGCATTGCGACTTCGTGTCGACCCGTGCTGATGCAGCGCAATCCAATCTGCTTATTTTCCATGCGTCGGATATGAAGACGTGCGACATCCCCACAGATCGCCCTCGCTCGCAGCTTTGGATGTATTGGTCGCAAGAAGCGCCGCCGTCAACTCCGTGGATTGCTGACCGAGTATGGGCAAATTTGTTCAACTTGTCCGCAACGTACCGGCTCGACTCCAATGTCGTCTTTGACTACTTCAACTTGCCGTGGAAGTCGATGGAGCAGAACGGCCAGCTTCGAAAGCAGAACTTCTTTCGCGAGGGGATCCCGTTCTCAGAGAGAAATCAGGATGCTGCGGCCGTGTGGGTGGCGTCGAATTGCCAGAGTCAAAATGGACGAGAGGTGCTGAGTTTTGGATCGATCACTCAGCTCCGCAGGTCTTAATTCACGAGCTGATGCAGCATGTTCGCATCGACTCTTTAGGCAAGTGCCTTCACAATGCAGAGTGGCCTCAAGGTGACAAAACACAGCCCCTCTCACCGCGTAGGGTTTGAGGAGCTCTTTGGAAACGAGCATGGCCAAAACCAAGGCCATGACAAGTTCATGAAGCTGCTCTCCTCGTACAAGTTCTACATCAGCTTTGAGAATTCCGATTGGTGTCAAGCGTTTCCGTGTCGTTGACAACGCAGCAAAGATTACTTTTCAGAAAAGCTGTTCAGGTCATTTCAAGTCGGCACAATCCCGATAGTCTTTGGAGGCGGTCGCAGCGGAGTGCCTGCGCCTTTTCGCCCCAGTCTGAAGTCGTACATCGACGTCCATGACTTCTCGACCGTTGCAGAGCTTGGACGCTACGTCAACGCCGTGGCAGCGAACGAAACTCTCTTCAATGAATATCTGGCTTGGAAGAGAGATGGTCCTAGCGAGGAGTTCGTCGAGTTTTGGTCCAAGTACATCCCCATTGACTCGATCAAGACGGGAGGGGACGAACACTCTGAGCACCTGCCTTGGTGCCAGACCTGCTTCCTTGCGCATGATGTGGCGGAGCTGCCTGCCGACCATGTCGGCTCGGTTGTCTTAGAGCCGGACACGTCGTGTGAGCAGTGGCGGTATGGTGTGCCTGTTACAAGCATTGTAAGAGGGCACCAGCATTATTGTGGGTGATGTAACATCATAATAGTTGTCGTGTGCAGGTGGCGTTTCGTTTGTAATTGTCGTTATCAGGTTTGTTTACTGTTTGTACAAAGGGTTCATAGTTTAAGTTAAGTCACATCAAAGCCGGCTGACACGCTTCGCGAGCTCGTCGGCGACAATTTCAAAATACGCGTCCCACACGATGTGAGAGGTATCGAACGGCCACAGCGCATCACATTCGTTTTGAAGCGCGCTCTGGAGCTGGAGAAACCCCTCATCGATCCCTCCCCGACGCGGAGCAGCCCTGCACTCACTCACCAGCCGCTGGAGGTCGTTGACGACGTTAGGCCTGTACTGCGGAGCATTGTCCAGCACTCGATACTGCGGCGCAAATACCAGCGGAGGCGCCGCGATTCCTCGACGCTGCTTGAAGGATTGAATAACAGTGAGGTACAGCACGTCAACGGGGTTGGGCAAACGCCTCGCGTCGATGACTCGCGGCCGCTGATGCAGCGGGGCTTGGGTCAGCGCGATAGCCAAGTTTGCAACAAGGTCTGCGGGGAGGATGGGAAGTGGCTCGTCAGCTTCAAGAGGTATTGTAGACACCTCCTTGTTGAAAATTCCGGACATCAAATGCAAAAGGTCTGAGTCTGCGAAAATACCAGTGCAAGCGGAGTCGAAGAAAGCGGGGCCGACAAGAGAAAACACGACACGAGTTATTGGCACTGAGAACGGGGGGATGATGGACGCGAATTCGTAGTGATGCAGAATTATGATAGATGTGATAGCAGGAAGACTGAATTGGTCAGAAAACGGAGAAATGGAGGAAGAACGAGTGGACAAGTGCTGACAGCTTTTGGAGAGACTTGAACACGTGATTGCCGTGGAGATATGGGACACAGACTATGAGGGTGTGCACAAGGGATCTGAATCTGTCCATTGCATCTTCTTCGCTGACTCGAACGGCTCCGTGATATCTCGTCGTAGGCGCCAAGTTGTGGTCAGACAACTCCATCGCCATGAAGCGATCAGGGAGGATTCTCGATAATCTACTGTACAAGACCTGACGATGTTACGCCGAGATGGATGTACTTGGATTCATGAATGAGATGACTTACATGAGAAACTACGTGACGAGACGTGATCAGGCCGATCATGTGGTCAATTGTACATGAAAGTCAAAAATGCAGAGTTAGCTCGATCAAACTGGAATAGCAAAACCTCACTTGCAATTACAATTCTTTCTTGATGTGAAGGCTTTTTTAATGCAACGATTTCCTTCGATCCAAGTTGTCAAAAACGACGTAAGTGTCTCTTAATTTAATTTTAAATTATGTCCACCCCACCTCAACCGACTTTGCAAGAAGTTCTCCCCAAGGCTGGACTTGTTTATTCTGAGAAAGGTAACCTAAGCGAAGTTCTTTGTAAACCGAAGATCATGCCGATCAAATCCTCTACTTTGAAAACGATTGAGCAGAGAGAAAAGGACCTTTTGACAAGGCCGTCTGATTAGCTTTAAATCATTGGCCACCTCTCTTTCGTCACATCCCATTGGTCCCTGTGAAGTAAGATCAATACAGGTCGCCCTTTGCGGCGACATGTTGAAGTGCCTTTCTTGGTAGTAAACGTCCATCCCTGTCACGTCGGAGTTTGTATGACATCCTTGCACGCTTGTTTAGTCAAGCCGCCATCTAGCTAATGCTTCTTGGTGAACGGAGGCAAGGTAGATTTGGGAGACTTTTGGTTGCCGAAGCCGATGTGGCGAAGGCGTTTCCGAGTCTTCGACATTTTGTTTACAAGATACTCGCACACCATTTGCTACAATTTGGGTCGGTCGTTAAATTTCCGGTAGGTAAGGAATTACTACGGAGTCCGCAGGGATGTTCAGCTGCCTCAGGACGTCTTTGTCTACGGCCGCCATGGCCGCCTTAAACCTTGCGGCGCCATTATTGTGCAGACACTCGCTACATGCGTCAGATTAACATCATCCAGTTGCTCCACCAGAGCTTCTGATGGCAGAACACAGCTGCGTTTGCCTGCAGGAGAGGGTCGTTTGCAATAAGTTCTCTTCTCCGGAGCGTCTCGGGCTCCTGGCCGCTGTCCTCCGGCTCCGCCTCTCCGGCCTCCCTTAGGAAGACGTTTCTTTGAAGGGGTTAGGATCCTTGCGACCAAGTCATACTCGAATGAAGACGCTTCATTGTGAGGGCGACCAGACCTCATGCGATGGGCCACATCGACGGCGAAGTCGATGAGGAGAGGCAAGCGCTCCATAATAGGGTCGGCAGTGGATGGGAGGAACGTCAACAGCCCAAGCGCGGCCACGAGCTTCTTGCTGTACAGCGCGATGTTGTCCTTCTGCCGGATTAAGACTCGGCAAGGTGCGTTGACCTTGTCCAGCACGAGGTCAATGAACGCAATGAGCGCAGAGAGGGGGGGCCTGCCAGCTTGTTGGTCGAGAGTCGCACAGAGCGCAAGAACAAATTGAGAATTCAACACACACGTGCGGGCGAGGATTGACAGCGTTGCTGCCACCACTAATGTTCCCTCCTGACAGAGTCAAAGCCAATGCGGCGAAGGGGCGCCAACGGATTGTGAGAGGAGGATGGCCATCATCTTGAGGAGGACAGGAGAAAGCAAGTCGAGCGCTTGCGCGCCGTAGAGGGTCAACGCGGTATCGACGGCTGAGCAGACGCACAGCGCGGGGCTGTCCTTAACCTCTCCGACGGACAAGTGGAAAATCTCGACCATCAAGCGGCCACACGAAACGGCAAACTCTTCGCGGTAGAGAAGCACGTAACCCTCAAGGATTTTCATAATCACCTGCGCAAACGGTCAGAGCGGACGTGGGACTGGTGACACCTTGACGTGGTCAAAGTCTCGCTTGACGATGGGCGCAAGGAGAGGGCAGAGGGTGAGGAGCTTTGCGCTGCCTTCGCGCGAATAGGCGAGAGTCGTTAGCCACAGGTCGAGGCCGTCCTCTTGGATGTACAACTCGTCGGCGCTGTTGACCGTTGCGCTGTATGAGATCATCTCGAGGATCAAGTCGAATGCAACGGGGATGGAAGAGCTGAGAGACTGCGGGACGTTGGAAAGAATGCGAGGGATGGGGGGACCTGCACGATTCGGGACATGAGTATGATGATGGGGGCCTTGATGATGTTCTGAGTGGACGATTGATGCCATAGCCGAGGGACCCAGTCCAAGACAACCGGCAGGATGGGGCGAAACTGTTGGGTGAGTCAATGCGCGCTCGAGGGGGCTACGATCGCCTGCGAGCGCTCGATCAGAATGGACGTCACGTTGATGATGCGCAGGAGGGAGTCCGTGTCGCGGGCGCGGAAGAGCAGCGCGGAGAGGGCCGAAACGATGTCATTGAGAAATGGCTGCACTGCAGCTTTTTCGAACGAACAGTCGTCTGCGACTACAGGTAGTGAGGAGATCAGGACAGGGAGGGGGGAATTACATTTGTTCAAGGCCTCCAGCGCAGACAGAGCAACCACAATGTCGCCATCCTTGAGCGAAGAGACAATTGCAGAATACGCCATGGGGGCAACAGCAGCGAAGGACTCGGCGAAGCTGCCAATGAACCAAACGGCTCGCCGACGGACGGGGTGGTAGCCCGGGGTGTTGTTGGCGATGTCCGGCAGGACGTGAGTTGACAAAATCGAGAGGACGTTCAGATGTGGCGCCATTTCAAACGGCGCGATGCCAAGCGCGCGATAGGCGGCTTCGCGGGCAAGCATTGCGTGGGCGTCAGTGACGGGGGCTGGAGCGGGTGAGGGGGGGAGGGGTGTCAAGGAGTGAGGACTTGAGAGGATCTGGACGCAGAGCTGTACAACGACGGGGCCCGCGACGTCAAGGCGTTGGGAGAGTAGGTGGATGAGGACTGTCTCGGCCATTGACTGCGCGACGTGAGGGTGGCGGGGAGGCGAGGGGGGACCCTTGTTTTGTCCTTGTACTCATTCGCCTCCTCGTGGAAGAAGCTCTCCCCTTCGTCGTTCCACTCCTCCAACTCCACGGCCGTGTAAGGGAACACCCTACGCCGTCACGACGTGAGCCACTGCGGCGCCAACTGCAAGATGATGACTTGCACCAGCCGCGACAGCGCCTCCGCGCTCAGAACAGCATCCACTTGCGCTCGCACGGACCGGCCGAGCGGCAGCGTCGGGCTGTTGCGCTCCGCCACAAACGACAACTTCTCCTCTGCTCACGTCAGAAGTGGCGGTGAACGGACGAAGCCGCTGTCGCACCGTCTTTGTAACGGTACTGGGAGCAAATGATGACGTTGCCGATGAAGCAGAGGCACGTGACGGCCATGAGCTCCTCGTGCTTCGAAGGAGGGACCTTGTTGCGGGCGGTGACGACGTAGCGGAGGGCGAACTCGAGGAAGGGGCTCAAGTACCTAACAGTCAGGGGAGGGGGGGTCAGTGCACCTGCTGAAAGAGAGAGGGTGCTTTGATTGATTGCCAATCGCAACTTTGATGACGCTGCGGGCGATGTGGTAGATCGAGTCGCGCACCCCCTCTGAAACCGTGTCTGCTTCCAAGGCCTCAGCCGAACAGCGGGGGGGGTGGAACCTGAAGCTAGCAGACCGCTGGCCAATTGCAGAGCAGAGCCGAAGAAGGAGTCCAACACGGGGGAGTGGTCAACTCGAGGAAAGCCCATCTGCGCGAGCAACCCGACGGACTTCAACGTCCGCAAGGCGATGCGGCAATGGAGGGGGCTCTAACAAACAAATGAGCTGCGGCAGCGTGCAAGCGGGACTTGCGCGATCTTGTCGCAGCAGGCGAGAAAAATGTTGACGAGGACGCCGACGGTTTGCGACGAAAACTGCGGGGTCAATCCGCTACAGTGCGTGGTGTGGGCGATCAGGCCAACGTCCACAAGTATCTGCAGGGCGGGGGGCGGGGGGGTAGGATCTACTTCTTGGAAAGTCTTTTTTTGATTGGGGAGGATCCTCGACGCAAGGCTTTTGATCCTGAAGGGTCAGCAGCTGTTCCGCCTCGCCCGGACAGCTTGTGGCTGAGGTAGGAGGCGTGGACGACCTCCTGCGGCGACTGCGACTGGAGGAGGCCGAGGACGGTGGGGAAAAGTTGAGCCCTAGGGAGGGTCAGGAGGGAGTTTGTTTGAATACCAATTGTCAGGCCAATCGATGCGGGATACCTTGCAAGCGGCCTCTGTGATTTGTCGAAATATCTTCGGGGTGAGATCGGCTTGAGGGGGACGACTGGGGCACTCGTTTCTGAGCATCTCGACAACAAAGAGGTGCGCAGAGCCACCTTCTCTGATTCTTGAATTCCTCCGTTTATGCGCTTCTTCCACCAACGATTGATGACGTTTTTCAGCTGGGTCGCAGCGAACAGCCGGACGCTATCTTCTACGGTCGGCGCCCTTGACAGCTCCTGCGCAATGAGCACAGCTGGAACGTGGAGACGCCTCAAGGGCACTGGGAAATCCTGGACGCAGTTCAAGACCTTGTAGCATGGCCTCAGCATTTGCGCGCGTGGATGCATCCGCAGAGAGGGCGGCAACAACGACTGAATGCAGAGGCGCATCCATCTTGAGTGAGACCTAAAAATTGTCTGTTAAGTCAGGCTAGGCTGAGGGGCAGCGGAAATGCGAGGATGCGCTGTCTCCTCTGGATGCTCTGGGCTGCTGCTGTAGCGTCAGGCTCTTGCTCGAATGCACTCCACTTTGCTGCCCCTGAGCATTGTGAGAAGCTGCTGTCGGAAGAGGTCACCTTCATCGTTGCTGCAAGCACGTCCCTCTACCCTCCAAGTGATTCTACTGTCGCTAGCGTTGATGCGAAGCAGACTCAATCGTCGAAATAAGTCATTTCAACTCGCCCATTGTGTCGGTCCCGCTTTCAGATGAGATTTTGGCGTTTGCAAGGTTTGCAGCGGGCGAGTACGTCGTCGCTGCGCGCGTCTTCTCTAACAGAACTTTAATGAACGAAGCCTTTGTCTCATTCTCGATTTCCCCCAAGCAATCGCCAGCTCCGTCGCCGCCAACTTTCCTCCCCCCCGTCCTCCTGTAAGCTTCCCACCTCCCGACCGAGCCATCAAAGTCACATCATAGCGACGCAAACGTACTGGCCTTTCGACTCCCATCAAAAGTCGTCGTCTCCGCGCTGCAAGTCCTCTACCCCGTCGTCATGCAGGACGCCTTCGACCGCATCGCCAACGGCTCTTCGCCCCTCCAGCCCCTCGTTTTGGTCGCATTTTTGGACTTTCTCACCTGCCGGCCTCAAGCCCTGCGCTCCCTTCGCTTCGCCATGCGCGTTCTCTCCAACTCCTCCAGCCCCCTTCGCCACGTCTCCCTCCGCCACTTAAAGACTGCTCTATGTTCCAACCTTCCCGCCCCCAGCCTGCCCCCCCCCCCCCCCCCCCCCCCCCCCCCTCCCCCC
>JAIYDP010000364.1 GCA_027487435.1 Verrucomicrobiaceae bacterium | reverse complement strand
GACACACGGCACTTGATGGCTGCTGTGGCTGACGTGTCGATGACACGGTTGGCACATGGGGAGTCGTGTGCGGACACACGATTTGCCTGACAGTAAAACAGGAAAAACGCCATTTTGAGGGCATTTTCTACGGGTCATGACACCACTTGTTGGCTGCGTGGCTGAATAATAATTCGAAAGACAACCCCCTCAAGGTCCCCTTAATCAACCTTCCACATTCCCGTTTTTCAATTCTGTCGCACCCTTTGGGCAACCCTCTCTGCGCCAATGGCAGCGGCCGCTTGCAGCCACAACCAAACCACACCAGGCGCTTCGACAGATCTCAAGTCACCACATGGACGACGAATGAGCCTCTCCAACGGGTGCGAGGGGCTCAGCATGCTCTGAGATAGATCATGCGCGGGGTAGCGTAAAGGGGTGGGGAAGCCCCAATTGGTGGTTGATCCGTAGGAGTCCGAAACACATCGGATCAAATTGAAAAGGACGATGCACCAGACACGACATTGAGGCTGCGGGTGTAGAGGCGACGTGGATGAGGACATCAGGGGCGCAGGGGCCGGAAAGCTTCCGATGCGCTGGTATCCAGATTTTCTTTCAGAAACCACGTCCATGTCCGACTTGCTTCCACTTTTGCAACGACAGCGTGCATGCTAGCGGTTCTGAAACTCCTGGCTCAAGCATTTTCCCGCCAAATTGTGATTTCCCGCCAAAGCGAAATGGACTCAGTCGCCGGCGCATCTTTGGAGGAAAAACTCAAGATCTACTACAGTTTGCCCCTCCCCATCTTGTAACAATGAAGGCCGTCTGTTTCCGTTTGACATTATGTACCAGTGGCTGTCGTACGGGGACGAAAGCCCAAGCGGTTGACCCTTTGGGACCTCCTGAGACCTGCAGGCGTATTTTCTCGACGTGAGCTGTCGATGACTCTTCCTGGAGACATCTACACTCGCTATCTGAGTTATGAGAACAAAGACCAAATGAAGAAGGACGTTTGCGATCGACTCCCCGAAAAAATCGACATTGGCGCTGTTTTCTCTGCGTCCCCCAGCAAAAAGAATGCGCTGAGCGCTGACGCGTTCAAGCCTGTTGAGAAGGAGATTGTCATTGACATTGACATGACCGACTACAATGACATGCGAACCTGCTGCACCGAAGCCGCCGTCTGCGACCGCTGCTGGGGCTTTATGACCACAGCCGTCAAAGTCGTCGACAATGTCCTCAGGAGTACCATTCCCACCCCCCCCTCCAACACCTGCAGCTGAATTTGGCTTCCAACACCTCCTTTGGGTCTTTTCTGGCCGGCGCGGCATCCATTGCTGGGTCTGCGACTCCCGCGTCAGGCCCCTCCAAAATGACGCGCGCGGTGCCGTCATTGAGTTCCTCTCCGTCCACAAAGTGAGAGGGGGGGGGGCCACGGGAGTTAACGCGCAGGGCAACGACGCGACGGCGAAGCGGCGCGCATTGACGCACCCCCTCCACCCGACGCTGGCGCGGGTGCGGCAGCAGATTTTGGAGCGCGCTTTTGAGGACGTGATCGTGCGGTCGCAGCGGCTGCTCGACAGCGAGGGGGGGGTGCAAAGAGTACTCGCCACAATAGGGGATGCAAGTGCGGCGGGGGGAGGGGGGGATTTGATGACGCAGACGTGCGGGACGCGCTGACGGCGAAGGTTGTGGGGGCGGGGGTGGGTGGGATGAAGTGCTGGGAGAGAATTAAAAGAGAGGCCGAAGAAATGGTGCGTCTTTTAGTGCGGCCGCGTGAGTAACAAACGCAGAGGAAAGTCGCTGTTATCGACGAGATTCTCTTTGGGTGCATGTACCCGCGGCTTGACGTCAACGTCAGCAAGCAGCTCAACCATCTCTTAAAGAGCCCGTTTTGCATCCACCCCAAGACGGGTGCGCTCACTGGAGATAAAGACTAAATATTTAGGGAATGTCTGCACGCCTTTTGACGCGGCCAAAGTCGAAGAGTTTCGCCTCGGGGAGGTCCCGACAGTCGACGATTTGATTCGGCAGCTGAACGAGGGGGGGGGGGGGACAAAGGACAAGGGTGAGGGACTCTTTTTTCTATTTTTTAAGTTCATGGGGTCAGACTATAAGCGGACGAAGCTGCGTGAGAGCATTAAAATATTTAAAAATTGCTTTTTAAAGCCGCTGCACCGCAGCATCCGAAAGGAGTCCATCCACTCGATAAAAAGGGAAAGTGAGTCAAGTTTTTAGCGCCGGCGTTGACAAACGCAGGGCAGGATTGGTAGATTGTACAAATTAGCAGCAAGCTGGCTTAAGTCTGTAAATTTACAGCCATTTCTACATGCGTCATAAGTACAACATAGTTTCCATTTTTTAAGAAATCACGCAGCGGTCCACGTCGTCCGCTGCCTGCTCCCTCACGCGCGCCATGTTGTTAACAAACTCATCTGTTTGCTCGTTAATTTCCCTCGTCTTGACGGCAAGCCCCTCCAACTTCTTCTTCTGCTTTCGAAAGTCCTTCGCCGTCAAAAAGGCCTTGACAAAAAAATAATTTGAATAAATCTTTTTAACCCCCCCCCCCCCCAACCTCTTTCGCCGCATTGAGGGACCCCAATTGCGACGGCGCCTCCACAACCTCCGCCAGCTGCGCGTCCTCCCGCAACAAAATCTCCCCCTCCTCTTCGCGCAAACCCACCGCGACCCCCCCCCCTCCCCTCCGCGCGTCGACAACAAAGAGGTCGGGGTTGGAGCTAAAAATATCCGGCAGGTCCGACCCAATCGACTGCGACAGCATCCCCCCCGCCGCGTCATACCCTTCGCTACCCCCCCCCGAGATCCGAACAGGCGTCGCCGTAGACACCTTCGAAATCCCTCCCCCCCCTCCTGACCCCCCCCCCAGCGACGGCGCCGCCGCACGCGCCCACGCGGAGGAAAAGCAGGCGTCGCAAACTCGCGCGCGGGTGGAGGCGCCGTGGGGGTCCATCACCTCGAAGCGCTTTGAGGAGCAAAGATAACAAACTAAAATGCCGCAGAGGCGGCAGTGGTGCTGCGCGCGTAAGGGGGGGGGGTGCAGAGAGGGGCGGGGGCGTTACGCGGCGCCTGAGGCGGCTGAAAGAGGCGCCGCACATGAGGCAGGCGTCGGAGGAGTGGTCCTGCACCCACGCCTCTTCGCGCGTGCGGGGGGGGACCCCCCCCCTCCAAATGAGGACTGCGCGGCTGCAGCCGACGCGCTTGAGGAAGTACCGCCGCGCCGCGCGAAGGGCGTCCACAAATTCGCGGGGCTTGTCTTCGAAAGGGCGCTTGTTTGTGGCGTCGGCGACGTCGGGGTTTGCGCCGTTGGAGACTTTTGAGTCAATGCTCTTTAAGTTCATTTGAGGGGGGGGGATGGAGGGTGCGCGATGGGGCGGGGGAGGTAAAAACCGAGATAAAGAGCAATCCTTAGGAGGCGAGCGCCGCTGTCAAGATAATGAAGGGGCACCCTCCCTTTTTTATCCGCGACGTTGACAAACGCCCCCCGCCGCACAAGCGCCGCCACCGCGCCGTCGGAGCCGCTCGCGACGGCTAAATGAAGCGCCGCGCCTTCAAACTTTAAAAAGAGGGGGGGGGTGCCAACGGCCGTCCTTTGCCAAGCCGTTGGGCGACGCGCCGTGCCGCAGCAGCAGCTCGACCACAGCCTGCGCGCATCAACCCCCCCCCCCACCCCCCCTCACCGTGTGGCCGTGCGCTGCGGCGACGTGGAGGGGGGTCACCCCCGCGTAGTCAAAAATTGACAAGTCCGCGCCGGCGTCGCAGAGCGTGCGAGCGGCGTCGATGTGGCCGGCGTCCGCGGCTAAAAATAGTGCGGTGCGGCCGCTGTCATCGCGCTTGTCAATGTCAAGGGTGACGCCCGACGTGACGGCGTATTGGGTGACCTTCTCGACCACAAGCTGGTGCCCGTTGCCGGCGGCGAGGTGGAGGGGCGTGCGCTGGCGGAGGTCAAGGGGGGCGACGTCAGCGCGCAGCATCAGCAGCCCCCCCCCAAAGCGCGCGGCGCCGACGACGGCTGCGACGTGGAGGGGGGTGGCCATCGAATCGTCGCGCTGGTTGAGGTCGGCGTGCGTCGGGAGGACGGCGGCGTCGAAGGGGGAGAGGTCGTCTACGTAGGCGAAGTGGTGCATCGAGCCTGGCGGGGGGGGGGGGGGGGGGCAATTTTGGCGACAGGGGGGTGAACCAGATTGGCAAGCTGTTAAAGGTAAAACT
>JAIYDP010000268.1 GCA_027487435.1 Verrucomicrobiaceae bacterium | reverse complement strand
GTCTTCCACGGCGGCACGTTGGTCGGCAAGGGTGTTGCGGAGGGTCTGTAGGGTGGCGACGTTGGTGCTGCCGGCAAGGACGATGGGGCCAGCGGCAGCTAGTGCGGCGTTAGCGGCTGTCCAGTGGGCGATGAATTCATCGGTGGTTGGCAAGTATGAGGCAGGGCTTGAGATAGGCATGCGCGTAAGGTAAGACAATTGTGTATGAAGTCAATAAAAAAATATCGGATAACAAAAAAAGGTTGTCGGAGATGTGTTTAGGTATGGCGGAAGTATAAAAAAGGATGTCTTGGAATAGATTTTGTATGTCGGTGGTAAACAAATTGTTGCTTACAAGCTATCCGATAATGCGTAGTGGTGTCACGACAATAGGATTTGATTGTTTTTTTACATTTTGACTTCAACTTTTAACGTAGATGGATTTCCCCCAGCTCTTGTGATCAACTGCATGATGGCGGAATACATCTGAGATGTTCGTGGCTTCTGACTGAATAAGCAATTCAACCCGAAATCCGAAGTGTAGCGCCGCCATCATTCTACTTCGGATCTCGGGTTTAACCCGAGGCAGGGTTCGCCATGCTTTGCTGGGCCTAGGATTTCACGGTGGCAGTGGCATGCATCCAACGATGCTTGCCCGAGGCCTGAAATGACAGGCACGGCAGATGATGGCGGGCTGTGTCCGCGGTCAACTTGGCATTTCGGGTGTAAGTCGCTAGGCTTGATAGGGAAAGTTTTGCGGGATATTTTTTGACTATCGTGGAATCTGAGGTTCAGTGGGGTATGGCAAAAAATGTGTTGGCAACGGAATTGCAGGCTTGCTCTTTGCAGCCCTTGACGGGGTTTTTTCGCGATGGCTGTTGCCATACCTCGAAGGAGGATCAGGGAATGCATACGATTTGCTCGGTGATGACTGAGGATTTTTTGATCTATGGGAAATCGATGGGCAATGACTTGATGACGCCTCGTCCCGAGTATCAATTTCCTGGCTTGAAAGCGGGGGATCGGTGGTGCGTGTGTTTGGGGCGATGGCTTGAGGCGCATGAAGCTGGCTTTGCGCCGCCTGTGGTGCTGGAGGCAACGCACATTTCTGTATCGGAGTTTGTCGATTTGGAGGTGTTACGCGCCCACGCGTGGTTGGGGTAAGGCATGAAACAATCATAAAATGATACGATATTTGCAGAGAGTGGTTGGTAAGCGTTTTCGGGCGCTCCTGTGTGGGGATCCGAGTGGTGATCCTCCTTGGCTAGGCGCGGTGGCAGCGGGAAATGGGCCGGGATTTTTCACGCCAGAAGAGGCACCGTGGATCGTGCATGGCGATATGGCGACCTTGGTAGGAGGGGTGAGAGCTTTGCTTTTGCAGGCACTGCATCCTGGTAGCTTGGCGGGGGTGCGCAATCACTCGCGCTACAAAAAGGATCCTTTGGGTCGGCTCGCTGGGACCATTCAGTGGTTGACAGTGACAACGTTTGCGGCGCGTGAATCGATCATGCGCGAGGCCGGTCGCGTGCGTGGGATGCATGGCAAGGTGCAGGGCGTGTATGTGGATGCTCAAGGCAATGAGCAGCGCTATGATGCCTCTGATCCGCACTTGTTGCTGTGGGTACACATTGCCTTCATGGAGTCGTTTTTGCGCTGTCATCAAACGTATTCGAGCGTGGCGATTCCTGGAGGCGCGGATGAATACATTCGGCTGTGGGCACGTTCGGTGGAACCTTTAGGCTTGCAAGGCGCGCCGACAAATGAAGCGGATATGCTGGCTGCGATTGGCAAGTTTGATGCGGAGCTCTGCGTCTCGGAAGATACGCGAGAGGTGCTGGAATGGTTGCGGCGACCTCCCTTGCCATTTGTGGCGGGGGTGGTGTATCGTTTGCTCTATCAAGCCGCGTATTTGACCTTGCCGCAGCAATATCAAGCAATGATCGGGATGCGCGTATTGCCTCGGGCTATCGTGGTGCCACTGACGGTAGGTTTTTTGAAATTTTTACGATTCGCCGTGGGCCCGGAGAATCCGATTCAAGATGCGGCGATTGCCCGTCTGGCGCGCAGTGTGTAGGCAGGAGGGGGGAGTGAGGGGAGGAGTTAGCCTTTGATTTCTAGAAGCATTTGGGCGTTAGAGGGGAATTTTTTGAGGAAGTAGGTGAGGCGTTCCATGGCTTCAAGCGGCTTGTGGCCAGAGAGACCGCGACGGATGAGGTGGATCTTGTGGAGCATGTGCTCGGGAAGCAGTAGCTCTTCGCGGCGAGTGCCTGATTTGAAGATATCGACGGCGGGGTAGATGTAATTTTCTGCGATTTTGCGATCGAGAATGATTTCCATGTTGCCGGTGCCTTTGAACTCTTGGAAGATCGCTTCATCGGCTCGTGAGTTGGTTTGAATCAATGCTGTGGCAAGGATGGTGAGCGATCCGGCATCGCGGGTGTTACGCGCAGCGGCGAAGAGACGACGCGGCACTTCGAGCGCTCCTACGGTGACGCCGCCGGAGCCGATTCCACGTCCGCCGCCTTGGCTGGTATTGTTGTAAGCGCGAGCAAGTCGAGTGATGGAGTCCATGAGCAAGAAGACGTGACGCCCGGACTCGACGAGGCGTTTGGCGCGTTCGATAGCAAGCTCAGCAATGCGGCAGTGGCTGCGGGGATGTTCATCGTTGGAGCTGGCAAGGATTTCCACGCCCGGCAAGGCTCGTTTGAACTCGGTGACTTCTTCTGGTCGCTCGTCAACGAGTAGTACGATGAGATGAATGTCGCTGTTTTCGCGTTGGGAAATGGACTCGGCAATGTGGAGGAGCAAGGTGGTTTTCCCCGAGCGTGGAGGGGAGACGATCAAGCCTCTTTGACCACGGCCAACAG
>JAIYDP010000242.1 GCA_027487435.1 Verrucomicrobiaceae bacterium | reverse complement strand
TCCCATCTTCGCTGCTTTCGTGTACCGAGTATATTTATTGTACAACCCCCCCCCTCAGGTGACTCGAAAGAAAAAAATTAAGACTTCCTGCGTTCCATCTTTTAACTTTTAATCCTGGGCTGAGCTGCGCGGGCTGGGTCTGAAGGCGGCGAGGGCTGTGCTCTGCTGCCAAAGCGTGTGGCAGCCGTCGGTTATGCACTTCCCTGCGTCAGGACGCCGCGTCACGGGTGATTCTTTTGCATGACGGCTCGTTCCCTTGTGAATTTGTGCGTCGCGCATTCCTACGCAGCCACCCCCTCGCAGCGTTTGCGGACGGCCATGCTCCCACCAGCACCCCCCCTCGACTCCTCCTCCTGTCCGTTCCTTCGCCCATATTCTAACATTCTGCCCAAAGGCAGCTGCAGCACAACTTCTTTCGACACATCCCCCCATGCGCCAAGCGACGCCCCCCCGTCCCCTCGCCTCAGTTCCCGCAAGATGTCGCGCCACGGACGCTCACGACCGCGTCGACCGCGTCGCTGCGGGCTCCCCCCTCACAGTCATACCCCCCCCCTCTCTTCTCTCCAAGAATCCTCGTCGTTCAATTCAAACCCCTTCACATCACCCCTCTCTCTGCCATCGCACGCCCCCCCCCCTCCCTGATGTCAACCCCCCCTCCATTGCGTGGAACTACTTGCAGCAGTCAGCTGCGTCTTGGTCAGTGCCGCGGCGGCGCCTGGGCGTACTCGGCGACGAGCTTCTCGCAGACGGGGACGGCGCTGTCGAGCTCAAGTTTCCAGTCGTTTGCGGCTTGCAAGGCGGCAGTGGAGGACCGCCTCTCGTGCGCGCTGGCGACGGAATTTGTGCGCGAGGACGGCGAGCGGAGCGCGCCGAGGATGCTGCACTGCTCCATCGAAACGGTGGGGAGGGGGTCGTTTGGGGTTGTGTTTAAGTGTGTGCGGCGGGACACAGGGGAGGTTGTTGCGGATTTCGACGAGGGTGGGGCCAACTTGGGTGCGAAAGTGCGGGTGCGGCAGCGATTGGGCCACGCAAAAGTTGTGACGTTTCGCCGGTGTTTTGTCGGGGGGGGGTGACGTTGGGAGGTCGTACCTCACGGCTGAACACTTTTGTAAGTTCACCCGCGCGCTGCAATCCGACCCGCTCCGACTATCGTCGCCATCTGCGCGCTCCGCCGCACAAACGAAGCCGAAGTCTGCGGGCACCGCGCGGCCTCCGCCGTTGCTCAAAAGTTCATCCGCTCACAAAAAGTCGCGGTGCGCCACCCCGCGATCGTGCAGCGCTCGCAGCCCGCGCAGGACGTCCACCGCAATCGACCGCACGGCAGCCAAGTGGGCCGCCTCTTTGGACGCTGTTCTACATGGCGCAAAAGGTGCAACCACAGGTTCCACAACCTAAAGACTAATTGCAAAGAAATAGGAGCAAAGTGAATAAAAATGCTCGCTGAAACAGAAGCTTCGTCAAAAAAAATAGAAGGGGAGGCGATCGGCCACAATCAACGCGGAGTTGGGCACCCCCCCATTCGCAGTGTGCAGGAAGGGAGTGGCTGTGGTGGATGTACCTTGTTTAGCTCCGGCCCTCTTCAACTATTCATCGTCTCTGGGGCCGACAGAGGTGTGATCTGAAGCACCGGGCCTAACCAGAGCCATGCAATCTCGCAGGAAGATTTTCCTCGCCGTCGCGTCTGCCTCTGTAGCAGCCCTCTGCTGCGTCCTCTTCATCTTTTCAAACGCCGTTGCAACCCCCCCCATCGTCGCGCAGGCCGCGCGGTGCAGTCTCCCCGCCGCCACCCCGTCCTCGACGTTCACCCTCAACGTTTTTCCAAACCTTAAGGACGCCTCCTTTTATGTCGCCGACCCCCTCGCGATGTGGCGCAACGCGACTAAAGTCGCCGTCAAGGCCTCCGGCTCCGTCGCCGCAGAAGCCACGTTTTCCGTTAACTGGGTTGGGTCGTCCACGTGGACTGGAAGTTCGTTCCCTTTCACCGCCGAGTTAAAAGCGACGTTCCGCGTGAAGGGCGCTGCTGCCGCTGCGATCGACCAGTCCCTCCCCGGCAATTGGGCCACCCCTCCCGCCGGCCTCTCAAACCTCAAGCCCGCCAACTTGGAGGTTGTCAACGCGTCCGTCTCAGCCACCCTCCCCCCCGGCGCGTTCGGCTGCATCTTCCCGTCGCTGGCGGAAGGTAGCTTCCTCAACAGCGCCTCCGTCGCCGCCACGTTCAGCCTCTCCGCCGACCGCAAGATCAACGTCGCCGTCACCGCGCGGGTCTCCTCCGCCAGCTCCCCCTTCGGCCCCGTGCTGTCCCTCTTCGGCCCGGCGGACTTGGCCGTCACAGCCTCCATCTCCTCCACAAAGGACTTTTCTGTCACGACAAGTGTGGGTTTCCCGCAGTCGAGCAGCGGCATCTTTGCGGGTGGGTCGTTGTCGTTAGCGTATTATTCGAGAGATTTCGACGCGGCGGCCGTCACTGCCGTCAAGGCCCTTGGCGGTAAGCCCAACAACCAATCGTTTGTTTTGGTCACAGCGTCCCTCCCCTTTTGCTTCACCGGCACGTGCACCAAACCCCTCCAATGGAAAGGCTACGCCAACTCAGAGGCCCTCTACTTCCGCGCTTCCATCGCCGAGTGCCTCTCCAGTGCCGCCTTCTTCGGCGACTCAAACTTCGAAGCTTCCATTTGCAACCCGACGCTGGCATTTGGAGCGAAGCGCGGTGCGTCTGGCTTTGACCCGCAGAGTCTGGAGCTGTCCGCCAACGTCGACTTCGCTTCGTCTGCGTTTGCGTCCGTCCTGCCGTTTGGGAGCGGCACATTCTCCGCGCGGCTTGCTTTCACCCCTCCGAAAGCGCCGTCCAAGCGGTACGTTATCAAAGGGCAGATCAAAGCAAACATCAATGTTAAGCAACAATCGAATGCGCCGATCGTGTCCTTCAACACTGTCTCAGCCGTCCTCGACGTCGACACCTCTCTTCCATCCCCCATCTCCCCGTCGTTTGACGTCGGTGCCACTTTCAACCTCATCCCCAGCTACCCTCAGAAAGTCTCTGCCGTCTTCGCGTACAACACCACATCGAAACGAATCACAACTTCCGTCACCGTTATCGCCCCACCCAATCCATCCGGCCTTGCGCTGCCAATCGCCTCCCTCACGCTGTCCCTCACCTACGGCCGCAAGACGGTTGATGGGAAGCAGTCCTGGGGTCTGCTCGGGTACAACATTGATGCCAAGATCCGCAAGACGACGGAAATTTTCAACTGGCTGTCTTCGCTCGGTGTTACCCTACCCTTTGGCGACAACTTGGGCGTCAAGATCTACACCTTCGGCACCCCAAGTGGCTCCGACGACACAAGTTATTTCGGAACGTTTAAGGCTGCCTTCCCTTTGATCAGCTTCCCCTCCATTGCGACAGCTGCTGTTAGCTCCGGCCAAGAAGTCACCATGCTGAACGCCGCCGCGTACAGCTCCGCAGGCCACGCTTTGTTCGGGCTTGAATTCGCGCTGCCGAAGTTCACCTTCCCGAAAGTGTTTCCTTTACAGGTTGAGTCGGACAAGTCGTGCAACTTGTACATCCTCGTGACCTCCAAACCTGCCCTGTCTGTGTCGATGCTCTGCCCGCTGCAGCTCGACGTCCCTTCCGTTGGCAGGGTGGGCCCTGTGTTCGACACGTCTGCGTCGTGGATCACCTCCGCCCCCACCGCCATTATGATAAGTGGCAGCCCCCGCAACGGCAAGATCTACTCCCCGTTCGGCATCAACGGCCTCGTCTTGTCCAACGTCGCCCTCCGCGTCGGCATGCAAGTCGGGTCAACTCCCTCGACTACTCTTTCGAGCACTCTCGAGTTTCAAGGCGCCATGTTCGGCCTGCAGAAAGTGCTTGGTGTCTCCATCCCCGTGAACATTCAAGTAACGCAAGAAAAGGTGGAATTCTCCGGCGGCGTCAGGGTTACTTTCCCCAACGACTTCCCTCTCGTCGCAGGAGAACTTGCGTTTGTCTTCCGCACCACCTTCCTTCCACCGCCCCCCAGCATCAGCATCGGTGGCCGCGTGTCCATCCAAGTCCGCGCCGGCAGTGACCCGTCGCAGTACCCCACGTTCTCGTGTGAGATGTTGTACACTGTCACAACTACTGACCTCAACCTTGACGGCAAGATGACGGGTACTTGGAACGAGCCGTTTGGCATCCGCGGCCTCTCCCTTTCCGACGTCTCCCTCGGCGCGTCCATCAACCTTGCGCAAGCTGCGGCAACTCTCGGCGTTGGCGCCATCTCCAGGCTCGACTTGCAGGGCAAAGTTCAGATCAGCAATGTGTGGGCTGTGTTCAAGATTCGATTCAGCACCACCCGCCCGTTGGAGAACTGCCTCATTGCGGAGATGTCACATTCTCTGACCCTTATTGACGTCATGCACTTTGGCGTCAAGTTGATCCTCAGCCAAGCCGCTCCCAATGTGCCCGAGTTTCCAGTGCCCATCACATTCCGCGACATCCTCATTTCCATCTCAGCGTCCGACATCACCATCGCAGACAAGTTCTACCCGGCTGGGTTGCAGCTGCGCGCTAGGGCGGTCATCTTTGGCGAGGACGCAGCGGAGGCTGGCGTCTCGTTTGGCGCGAGCGGCATCAGAGGCTATTTAAGGGTTGCGCCAATCAAAGTTGGCCAAGTGTTTGTCCTCGCCAAGAGCTCCGCAGAGCAAAACCAAGGGCCCTTCGTCGACCTTGACATCAGCTTCGTTCCCCCGCGCGGCACCCTCAAGGCTGCTGGGTATTTGATGTTGCTCGGCGGCACTGCCGAAGCGAACCTGGAGGTCACTTTCGATTCGTTCTCCCTCTCCGCGAGTTTAAACCGTCTCTTCGGGCTTCCGTTTAGCGCCGCCGTGACTGTTGACGGAAAGTGGTCGCTCAGTGGCGCCGGGGTGCGGATTAGAGGCACGTTTGAGAACCACCTGTCGACGACGGTCATCAACGACATCGTGCGGGTGCTAGATGGAGAGAAGGGAAAAGCAGATTCAGCGATTGGAAGTGCCCTTCGAGATTTAGAATCAGCTCAAAGAGAAGTTGACAAAGCTCAGAGAGATGTTGACAAGGCCTATGAAGAATTTAATCGCGCGCGAGACAAAGTCGATGAGGCGAAGAGGGGCTTGGACGGCGCGAATGCTGAAATTGACAGAGTCTGCTCCTACCGCCATTGCGGCTCAGTCTGCGTCCCAGGCAAGCGGTGGGATGGTTGCTCTACGACTTGGCGCATCTGCTGGGTTGAGTGGTTCTTCCGAGGTAAGTGCGAGGATCGCTGTGTCGGTGGGTTGGTCGACAGCGGCTGCTTGACTACAATCACCGATCCGGGCTGTGTGCTGCTCAACACGGGGTGCACCGCACTCAAAGAGACAGCTAAACTCGGCGTCAAAGCAGCTCAAGGAATTTTGGACGGTGCAAAAGGTGTTCTGTCCGCTGCCGAGAGTACCAAGGTCATCGCCGACGGTGCGCTAGCGGGCGCTAAAGAGACGCTCAAGGGAACCGGAGACGCCCTCGGCAAATTGAGGGACGCATACAAGGAATGTTTGGCGTTCGGGCAGTGGGTGACCCGCCTCGGTGGGAGCGACACCTTCCACATTGACCGCATTACTTTTGACTTCGTGGCGGAGGCGGGGTTCAACGGCAACCAGAAACGCACTCTGAGCGTTACCGCGGACGGTTTGCTGGCGAATCGTGTCGCATTTAGCTTCCACCTCCAGCTCGACCTCTCCGACATCCCGTCCTTTGCGAAGTCGCTGTTCAACTCCATGATGGATCTTGCCAAAGATACCTTTGAGGCTCTCTCCAGGGGCCTTGCCGTCGACCCAAGCACCCATCTCCCCGTCCTCGACGACACCCTCCGCGCCGCATTGGCCGAGTGCGACTCAGCCGACACAGCGTGCATCGAGCGCTTCGCTCACCTCCGCGCGGCCAGGACCCAGGTCCTCAACGCCATTCACCCCATCTCAACCGTCGCGACATTGGGGACCGCACAAAGCGAAGGTGGCGCGATGGAACTGGCGGCGGCGCCGGCAAGCTCGACGGCGGTGTTGGACAACGCCGTTGAAACGGCGTTTAAGCAATTTGTGGAGCGGCTACCCCAGGACCTGCGCGCCAATGCGTCCTCGACGATCTTGAAGTTATCGTCCACCGCAGTGCGGGAGGCACTCCGCGACGCTGTGCGCACTGTCAACAGCTTCCCAGCCGGTTCACCTGTTCAAAAGGAAAGCGTCCAATGCTTGGCGCGCATGATTGCCGACGGCGCGACTGATCAGCGCGCGTTTAACTTCACCCTGCGGCGCTGCGTGTCAGTTATCGACAAGGACCTCGTCAAGGCGCTCTCAAACTCGACAAACGCTGACGTGACTGCAGCAGAGACCCGCCGCGCCACTTTCATCGACCGCGCAACCAACGCCAATCGCGCCGACGTCTCGGCCGCACTCGCTGCGCTGAAAGCGAAGTATGGTGACCTGATCGACCCATCGAAGGAGTCCCAACTCACCGCGGCGCAAAAAGAAGACATCCGCGCGACGTTTGACAAGTTCAAAAACAAGACGCTGGCGGATGTTTCGACGCTGTACAACTCGTACACGGCCAACCAACAGCAGCCAATCAGCCGCGCGCTGAACCGCGCGGCCAAGCACGTCATGCTGACGGGGCTGCGAGAGGGTGCGGCCGAGCACGTGATTGCGGCGCTGCTGAAGGAGACGGCGCGGCTTCCGCTGCACTACGTCAACGCGCGCATTGTTGACGACAGCGGGAAGGAGATGGACGGCGCGGCGATCGACAAGTTGTCCGCGGAGATTGCGGCTGCGCGGGGCCTACAGGGGCGGACTGTGTCGCTTGCGGAGGCGGCGGACATGTTGGCGACGACTGACTTGTCCAGCGCGGGGGCGGTTGGGGGGGAGACGTTTGCCTGGGGCGACATGGATCAGATGATGCAGGCGATTGGGGAGCAGAAGCTGGTGCTGCCGAAGGCGGTCAAGATGTCGCCGTTCCAGTGGCTGTGGGAGGAGGACGGGGGACTGAACGCGCACGCGCTAGCGACGCTGATGATGGCGCCGAGCGGGCAGCTGGAGGACGTTGCACTTGATTAAGATTGCCGGATGGTGGCCTTGATTGTCTTGTACAGTCCAGTAAACGTCTGTTTGGCTTGAGGTTGAGACTGCTCTATTTTCCCAAATAATTGTTATTTAATATTTGATGGAAACTGCTGAAGCGAAGAGGGAGAATTCGCCTCCTTCCGGCCTCATGCTCGACTTAAAGATGCGTCCACGGCCCCCATCAGCGTCGACGGCAGCGTCAGCCAAGCGTACCCTCTTGTTCAACTCGTCTTAGACCCCCAAGGGCCCCACCCGGTCCCCGCCCGAAGCACCTCCGCAGGGCCGTCGGCGAGGGAGCGGCCGCACAGCAAGCGCTCGCAAGACGACGCCGACGCCGCGACGTCTGCGTCTGCAAGCAGCGAAGGCCGCGCCGTGATCGATTTGGACGAGGCGAAGCTGCTGAGCCAAGTTCTGCAGGGGGGGGGTGTTCGACACGTGGGGGTGCGGCGGGAGTCGTCGTTTGAAGAGGGGACGGACTCGGAGAGCATTTCCGAGGAGATGTGCGCGTGTTTGCGCTTGATTGCCTGCCACGATATATATTTGATTTGTCTTGATTTATTTCACAAATGTATTTATTTATTTTAATTATTTCAAGTTCGCGCAAGTATATTTGGCATATTTCGAATACATGAGCACTGAAGTATTGCGTTTAAAACCTTAATTTGATTATTTATTTGAATAATATTTGTCAACTGCATATTTTCCTGATCCATTCTTTTAGCACGCCATGCGGTTCCGTTTCTCACCCCCCCCCCCCCCCCCCCCCCCCCCCCCGGCCCCCCCGCGTTTTTGTCCCCCAACAACCCCCACCCCCCGCGAGAAAGCAGCGCG
>JAIYDP010000164.1 GCA_027487435.1 Verrucomicrobiaceae bacterium | reverse complement strand
ATGAGGGGGAGGTCCAGGGGGGGGGGGGGAGGGGCAAACAACTCAACAGAAAAAAACCGACCCAAAGAATCCCCCCCCCCCCCACTTGGACGGCATCGAGGGCGCCAGGCGACGCAATGCCGCGCGCGACCTCCCCGAGGAGAGAAATCGCGTCGGGGGTGAGGGTGCGCGCGACTTTGGCGACGATGTCCCCCACGAGCTCCCCCCCCTTCATCGTCTTGTCTGCGCCCAGCACCTGCCCGCAGGGGGGGGGGTTAAAAGAACGACGTAAAATTGTTACTTTGCAGAGGGCTTCAATCGCGGCGCGGCGCAATTTCAAACGCGGCGCGGCGACGCAGACGTTGGCGAGGGCTTCCTCCGCCATGGCGGCGCAAACGTCGACGTCTTTTAGCGCGAGGTTGGCGAGCGCGGTGACGGCGGCAAGGAGGGCGTCCTCCGCCGCGGCGACGGCGGCGTGGGGGCGCGCGATGGCGGCGGCGGCAAATTCGGAGGCGGCGACGACGACGGCGAGGCGGCGCTCGGGGAGGCGGGCGGCGACGACGGCGACGAAGTTGAGGACAGAGGGGAGATGGGCATAGTGGGGGGGGTGGTTGTTGTGGCGGAGGGAGGAGAGGAGGGTGTCAAAAAGGGGGGAGAGGACGGACTGGAGGAGGGGGGGGTCGGCGCCAAGGGGGGAGGCGACGAGGGCGGTGAGGAGGTCCAGCGCGCGGAGGGAGGGGGGGGTGTCGAAGGAGTTGGCCCCGAGGACGCCGAGGGCAGGGGCGCAAAAGAGGGCGAATTCGGGGGGGGTGAGGGCGGAATGGTGGGGGGGGGTCAGGGTGAGGAAATGCGCAGCGCCCGCGGAGAAGTCCTCCGCAGGAAGCCGCGCCGCGCCGCGGACGATGGCGGCGATGGCGCGCTGGATGGCGGCGCGGATGGCGGGGCGGGTGAAGAAGAGGCGCGAGAGCTCGGCGCCGAAGGCGAAGGCGAAGGTGGCCGCGTTTTGGCGGGAGTTGGCGAAGGCAGCGCTGACGATGTGGTCGAGGAAGGAGCTGAGGCTGGAGGAGACGGCGGCGGCAGCGGCGGGGCAGCTCGCGGAGGTGCAGAACTTCGTTGCGGCGATGAGGGTCGCTTCGTCGTAGGCGTCGAGTTGCGCAGCGGGGGGGGGGACGAGCTGCTGGAGGTAGGGCAGGAAGCGGTTGGGCACGGCTGGTAGGGCAGCTAAGCTGTCGCATAGCTCGATGACATTGGCGGGGAAGAAGGACGCCCTGTCGTAGGTTGCGGACGAGGACTGCATCTCGCCCTAACAGTTGCCTCAAATTATTCTTTAGAAGTTTCGTGTGAAGTTTTGACGTTGTTTTGGATGGAGGCGGAAAGGCCAAAGTTGGGCTTTGCGGCTGCAAATGTTTTCTGATGTGCGGGGGGGTGAGGGGCCCTACATCGCGGCGTCACTCTGTTCCAATGGCTGCGTCTCCCGCAGAATTTGTTTTTTTGTCCCGTCCGCCAAAAGCTATGCGTAGCGCCTTCCCGTCGCAGGCCCCGATTGGTCTTGGCGCTCGGTCCTTAAGTGTTCCCTTGAGGATGAGCAAACGCCTGATTTGGCTCCACGATTCCTCTTTCGGCGCCGCCTGTCGCCGCCGCATGGGGTACTAACAACTCATATTTAAGACTTTTTAGCGCAACCCCCTTTCGCAAACAACAACAATCATGGCAGACCTCGACTACACTGCACTCGTCATCGACAACGGCTCCGGCGTCGTCAAGGCCGGCGTCGCAGGCGACGACGCACCGCGCGCCGTCTTCAGCTCCATCGTCGGCCGCCCGCGCTACCAAGGCGTCATGACCGCCATGGCTAACAAGGAGCTGTACGTAGGCGACGAGGCGCAAAGCCGCCGCGGAGTGCTGGCGATGAGGTACCCGATTGAGCACGGCATTGTCATGAACTGGGACGACATGGAGAAGATCTGGCACCACACGTTCTACAACGAGCTGCGCATGGCGCCGGAGGAGCACCCGGTGCGCGCGCAGGGGTGATGTTGCGCTGACGCGTGCAGGTGCTGCTGACGGAGGCGCCGCTGAACCCGAAAGCGAACCGCGAGAAGATGACGTCGATTATGTTTGAGACGTTCAACGTGCCGGCGATGTACGTCAACATCCAGGCGGTGCTGTCGCTGTACGCGTCAGGCAGGACGACGGGCATTGTACTCGACGCCGGCGATGGGGTGTCGCACACTGTGCCCATTTACGAAGGCTACGCGCTGCCCCATGCCATCATGCGGCTGGACTTGGCGGGGCGGGACCTGACGGACCACCTCTGCACGCTTCTGACGGAGCGGGGCATCTCCATGCGGAGCTCGGCGGATCGTGAGATTGTGCGAGACATCAAGGAGAAGATCGCGTACGTTGCGCTCGACTTCAACGAGGAGATGAAGGCGTCTGCGTCGTCGTCGTCGTGTGAGAATCAGTACACCCTCCCCGACGGCCAAGTCATCGCGCTCGGCAACGAGAGGTTCCGCTGCCCTGAGGCGCTGTTTCAGCCGGACCTGCTTGGCATCGAGTCCGGCGGCATCCACGAAATCACCAACGCGTCCATCCTCAAGTGCGACATTGACATCCGGAAGGACTTGTACAGCAACATCGTCCTCTCAGGCGGCACCACGATGTTCCCGGGTCTGCCGGCGCGCATGCACAAGGAGATCTCAGGCATGGCGCCAGCGTCTATCAAGGTGAAGGTTGTTGCGCCGGAGGAGAGAAAGTACTCCGTGTGGATTGGGGGGTCGATCTTGGCGTCGTTGGCGTCGTTCCAGCAGATGTGGATCAGCAGGGCGGAGTTCGACGAGGCGGGACCGTCGATTGTGCATCGGAAGTGCTTCTAGACGCGAGGGGGTAGAGGGGCTCAGACAGACTGAATTTGCTCAGCGAAACTATGGGCGAAGTTAGGTTCGGCCTCTCCCTGCATGCGCTGACGCCTTCAGCTGCGAGCGCACGACTTGTGGGCGGCCATGGCGGGAGGTTGTACCCAACCGAGTGAAGTTTGAAATCACCATCATGACTCGCCCCACGTTGATCCAGAGCAACCGCAGACCTCGCTGTAGGATGAGAACGCGTGCATGTGCACGTCGAACTGTCGACCCATCACGTTGTCAATCAAGGTCAATCAACGATTTGACCGCTCAGCTCCCAACGCTTTGAACGTGAGCGCCATTGTTTGGACAATGTCCTCGTCTCGTCCTTGCCCTCACAATCTCTCACCGTCCCCCACCTCCCCTCCATCCTCTCCCATGCGTCAAGCCATCAAACCCCCAGCATCAACCACCTTTCCCTCCTACCCCTCCTTTCCTTCGCTCGCCCACTTCCTCCACAGCACCCCCCCCCCCCCCATTCCCCTTCCAAGGCTCTT
>JAIYDP010000436.1 GCA_027487435.1 Verrucomicrobiaceae bacterium | reverse complement strand
TTCCCCATCCTCACCTTGCCGATTTTTTAGCTGTTGTTGTGGTTTTCAACGCGAATCAACTCAATACTAGGCACTTAGTAGTAAAATGAAAAAAAACGTCCATGCCAAGGCATGGACGTTGCTGAGAGCTGGAAAGGCTTGTGTTTACGGGCGTTTTAGAGTGATGACGAGGTGAAGACCGGGAGTTTTTTGTGGGTTTGTGCGTATGGAAGCTGCGCAGGCGAGTAAGCAGTTGCGCACGATGGCAAGTCCAAGTCCAGTGCCGCCGGTATCTCGTGCACGCGAGGCATCGAGGCGATAGAACGGTTCAAAGATGCGTTCGTGTTGATCTTCGGGGATTCCAGGACCGTCATCCGAAATGGTGAGAGTCACACTTTCTGCATAAATCTCTGTGCCAATGGTGACGCATGCCTGTTCTCCAGCGTGTCGATGAATGTTGCGGAAGATATTGCTGATGGCGCGCTTGAGGAGACGATCCTCGCCCAGCACATCGCATGAATCAGGGATAGCGATGACGACGGGATGGTCTGGAATTTCCTGATTTCGACTGGATTCAATGATGGTGTTTAGGGACAGTGCAACGAGTGGAGTGTTGCGAATGGCATTCGAGGAGCGAGTGAAATCAAGCAATTCATCAATGAGGGTGGCGAGTTCTTGAGCATCTTCTTCGATGGAAGAAAGACGCTGCTTTTCTCCTTCTGGCAATCGATGTTCGAGGATTCCAATGCCAGTGCGTAGGCGAGCAAGAGGTGAGCAAAGCTCGTGTGCGACATCGCCAAGGAATCGCTTTTGGCCGGTGAGGAGCTGATCGATGCGTGCCGCCATGCCTGTAATGGCGACACCGAGACTGCCGAGTTCATCTCTGCGTTTACCGCCGAGGATCACGTGGAAATTTCCTGAGGCGATCTGTTCTGTGGCGCGATGAAGTTTTTTGACGTATCGAGTGAGATGGAAGGCAAAGGGGATCCAAAACAGCACGGAGAGGAAAATGATGGCGCATGCGGCGAAGAGGATAGGCTTGAAATCGAAGAATAATCCATTTCCACTTAAATCATCTGAGCGAATGATCCACGTAACGTGATCTGGGCGTTTCTGTGGATCTAGGGGTAAGTTTACTGCGACCCAGTATTGCTCCTGATGAGTGACGAGAAAGAGGGGTTGTACGGCGCGAAATGATGGCGGCGGAGTAAATTTCTCCTCAGGCTCGCGACGCGGCGGTGGACGACGACGAGGAGCTGGCCGTTCTTCATCGAGCTCATCGCCTGGAAAATCATCCATCAGATGAGGCGGGGGATCGGGATCGTATCCTCGATCCGGTCTAAGCTGACCCTGAGGTGGATTGCGCTCGTCCCTGCGCAGACGCTCATCGATGACGGGTGGAATATTTTCTAAAATGTGATGAAGGAAATCGCCATGAGGCATCAAGACATCTGATTTCACGGAATACTCCTGATTCAGCGAGTCGATGATTGGTTGCCATTGGGATGGCGGCAAGCTACGCAGTTGAGCCGCGACTTGTTCACCGCGGATGCGGAGGCGGTCGCCTGCGGGACTGCGTAGTAGGGCATCGAGGCCACTACGAAATTGCCAAGCGGCTAGACCTGCGGCAATGGCGATCAGCAGGAGAAAGTGAAGAAGCAACCACAAGATCATTTTGCCGAGCAATGGCAGACTCGGGCGCGAAGTCATGGCGTTACCTCCTTTTGCTCTGGGCCAGCAGGTTCGCCAAAGATGTAGCCTACGCTGCGAACGGTGCGGATGAAGTGCGGGTCTTTAGCATCATCTCCGAGTTTTTTTCGAAGGCTGGAAATGTGAACATCGATCGAGCGATCAAACGCATCGAATCGGCGAGCTGACACCTCCTCGATCAAAGCTTCACGCGATTTCACGCGACCTCCAGAACGCATGAGGCTAATCAGAATATCAAATTCCAGAGCCGTCAGGTCTAACGTTGCGCCATGGAGAGTGACTTGGCGAGATGACTCACAAAGAGTCAGACCCTTCCATGACAATCGCTCGTGAGCGGAACGTTTTTGGTCTTGGATGCGTTGCCCGCGCCTGGTCACGGCACGCAGCCGAGCAAGCAACTCGCGGGTGGAAAATGTCTTAGGCAAGTAGTCGTCAGCCCCGAGATCCAGCCCAGCGATTCGGTCTGATTCCTCGCCAAGAGCGGTAAGCATGAGCACAGGAACGTCAGAAGATTTGCGCAGTTCGCGCATCAATTCCAATCCATTGAGACCGGGCATCATGACATCGACAATCACTGCATCATAAGTAATGGCGAGAATTTTTGCCAACCCCTCATCGCCACGGTGACAAGTGTCCACACGATAGCCGAGGCTTTGCAGGTAGTCAGAGACCAAGCCGCAAAGCTTGCGATCATCATCGACCATAAGGATATGCAACGGTGCATGCGCCATAGGTAAATGACATAGCCAAAATCGCTGAGGAGCGCCACAGGATTTACAAAAACTTAACAATTGGCAATTGGTGGGATGTTGCAGGGGAGGTATTTCTTGAGGATCAAGAAGAACGTGCACATCAGGCAAAATGGACGATGAGAAAAGCAGGTGATTTTTCTCATCGCTGCGAGCTTGTCATATTGCCGCGCCTCTGCTGGAATCGGAGCGTATGGAACGACAGAACTACATCCCCAAGACGTGGGATTTGCCCGTGAGTATTCGCAAGCGCTTAGGGGAATCGGTGGGCAAGCAGAGAATCATGGACGAGGAAGGGCATTTGCTGATATTGCTGCATGCTCCGCCCGTAGCCGAAGACGACGAGCGGCGGACGGCGGTAGTTTTTTGGCGCAATCCTAGCGGCGAATGGAAAAGCTCGCCAACAGGCGGTGGGCTTTCCGCACTAGAAAGCCACCTCGTGGCCTATCGAACGATGATACACCGTTTGGATGATGAAGTAGAACAAGCAAAAACGCCTCGGCAGTACTTTGATGTGATGCGGCACATGCACCCGATGCAACGAACGACACGCAGCATGCTCGATGTCTTGCAATCTGCACGCGAGCTACGACCTGACGAAACGCGGATGATTAGTTTCCGCGATCAAGCAGCCGATTTGGAGCGAGCGATCGAGCTCGTCGCTGCGGACGCCCGAGCAGGAATGGATTACTCACTTGCTGAGAGTGCCAGCATGCAAGCTTCGGCGGCGTATGAATCGAGTCGAGAGGCGCAGCGCCTCAACAGACTCGCGGCGTTCTTTTTTCCACTCATGACCTTGGTAACTGTATTCGGCATGAATGCACCTCGTAAACTGATGCAAGATCAAGAATTTTGGGTCGTATTGATTGCTGGCATTTTCTTCGGAGTGATTGTTTTTGCTACCGTAGCCATCCGGAAAAAATGAGTTGTTAGAAGCGAATTCTCTATGAAAGCATCGAGTATCCGAGCCTGTGTGCTACCCTTGCTATTGATCGGATTGCTAAAGGCGGACGAGCTTAGCCGCGGAACTCCGACAGGAGAAAAATCTGATGCAACACAGGCAGATCTCGAAAAAGAATTGGAGCAAACAAAACGCCGTGCCACAGAGCTTCTTGCGCAGGGAGACATGCGCGGTGCTTCAACCACGTATCGAGAATTTGCCGCAGCAAAGCCAGACTCCGTCGATGCACAATTGATGTATGCCGATTTTTTGCGTGACGTTGGCGAAGGTGACGAAATTGCACTCAACCTCGCCAAGCACACCTTGGAACAAGCGAAAACTCGATTTCCCTCCTCAGCAAACGTTTGGTATCGTCTTTTTCGCCTCCATGAACAGCGAGGGCATCGTGACCAAGCCCAAGCAACCTACCGCGAATACCTCAATCGTCCCGACGCCGATCCGGCCACAGCAGAGTCCATGGCGAGCTTCATGAAACAGGCAGATGATGCCAAAGACAAACAAGCGCTTACGCTTTTGCATACGCAACGTTTCGACGCAGAGCCAGAAAATCCCTTCACCGCACGAAATGCGGCCGACAACCTCCACAAACTAGGCGACAAAAAGGGAGCGATTGACATCCTTACCCGCCATATTGCTGCGAACCCGGCATCGATCGACATGCGCGTTCGCCTCGGAATCTTGTTCCTTGATGATCAACAGAACGAAGCTGGAGAAAAGGAGCTGCTAGAAGTATTGCGCATCGACGCCGAGAAACACATTGCCCACCAAGCATTGGCAAAATTTTACGACAAACAGAACAAAATCCCCGTTGCTAGGCATCATCGAACCGAAGTCTTACGCATTCGCGGAGGTGACGAGGAAGAATTCATTGCATTGGCGCAAGAATGGCTTGCAGCGAAAGATCAAACCAAAGCGACTACGATATTGGAACAGGCCTGCACGGAATTCACCGAGTCGCAAAAACTGGCGTGGATGCTCGCTGTGGCAGTCCATGAAAATCCTCAGAGTCAAAAAAAGGCTGTGGAATTATTTCGTAAAGCAGCCGCAATAAACACCAAAGAACCTTGCAAAAATCCGCATTACCTTACCGCAGCAGCAGAGGCTTTCTGGGACAATGGCGATCAAGAAGAAGCTGAAAAAACGCTTCGAAGCGCTATTACCCTCTATCCCCGAGAAAATAAAACAGACGCTCCTCGCGCCCTCCGCAAGCTTGCCTCTTGGTGGCAAGCTCAAGGAAAAAATGAGCAAGCCGCCAAAGCACTTCTCGAACGCGCTGCCGCTCTCGAAAAATAAGCCCAAGATCCGAATTTCAACGCGAGACAGGGATCGCGATGCTTTGCTGTGCGTGAGATTTCACGGTCGAAGTGGCTTGCATCCAATGTTGCTTGCCCAAGGCCTGAAATGATAGGCACGGCAAATGGCGGATGGCAGTAACCGCGGTCAACTTCGGATTTCGGGATCATGCTCGCGCTAGAGAAGATCTGGCACCATGCTTCGAATTTCACGGCAAAATCCATGTCATGACTTTCTGATTTTTTTTCTCCACAGATCGTAGAAATGTGCTACTACTATGCTATGCCACGCCGCGCTAGCTCTGGACCCAATGTGATTGCCGTTATTGGCATTGTAGCTTTTCTTGTCGTTAGCTTCTTTGGCATACGGTATTTCCTCAAGGGTTCTGGTGAAAAAATGAAAGGCGTAGCAAAAATGAAAGTCGATGATTTTTGCGAAAACGGCAACTCTTTTCGAGGCAACGAATACCTTATCCAAGGCACGGTGGATCAACGCTGGCCAAGAGATGAGGGTCAAGTGGTTTCTTTGCTTGATGAAGAAAGCGAAGCTCTCATCGGCATTGAAATTCCCGCTCAATTTAACAGCCTCAACATCGAACGTGAACAAAAACTCTCCATCAAAGTAAGAGTGCGCGAGGGCGGAATCCCTGTCGCACTCGATATCCAACGTCAATAAACACCCAAGCCACAACTTAGTATGAAACAACGATTTCTGCTCACCCTCCTTTGCCTACCAGCACTCGCCCAAGTCTATCGTCCACCACCAGGACAAGCGCCAAGCGGCAACCAACCCTCCAACCAAGGAGGCGGCAACACCACCATCGAACGCCCGCCTCAAGAAAAAGCGGCACCGTTGTTTGGCAATGAAGTGCCGATCCTCGATCCCTCAGCTGAGACCGTATCATTCAACGGCAAAAATTTTGCCATTGCCGACCAACGGTTGTTCGCCGCACGTTTTGAGCGCTATCTCAATGAGCCTGAAGATGACTCGCTAGAGGCCCAAGAGTATCGCGCAACCATCGACAAAATTCTTACTCTCGTTTCTCCCCACCAACCAGGAGGACCGAACCTATCCGCAGCAGTCAAGCTCCTGCCCAAGGCCTCCAGTTACCCAGGAGACGCCAAATTGTGCGATTCACTCTCCCAGGCTATCTACGTAGCATGGATGTCAAAAAACAACGTAGCTGCCGCAAAAGACCTCATGAAGTCTTTGGAGGAAGAGAAAAATGATGTTATCCGCAAAGCTGATTGGCAGGCAACCGAAAGGGATAACGTCATGAATCAAACTGCTAGCACTGGCACGGGCGGTGGTGGTGGTCAGAATGGTGGCGGTGGAAACGGCGGCCCAGGCCAAAGATCTGGACCAGCCCAAGATACAGGACGTGGTGTCCAATCGATGCGCTATGCCGACTACGTGCGCCGCGTCGCTGAAATTGAGGCCTTGAAAAAGAAAAACGAACTCAAGAGCGAGGTGCAAATCGTCCAAGCGAAGATTCAATACCAAGCTCTGATGATGCAAATGTTCATCCAGCGTCGCTTCCAGCACGTTTTGATGGCATCACGCTTTTACAATCAAATCTGGTCCGATGGCGACAACAAGCTGCACATCGACAAAAATTCTGACACCAACAAACTCTTCAATGAGGCCGTAGGCTTTAGCCCGACCGTTGCCAGCCTTGATAGCTTTTCCTCGGAATTTATCCGCGATTGCGATAAGGGCGTAGAAGCCTTTAATTTCCTAGCTGACAGAAAAGAACTTGAATCCGCCGCCAAACGCTTATCCGAAGCCTATGCCGTGGGCGAATTCATGCCAGGAATCCGCACCTTGCCGCGCGAGCGTAAACGTAAAGTACTGGAGTTTGTCCGCGAGTCTTACAAGTTGCTTTCGGCCATCGACATGAAAGATTACTCGACAGCTACTGAGATCAACAATCGCATGAAGACGATGTCGACAGATTATAATGCCAACAAAGCAGATTCTGCCATTGCGACTTATACACGCGTCTCAAACATGCACATCATGACTGCCAAAACTCACGCGGCGGGCAATGAAATCGACAAAGCACGCGAGGAGATCAAGAAAGCTATGGAAGTTTGGCCACAAAATCCAAAGCTTGCAGAATTTGATAAGATGGTAGATGATCTAGGTGGCGTCAACGTGGCTCGTAACGACTTTGATCGACTGCTGAATGAAAACAATTACCGACAAATTTTCACCGATCAATATCGCATCGCTCCAGCAATTGCAAACGACCCACAACGCCTGAGTGCCTTCAATGAGATCATCAATAACCTGAGAAGCATCGAATCCTCTATCGCCAAGGCCAATGAGTTTTCCAATATGGGACAAGATTACGCTGCTTATGAGCAATTGGCCAAGGTACGCGAACGCTTCCCAGATGATCCAAAGCTCGGCCGCGAACTGGAACTCCTAGCGCCCAAAGTTGCTGACTTCACCAAAGCCATCAACAAAGCGCAACAGCTTGAAAAGCGTATGCCGAAACAAACAGGATCAGCTTTCGCCTGGTATCTCCGCGCTCAGAAAGTTTTCCCTCAAAGCACCATCGCCGATGAAGGAATCAATCGCTTGCTGCAAGAGATCCTACCTGACGGCGGGGAAGATGACTCGGCTAAAATGATCAATAACCGTAAATCAGGCGTCGATGATGATAGCGATGCTAACGGAAATTGATTTAAAGGCGCTACCTTTCTTTCCGAACAGATTGATCCGATGCATACCCCGCCACCATTTCATGAGCCCACTCTGTTCGATGGCGGTTCGGAACTAGCAGATGTACCTGAGCATCTGCTAAAGCATCCTGCTGAAATCAAATTATTTGGAATCCTGCATTGGGTGGTCGCATTTTGTGGCTTCATTTGCTTTGTGGGAGGATCGGCTGTCATCATCTTTTTTGCGACTTTGGCGAATCAAATCCCACCCGGAGTTTCTGCTGAGGATCGCGAGGTCATTCAGCGCGTGACGAATTTTGCCGCAAGTGTTTCATGGATCATGTGGATCCAATTGGTCGGCTGTTGTGTGCTGACATTCCTGCTATGCATCGCGGGCTTTGGACTCTTGAAAGCCCGTGATTACGGGAGACGCTTGTCTCTGTATTACGCGGTAGCCTCGATTGTCACAAAAATCGTCATCGGAGCACTCTCGGTCATTTACATAGGACCTGAATTGCAACGAATGATCGAGGGAATGAAAACACTTGCACAAGAAAAAGGCCTGAACACTACGGGCGGAGAAATGAGTTTGCTCAATACCATCATCAACACCCTGCTTTTTTGCGTTTATCCCATCGCAGTGCTGATTTTTTTGAATCGCAAGACCGTGAAAGACTGCCTGCGCGGCAGATGACCCGAACAGGTTTTTTCCCGCTCTGAATGATTTCCGCTTTTCCCTGAGAGTCATCGCGCCTACCTTGAGCCATGTTGTCGCTGTTGCAGGAGTCGTTTTCGCAGATGAGTGTCGGCGGCTTTGTCTTAGTCATAGGTGCCATGTGTGCTGCGTTCGCGCTGATGCGTGGCGTTTTTCGCATGATCACAGCCAGCGCGATGCTCGCCGTGGCAGTAATGGCAGGCTATTGGGTGTGGATCGAAACGCCCGGCATCGGCCAGCGAATGATGGAACACCCGCCTCTCTGGACGCCATTTGTGCTGCCCATCCTAGCGGGATTTGGTACGTTTGTTGCGTTACAGAAAATGCTGCGACTGCTCTTGCGTCCATTTGGCAACGCAGCAGCGGCACCGAGTTCGCTGGCGGGAAAAATTACGTCGATATTCTTGAGTTTGGTTCCCACTTCACTGATCTGCGTTGTTGTGGCGACGGCGGTGCGGCATGTAGGCACGCTACAAGAAATCGAACACCCCGCCATTCCGCACACCGCGACATTGCTAAAGCAAACCATCGATCAATACATCCCACCTGCTTGGATGCAGCGACTCGACCCACTGACAGATCCGCGACGGATTACCCTCGCAAAATTGGTATCGATGGCGAGTGAAGAGCACATTCCCCGCGCTATCCCCGTGCGCGATGCGCAGCTACTCCAAGAAGGCGTAATGAATGACCCACGCCTGCTTGAAATGGCGAAAAAGAAACGTTTTTCCGAAATGTTGCGTGATCCTACCATCCAAAAAGCTTTGGATGATCCGCGACTTCAGAAGGCGCTGATGGAATTGATCCACAAAGAATATTGATGGGAAATGCAAGCCGTTGTTCTTGCCAAGTGCGACGCGCTTCCTCATGATTCCATCTGTCTGTCATGTATCTCGTTACCATAGGCTTAGAAGTCCACTGCCAAGTCAACACCGCCACCAAGATGTTTTGCGCTTGCGCTACATCCTTTGGCGACGAACCGAATACCAATGTTTGCCCCGTCTGTCTCGGCCTACCTGGTGCGCTTCCCGTGTTGAATCGCAAAGCGATTGAAAAAACCATTCTCGCAGGCATGATGCTTGGCTGCACTACACCGCCCGTTTCGAAGTGGGATCGGAAAAATTATTTTTATCCGGATATGCCGAAAAATTACCAGACCACGCAGATGGAGCTTCCCTTGTGCATCGGCGGCGAAGTGCCCCTCTACGATCATTGCTATCCCAACGATGCGCAGAAATCCATTGCTCGTCCGGGCATCATGATCCGCTTAAACCGCATTCACCTTGAGGAGGATGTCGCAAAATCAACACACTTGGGCAATGCATCGTTGATCGATTACAATCGAGCTGGCACCCCACTCATGGAAATTGTTTCCGAGCCGGATTTAGAAACCGCAGAAGAAGCATTTGCCTACTTACGAACCTTGCAAATGATTCTGCAACAAGGCGAAATCTCTGATGCTGATATGGAAAAGGGACAGATGCGTTGCGATGTGAATATTTCCTTACGCAAGCACGCCAGCGATCCTCTGGGAGCAAAGGTAGAATTGAAAAACCTGAATTCCACATCTGCCGTTCGACGTGCAATTCATTTTGAAATTGAACGGCAGACCGATGAGTTGAATCGCGGGATTGCCCAAATTCAATCCACACGCCGCTGGGATGATGACCGTGGTGAGTCGCAGTTGATGCGCACCAAGGAAGACGCGCACGACTATCGCTACTTTCCTTGCCCCGATTTACTACCTCTAGAGACCGCAGAAATCGTTGAAAAAATGAGTGGAATGGTGCCAGAAGTGCCACACTTGCGCTCTGCCCGCTACGAAAGGGACTTTGCCCTCAGCCGCTACGACGCGAATGTGCTTTGTTCCGACATTGCTCTCTCACGATATTTCGAAGCGACCTTGGAGCCAGGAATTTCTGCAAAGAAGGCGGCGAATTTTCTGATTAACAATTTGCTAGGCGCTCTCAATGAACGCCTCATCCCCATAGAGCAATGCCCCGTTAGCGCCAATGCCATGATCGGCCTACTGCGACTCGTGGAAGACGGCACGCTTGCCAGCAACCAAGCACGAGAGGTTCTAGATGCCATGGTGAGCAGTCCCGAGCGTTCGGCAAAAGACATTGCTGACATGTTAGGCTTCAAACCAACAGACACAGGTGCCCTAGACGCCTTGTGTGATGAGGTGATCGCTGCGCATCCAGATAAAGTCGCTGAGATTGCAGCCGGCAACGAAAAGTTGCTCAACTTCCTCACAGGACAGTTGATGAAAGCCGCAACATCCAAGCCAAATCCGAAACTTGCAACTGATCTTTTGCGTAAAAAAATTCTCGGCTAATCAACAACGCTGCAATGATGAAAACCAATCGATCCACTCACCACAGGACAAAGCTTCCGTCGATTTGGAATACTATAGATCACAGTCTATCGATACTCATTCCCTTCCGTGTCGCACTGATCCTTCTTTGCGCGCTAGGGTTTTCAGCATTGCAAGCCGCAGGGATAGAAAACGGCGACATCGTATTTCAACGATCAACTTCCCGACTTTCTGACGCTATCGCAACAGCAACACGTTCTGAATATACACATGTAGGTGTTGTTTTCATCACCGATGGAAAGCCTTTTGTGTATGAGGCGGTGCAACCCGTGAAGCGCACTCCCTTAGACGAATGGATAAAGAGAGGTAGGAATGGAAAATATGAGATCAAGCGACTGCGTGATCGAGAAAGGATCGATTTTGCCAAAGTGCAACAGGAAGCTCTGTCGTATTTGGGCAAGAATTATGATTTGCAATTCCGTTGGACAGATGAAAAATTCTATTGCTCCGAATTGGTCTGGAAAGCCTATCAAAAAACGACAGGCATCGAACTCGGGTCGCTCAAGCAGCTTCGCACTTTTGATCTTAGCTCAAGCTTGGTACGACAAAAGCTTGCAGAACACTATGGCAAAAATATCCCTTACGACATGCAGGTGATTTCCCCAGCTTGCATTTTTGCATCGGAACTTCTCATCACGGTTCCGCAAAAACAATAGGCCAACCGAAGCGACATGGAACTCGGATTTTCGGGTTCAATCGACATCCCTTCGTTCGCGTTCCTCACGTAACGTGCGCAGCACATCATAGAGCGCAAAAATAACTAGCATCAAGGCCATCAACGTGCAAACGAGCCAATACAAGGCCATTCGTATCAACGACTGTCCCAACCAAGAATCCAGCACCCATAGGCCTATGGCAAAATAGCCAATCACAACCAGTGTAAAGCGCCCCATCCAGCGCCGCCTTTCCCGACGATCGTAAAGAATGCCCCGACTTATCGCGACGATATGCTTCAGCATGGAACGGGTCTGGTTCATTTCGTTGTTATCATTTCACGTCAAAAGACCCGGAACGGCCTATTCCCCGCGATAGGTTCCTACCGCTACAAACGAAAAAACCTCAATCCGATAAGGATCGAGGCTTTTTATTGGCTCCGGTTCTAGGATTCGAACCTAGGACCTAATGGTTAACAGCCATCCGCTCTACCGCTGAGCTAAACCGGAATTCCGCTCCACTTTCGTGGGTGGACGCGAACGATACAAGAAACCTCGCTCGTGATGCAAGCAAAAATATTAGAAAATTTTCGTCCACATTCGATCGGCAACTTCAACCCATCGAACACGAAATCTGAAATTCTGCTGCCTAGCTTGTAGGCTAGCTCTTTGCCCTTGACCTCACCCATACGGTCTCGCACGCTCCTTCGCGCCCGGTTTGCTCTCTGGGCACCACGTTGTTGCATCAGTGCAACAGCTCACTCCACCACCCATCTCTGTCCCCCTATGTCCTGGAAACGGAGGCTTTCTTGCAATCCATGTCTCATCTTCCCTTATGGCTCAAACATTATGCCAATCTACCAAAAAGCATCATGCTCTATGCGGCAGGGAATTTCCTGCTCAACCTGATCCACGCGGCGCAATTTCTTCTCCTCAATCTCTTTTTACAATCGCACGCCTTGGATGATCCGGCCATCGCCGCACTCACCTCACATCGCTACGTCGCCACCTTCTTCCTCGCCATCCCTGCGGGACTTTGGCTACGAAAAAAACATCTCAAAAGTCCTATCGTCTGGAGCGCCGCGCTCTTTCCCATCGCCTCCCTGCTCTCCCTCATGGCTGTGCAATCGCACTCCATGACCCTCGCCTCATGGTGCTTCCTACTCATGGGTGTCACTAGCCTCATCATCAACGTCGCCAACATGCCCATGGTCTTGCGCATCGTCCGTCCTGATCATGCTAGTGAAGCTCTCAGCCTAATGTTTGCCTCCTGGGCCGCCGCCAGCGTCTGCGGAGGTCTTTTGGCTTGGGCCATGCAAAAAATCCACCATCTATCGTGGTTTGGCAGCACCATCTTACTCGACGAATACGCCACCTTAATGGTTCTCACCACACTTGGCCTAGCCGCCCCGCTCTGCTTTATCAAACTCCCTAATCCTCCCCCTTCGGATCAGAACCATACGCACTGGCTCCATCTGGATAAAAAAGACATCCCCATCATGCTTCGAGCTCTCATCCCCTGCCTGATCATCGCTACGGGTGCAGGTCTCAGCATCCAATTCATGAACCTCTTCTTCAGCAATGTTCATGGCCTATCCTCTGCCGATTACTCCGCCTACTCTTCTTTCAGCAACGTGCTCATGCTATGCGCCGGACTTCTCGTTCCCGAAGTGAGACGCCGCTTCGGCTGGCGCGGAGCCATCATCGGGGTGCAACTCACCGCCGTAGTCCTGCTTCTTCTCATGGGCTTCACAGAAGTCTGGCGCGACTGGTCTGCGGCCGTACCCCTCGCCATCGGCTGCTTTATCCTACGCCAACCCCTGATGAGCATGGCTGGCCCAGCCGTCAGCGAACTCACCATGAACTACGTTGGTGAACGCAATCGCGAACTCATCAGCGCCTGTAGTGGAGCCATCTGGAGTGGTTCTTGGTGGCTTGCCGCGCGGATTTTCCAAGCTCTCCGCTCCATGGACTTCCCCTACTGGAGCGTCTTCCTCGCCACGGGCATTCTCTACATTTTCGGCACGATTTACTACCTCGTCATCATCAAAGCCGTCGAAAAATCACCACCACGTCCCTAGTTCATTTCAGCACAAAAAATTTCGCTCTTGGTTATCTTGCGCGAATGGCTCATACTCCCGCCCATGCCTACCATCGCCATCGTTGGCCGCCCGAACGTCGGGAAATCCGCCATCTTCAATCGCCTCGCAGGGCGAAAAATCGCCATCGTCCACGATCAGCCGGGCGTCACCCGTGACCGGATCTCTGCGCCTTGCAAAACCACCACCATCCCCTGCGATATCGTCGATACCGGCGGCATCGGCGCGACCCTCGATGATGGCTTTGCCGAACAAGTCGCCTTTGAGGTGGATATCGCCATCGCCACTTGCAACGTAATCCTTTTCGTTGTCGATGCCCACGAAGGCCTCACCCCCATCGATCTGGCTCTTGGACAAAAGCTCCGCAAAGCCAAAGCTACCGTTCTCCTCATCATCAACAAAGTCGATCATGACAAACACGAAGCCTCTTGGGCAGAATTCTCCCGCCTTGGCCTCGGCACCGGCATCGCGATATCCGCTGAACATGGACGACAATTCTACCTCCTCAATGATGCCATCGATGCCGCCATCGCCCCCTTTGCTGATGAAACAAGCCCCGAAGAAAAGCAACCCGAAGGCATGCGCATCGCCATCGTTGGCAAACCCAACGCCGGCAAATCCTCCCTCGCTAACGCCATCCTTCATGATCAACGCACCATCGTTTCCGAAGTCGCTGGCACCACACGCGATGCCATCGATCTGCCCTGCACCTTCCAAAAAGAGCACTTCACTCTCATAGATACAGCGGGTCTTCGCCCCCGCTCGCGTCGCGACACCTCGGTAGAAGTTTTCTCCGCCATGCGCACCGAGAAAGCCATTCGCCGCGCGGACCTCACCTTGCTCGTTATCGACCTCGCCGCAGGCATCACGGCGCAAGATCGGAAAATCGCCCAGCTCATTCTTGCCGAGGAAAAGCCCTGCCTCATCGTACTGAACAAGTTCGACCTCTATCACCCCGGAGCCAAGCGCAAAGCCCGCATCGAAGACGCCACCGAACACGTCCGCCGCGAATTATTTTTCCTCGATTACGCCCCTTTCGTCATCGTCTCCGCCAAAGAAAACGAAGCCGTAGAACAAGTCCTCAAGCAATCTCTGCGCATCCGCAACGAATCCCGCAAGATTCCTGGTACTGGCCAGCTCAATCGCATCCTGCAAGCCGCCATTGAAAAAACCCCGCCACCGATCGACTCGAAGCTCGGCAACAAGCGCATGAAGCTCTACTACGCCACCATCGCCAAAGACCGCACCAGCGAGATCGTCCCCGTGCCCACCTACATTCTCTTCCTCAACGACAAAGCACTGCTCAAGGATTCCTACAAACAATACCTCACCCACCAGCTCCGCGAAGCTCACCCCGCCCCCGGCATCCCCACCCTTTTCTCACCGCGCTCCCGCGAACGCCGCGACTTATCCTCCAACACCTTCGCAGAAAAAGGTCACTGAAGTTTCATGATTTCAGAAATCGATCTTTCAGCATCCATAACCGGTGAAAGAGCATATTAACTCTCTATACGCGGAGCTGCCCCAAGATTTCTCCTCGCTTTTTTCCGCGAGAGACTGCCGTGAAAACCGCCGCGATGGCAAGGAGCAGGGGAATTCGAGGCTCGGGAATGACCGATAGGGAGGAAAGTTCCATTCGTAGATTCGGCTCAACCCGCGAAGCCGAAAAAATGATCTCACGCGGGGTGAAAGTCGGCTGGTTGGTAAATCGAGAAAATGGCACTTCGATGACTCCAGCTCCCTCGACGGCAAATAATGGGATCGATACGTTGTGCCGAACTCCATTAACAGTGAGATCGTAAAGTCCACGCCAAAAGCTGGGATCCACGTAGGAAAAGTCCATGCGAAAAGCCGTGTAACCCGCTCCGATTAGATCCATTTGCCGCTGTGAATCGATGGTGTAACTGAGGGTAAAGTAGCCGTAGCTTTGACTGGAGTAGGAAAATACACCTTTTGTGGTATCGACTTGTGCATCCGTAGCTGCGGCGTTGAGAGCGTTGCCGCTGACCGTTCGCTGACCGCCCCAAACGTGGCTCGTTTCTAGGCCGTTTTGACGAATGGTAGTTGTAGAAGTAAAGGCGAGAGCTCCAGTGCGAAAGTTATCAATGATGACCGCAGCAGGTAATTCCTTCGTCACAAAAAACCAAAAAATGTAGCTCAAGAATCTCTTCATAAATCACAATGTGTTTACATTTTTTGAGATGTAAATGGATTTTTTTGCTACATACGAGGCACGATTGATTTCGCGCAGCTTACTTTTGCTTCACTCACCGGGGGTTTAGGCGAATTTCCATTCCATGAAGGTAATCGCTAGTTCATTTTCTAGCGAATGGAGTTTCGCGCGTTCGCGTGGGTCGAGTAGCACGAGGGATATTCCTTTTTTTCCTGCACGGCCAGTCCTACCACTGCGATGGGTGTAGTATTCGATTTGCTCTGGTAATTGGTGATGAATCACAAAAGACAGGGAATCTATATCGATGCCCCGAGCGGCGACGTCGGTGGCGATGAGGAACTGCGCGCGATTTTTTTTGAAGCCCCTCATGGCTTTGTCGCGTTCTTTTTGCATCAAATCGCCATGGATCACATCGATAGGGAAATTTCTCTTGGTGAGTTGCTTCGCTAACTCGATGGCGCCAGCACGTGTGCGGCAAAAAATGATGCCACGTTTGTCCTGTTGTTTGGTGAGAAACCCGGCAATCAGATCCACTTTTTCATCGCGAGCGCTCACAAGAAAGCAATGAGAGATATCGCGATTGACGACGTGGGCTCGGTCAATTTTCAGCGTCTGCGCTTGGGCGGACATGTAATCTTTGATCAAGCCTTTGATGCCATCGGGGATGGTCGCGGAAAACAACCACGTGCTGCGGCGATCACGGCTCATCGCGAGGATGAGTTCTAACTCTTTTTTGAAACCCATGCTGAGCATTTCATCGGCTTCATCGATTACCACATATTTCACTGCGGCAAGCGTCAGGGCCTTGCGTTTGATCAAATCGACAAGTCGCCCCGGCGTGGCAACAACGATATGCGTGGGGCGTTGCAGAGCATTGATTTGCCGATCCATGTCTTCGCCACCGCAGAGAGCTTCGGTGAAAATTTTCTCGGTGTGCTTGGTGAAACGAAAAAGCTGCTTGGCGATTTGTTTGGCGAGTTCCCGTGTGGGAGCTAAGACCACGGCTTGAATCTGCGACAATTTCGGATCGATTTTTGACAACAGTGGCAAGCCAAACGCTGCAGTTTTGCCAGTGCCGGTTTGTGCCTGGACGATGAGATCGCTGCCCTTTTCTAACAAAAATGGAATGGCTTCCTCTTGAACGCGTGTGGGAGTGATAATACCGAGTTCTTCGAGCCC